>SDXZ01000001.1 GCA_004210805.1 Acidovorax sp.
CGATAACTCACCGGGCCAGGGTTCGCGCCCGCGCTCTCAGGCCCCACCCGAAACCGTGCGCCGTCGTAGGCCAGCACCGATCCGCCACCCGCCGCCACCGTGTGGATGCTCATCATCGGGGCGCGCATGCGCACACCCGCCACATGGGTTTCAAACTCGCGCTCGAAGGCGCCTGCGTAGTGGCTTACGTCGGTGGAGGTGCCGCCCATGTCAAAGCCGATCACCTTTTCATGTCCTGCCAAACCCGCCGTGCGCGCCATGCCCACAATGCCGCCGGCCGGGCCGGACAGGATCGCGTCCTTGCCCTGGAAGGCGCCCGCATCGGTCAAGCCACCTGACGATTGCATGAAGAACAGCTTGACCCCGGGCATCTCGCTGGCCACCTGGTCCACATAGCGGCGCAGGATGGGCGAAAGATAGGCGTCCACCACCGTGGTGTCGCCACGGCTCACGAACTTCATCATGGGGCTGGTTTCGTGCGACGTGCTGATCTGCGTGAACCCCACCTCCCGGGCAATGCGCTGCGCAGCCTTTTCGTGCTGGGTGTAGCGGTAGCCGTGCATGAACACGATCGCCACGCTGCGCAGGCCGCGCCCGTAGGCGGCCAGCAGGTCGCCACGCAGGGTGGCTTCGTCCAGCAGTTGCAGCACGTCGCCCCGCGCGCCCATGCGCTCGCGCGCTTCGATCACGTCGGTGTACAGCAGCTCGGGCAGCTGGATGTGGCGGTCAAACAAGCGCGGACGGTTCTGGTACGCAATGCGCAGCGCATCGCGAAAGCCGCGCGTGGTCACGAGCAGCGTGGGCTCGCCCTTGCGCTCCAGCAGTGCGTTGGTGGCCACCGTGGTCCCCATCTTCACGCACTCCACCTGGGCAGGTGTCACCGGCTCGCCGGGCGCCAGACCCAGCAGGTGGCGAATGCCTGCGACCGCCGCGTCCTTGTACTGCTCGGGGTTCTCAGACAGCAGCTTGTGGGTGGTCAGAGACCCATCGGGCCGCTTGGCCACGATGTCGGTGAATGTGCCGCCCCGATCGATCCAGAACTGCCAGCGGTTGCCAGCCGGTGCGGTGGTCACTGTAGAAGGAACTTGCATGGTGATGAGACTCACTGGTTAACGTTGAAAGTAATACGGGATGAAAATCTTGTTGGCCTCGTTGCCGACGGACTGCACCCATTCCCTGGAGAAGCGCTCGCCCAGGCGCTTGAGCTCGGCGTCGAGCTCAGCAGGTGCGCGGTCCACCTTGATGCCTTTGCGCTGCAGTTCGGCCACCGACTCCTCGGCCACGGCTGCGCTCATGGCCCAGCCGCGGGTTTCAGCCTCTGTGGCCGCCTGGGTGACGGCCTGGCGCACGCTGGCGGGCAGCGTGTCAAACGCTTGCTGGTTCACAAACACGATGTTTTTGGGGAACCACGCGTTGATGCCGTAGTACTGGCGGATCTGGCTCCAGACCTGGTTTTCCACCCCGGTCAGGGCCGAAGTGATCATGGAATCGAGCTTGCCCGCCGACAGGGCTTTGTTGACCTCGACCATGGGAACGTCCACGGGTGCGGCGCCCAGCATCTCCGCGATGCGCACCGTTGCCGGGTTGTAGGTGCGCATGCGCGTGCCCTTGAAATCGGCCGACGAGCGCACAGGCGCAATGGAAAACAGCCCCTGCGGCGGCCAGGGCACGGCGTACAACGCCTTGAGCCCCCTCGCAGCAAAGTGCGTGTCGATCAGCGGCCGCTGCAAGTCCCACATGCGGCGCGCATCGGCATAGCTGCGCACCACAAAGGGCACTGCATCGGCCCCGGCAATCGGCATGTCGCGCACCAGGCTGGTCATGATGGTTTCACCCGCCTGGGCCTTGCCGCCCTGCACTGCCTCAGGGATGTCGGCCAGCTTGAACAGGGCGTTGTTGGCGTGCACTTCGATGCGCAGCGCGCCTGCTGAGGTGCGCTCCACATCCTGCGCAAACTGGACGATGTTGCGCGTGTGGAAGGACTCGGCGCGGTAGCCGGTGGCAAGTTTCCACTGTGCCTGGGCGTGCACCATCGGGGCCACGGCGAGCGCGGCCAACCAGACCATGTGTTTCATGGCAAGCTCCTGAAGGGGGGACGGGCCGGTGCAGTTGCGCCGGCAGACGCAGTGGAAGGCCTGGTGCCTACTTGGGTGCGCCCATGACGAGGTCAGGGACGATGGTGACGATCTGCGGAAAGGCCGTGATCAGGCCGATGCACACCACCAAACACAGGAAGAACGGGATGGCGGCCTTGGCAATCAGGTTGCTGTCCTTGCCCGTCATGTTCTGCAGCACGAAAAGGTTGAAGCCCACCGGCGGCGTGACCTCGGCGATCTCGACCAGCAGGATCACGAAGATGCCGAACCAGATCAGATCGAAGCCGGCCTTCTCGACCATGGGCATCACCACCGCAGCGGTCAGCACGATCATGCTGATGCCATCCAGTGCTGTGCCCAGTACTAGGTACACACCTACCAGGCAGGCAATCAGCGCGTAGGGCGACAGGTGCATCGAATCCACCCACTCGGCCAGCTCGCGCGGGATGCCGGTGAAGGCCATGGTCTTGGTCAAGAACGCAGCCCCCGCCAGGATGAACATGATCATGCAGCTGGTGCGCGCTGAGCCTGCCAGGCCCTCCTTGAAGTTCTGCCAGGTCAGCGCCCTGCACCAGGCGGCCAGCGCCAGGGCACCGACCACACCGTACGCTGCGCATTCCGTTGCGGTGGCCCAGCCGGCCACCAGCGACCAGCAAATGAACACGATGAGCAACGCGCAGGGAATCAGGTTGCGCGACAGGTACAGCTTCTCGCGGAAGGTGGTGGGCGGCTCGTCGGCCGGCATGCGCTCTTTGTTGCGCACCGACCACCAGGCGATGTAGCCCGAGAACAGCAGCATCAGCAGCAAGCCGGGCAAGAAGCCTGCCAGGAAGATGCGGATGATGGAGGCATCGGCTGCCACCGCGTACACCACCATGGTGATGGATGGCGGGATCAGGATGCCGAGCGTGCCTGCCGTGGCCAGCGAACCGATGGCGATGCTCTCGTCGTAGCCACGCTTTTTGAGTGCGGGCAGCGAGACCTTGGCAATCGTGGCGCAGGTGGCTGCGGAAGAACCCGAGACCGAGCCAAAGATGCCGCAGCCCAGGATGGTGGTGTGAAACAGCCGCCCTGGCACGCGCCCCAGCCACGGCGCGAGGCCCGAGAACATGTCCTCGCTCAGCCGGGTTCGAAAAAGAATCTCGCCCATCCAGATGAAGAGCGGCAAGGCCGCAAGTTCCCAGCTGGCATTGCTCTCCCAGAACGCGGAGAAAAGGTTCAGCCCCGGTTGGCTGTTGGTAAAAAAGGCCTGCCCCACCCAGCCGCAAATGGCCAGCGTCATCGCGATCCACACGCCGCCGGACAGCATGAGGAGCATGAGGAGCAGCAATACGCCGCCCACAGTAAGAATGTCCATTTTTTGCTCCTTACAGGTCCGAGGAAAAGTCGCCCTTGGCATGGCGCTCTTCCACCAATCGCACAAAGGTGGGTACGCCGCCCTGGACCACGATCCACCACTCATCGATGACCGCAACGAGGAACAGGATGGAGCCCAGTGCAAAGCTCAGCTGCGGGATCCAGATGGGGATGGCCCACAGGCCTTGCGCCAGTTCGTTGAACTGCCAGCTTTCGTAGGTGAAGGCACAGGCCCACCAGGCGAGGTAGCCAATGGCCAGGGCTGCGATGGTGAGACACGTGAGCTCGTACTTGCGGCGCATGGCGGGCGAGAGTTTTTCGAGCACCAATGTCACGCGCACAAAGTCGCCATGCTTGAACGCGTGGGCCATGGACAGGAACGCCGCGGCCGCGCAAAGCCAGGCCACCACGTCATTGATGGCGCCCGTGGGAAAGCCGAATTGGCGCCCCAGGGACTGCACCACCATCAGCACGCAGATCACGGCGATGCAGGCCGCACCCACCGCGCCCGCGGCCAGGTAGGCGCCGTCCAGCGCGCGCCGCAGAAGATGCGGCGGCATCACGACGGTGGGCGGGGCTGCGCCCGCGACCGCAGAGGGTTGAGACATGGAAGACATGGCGTGCCGCTCACTTCTTGCTGTTGTAGGCTTCGATCACGGCCTTGCCGTCGTCGCCGGCGGTCTTGATCCAGTCGGCCGTCATGCGCTCGCCCACGGCCTTGAGTTCCTTCTTGAGGTTCTCGGCGCTCACGTCCACCTGCATGCCCTTGGCCGCCAGCTCCTTGAGGTACTCCTGGTCCTTTTGTTCACTCATCGCCCAGCCCCGCTGCTCGGCGATGGCGGCCTGGGCCAGCACGGCGTCTTGCGTGGCCTTGTCGAGGCTGTCAAAGGCCTTCTGGTTGACCACCACCGCGTTGCGCGGCAGCCAGGCAGCCACGCCGTAGAAGTACTTCACGCTTTCATACAGCTTGCTGTCCACGCCGCTGGCGCTCGAGGTCAAGAAGTTGTCGACCGTGCCGGTGGCCAGGGCGGCCGAAAGCTCGGCGAGCTGGATCGTCACCGGCTGCGCGCCAACCTGGCTGGCGATCACCGAAGTGGCGGGGTTGTAGGCCCGCATCTTGGTGCCCTTGAGGTCCTTGAGGGCCGTGACGGGTTTGACGGAATACAGGCTCTGCGCCGGCCATGGCACGGTGTAGAGCAGCTTCATGCCCTGCGCGCCCAAGGTTTTGACCAGCAGCGGGCGCGAGGCCTGGTCGAGCCGCTTGGAGTCGGCATAACTGGTGGCCAGGAACGGAATGGAGTCCACGCCATAGACCGCTGCCTCATTGGCCGCGCCCGACAGGATGAATTCACCAATCGCCACCTGACCGGACTGCACGGTACGCTTGATTTCATTGGCCTTGAACAGCGATGCATTGGGGTGCACCGTGATCTTGAGCTTGCCGCCGCTGGCCTTGCCCACGTCCTGCACGAACTGCTGCAGGTTCTGTACCTGAAAGGTATGGACCGCATAGCCCGAAGGCAGGTCCCACTTGGTTTCGGCGTGGGCCAGGCATGCGGCGGCCGCGGCGCACAGGCCGAACATCATTTTCTTCATGGGGAGACTCCTTGGTTTAAAAGCTGGCGAGGTGGTGATTGAAAAGGTCCGTGACCAACATGCACCCGGGGGCGTGGGTGATGCAAAAGGCCGGCTGCGCATTCAAGATGGCAGACTGGGGTGTGACGCCGCAAGCCCAGAAGACGGGGATCTCATCGGGCAGCAGCGCCACAGCGTCGCCGTAATCCGGCTTGCCGATGTCGGCAATGCCGATGAACGCCGGGTCGCCAATGTGCACCGGCGCGCCGTGCACGTTGGGAAAGCGCGATGTCACCTGCACCGCGCGGATCACGTCGGCGGCCGGCATGGGCCGCATTGAAACCACCATGGCGCCACCAAAGGGCCCGGCGACTTCGGTGGGCAGATTGGTGCGGTACATCGCGACGTTCTTGCCTTCGTTGATGTGGCGCAGGCTGATGCCCGCCTCGATCAATGCCGACTCGAACGAGAACGAGCATCCAAGGATGAAAGTCACGAGGTCTGGGCGCCACAGGTCGCTGACGTCGCCCACCTCCTGCGCCAGTTCGCCGTGGCGCCAGACGCGGTACTGCGGCACATCGCGGCGGATGTCGATGCCCTCACCGAGCGATGGCAACGCCACCTGACCGGGCTCGCTCACGGCGAGTACCGGGCAGGGCTTGGGATTGCGCTGGCAAAACCGCAGGAAGTCGCCAGCCAGCGCTTCGGGCAGGATCACCAGGTTGCCCTGCACCCGGCCATGGGCCAGGCCACTGGTGTGCGACGACCATGCGCCCTGCCGGATAACGCTGCGAACGTGGCGCGGATCGTTGATGCCTTCAGCGCCGAAGACCGCGAGCGCTTTTTCTTGAACAGAATCCACCGTATTTCCTTGCGTTGGGAAATGCCATTTGTTTGGCGTTGGGCGGATTGTGTTGGGGGGTCACCTGTCGTGGCAAATTCAAAAAATATTGCTCAGCTCATCGATTTTTTCGATGCACTTCATTGGGGCAGAGGGAACCAGGTTGGTGCCAAGGGATTACCCGGATGCTCCAATTAAGGGTTAACCCCGAGCCCCCGGGAGAAAAAAAAACCGTGCGGCGCAGGCCCAGGCCGCCCGCCAGCGCCATCGCGTGCGGCGCACCCACTCGGATTCGTCAGGTCACCGTGGTCTTGCGGCTGCTGCCGCGTTTCGGCGTTGCTGGAATGACGTCGATGAAGTCGAGTGCCGAGCGCACGATGGCGTCCATCGCAGGCGAGGACGGGTCTTCGCGGTAGCTCACGTGGATGGGCAGCGGCTTGAGCACGGTGTCGCAGGCCAGCGCCCGCAGGTCCGGAAAAGCCAGCATGCGCTCGACCGCCAGGCGCGGCAGCGTGGCCACGCCAAAGCCGCCCTGCACCAGCTGCACCATGGCCGAAATCGACGACACGGTGTGCACACGGCGCGGCTCCACCTGCGCGTTGCGAAAGGTGTCGAGCAGGTACACATGCGGCTGCGATCCGCGCTGAAAAGTGAGGATGTCGGTGTCCACAAAATCGCTCAGCGCGTAGCGGCGCTTGCGGTGGATCTTGCTGTTGCCGACGAACACCATCTCCATCGGCGTCACGGCCTGGCTGCGGATGCCGTCGGCGGACGCGGGCAGTGCGGCAAACACGGCGTCCAGCGTGCCACGGCGGATCTGGTCGAGCAGCACGGGGGTGGATTCCACCGTGAGCTCCAGCTCCAGCAGCGGGTTGTCTTTGCGCAGCTGCTCGATCCACGGGATGAGCCAGGAGTGCAGCACCGATTCGATCGCCCCCAGGCGCATCGAGACTTCGAGCGGACCGCCAGACCCCATCTCGACCTTGAGCTGGCGCTGGAGCTCCAGCATGCGCTTGGCGTAGGTCAAAAAACGCGAGCCCGCCACGGTGAGCTTGAAGTGCTTGTCGCGCCGGTCGAGCAGCAACACGCCCAATTCTTCTTCCAGCGCTGCGATGCGGCTGGACATGGCCGACTGCGTGAGGAAGAGCTTCTCGGCCGCGCGGGTGACGCTCTTGAGGGACGCCACCCAGTAGAAGGCTTCGACGAAACGCAGGTTCATGGTGGTGGTCCTAAAGCATCAAGCGCGTGCGGCTGGCTCGCTGCCTGGCTGGTTCGTTGGCAAATATCGCGCACCGGCGTGGTGCAACGCGGAGCGGGCCTGCCGGTCGGGGCCGTGCCGATGTAGCCAAAACGGCGCCCATTCTGCGGTCATCGCACCCAATGGGGCAGTTGCAGACGTGCAAAAAAGGCACAGATCATCTCCACAGACACACTCGGCGGCATGGGTCATCTCGCCTGCATGCCCCGTGTGAATGGAGAGTCCTTGGCGCGAAGTGCTATCATTTTTATAGCTATAGATGCTTATAAATCACGCGCTAGAGGCCATTTTTTATCAAAATTTACTCCACGAACAGCGGCAAGTCGGCCTTCTTGAGCGTGCGCAGCACAAAGCTGGAGCGGCTGTGGCGGATGCCTTTGATCTTGTAGAGCTTCTCGCGCAGCAACCGCTCGTAATCGCGCGTGTCCTTGACGACGACGCGCAGCAGGTAGTCGTAGTCGCCGGACACCAGGTGCGCCTCGATCACCTCGGGAATGCTGGCCAGCGTTTCGCCAAATTTCTCCAGCGTGTTGTCGGAGTGGCTGTCGAGCGTGACCTGCACGAGCACCGTGTCGGCCAACCCCAGTGCCTGCGGATTGAGCCGCACGGTGTAGCCCTGGATGACACCGGCCTCTTCCATCTTCTTGATGCGCCCCCAGCAGGGCGATGGGCTCAGGCCGACGGCCTGGCCGATCTCTTGAAGGCTGGCGCGGGCGTTGCCTTGCAGCACGGCGAGGATTTTTCGGTCAAGACGGTCCATGGCGATGATTATTCCTTGAAACACGCCACTGCAGAATAATTTGCTGCAATGAAAGAATTTCTGAGCAAAAACAGAAATAAATGCCAGCCCGCGCCGCGCATACTTTCGGTCATCAAGGCGTTCTTACCGGAGCGCACAAACTGACAGGGCCCCGGACCGGTTACCGCCGGACCGGGGCGCTTGACAAGACCGCAGTGGGACGTACCCCTCCCCACCTTCAGCGCACTTCAAGCACTTCAGCACCTGCAACCTTCACGGGCCCGGCCGGCCAGCCGAGGGAAAAATCGACCCCTCGCACTGTCGTGCATCGACAGTGCACGCATCTCGACCGACCCATGCAGCTGTCGCCCCCGTACCCCCGCGCCCCGCAACGTTCGGCAGCGTTAATAAGCACGCTTACCAGCACAAACCCCGATGCCCTGCGCCATGTTGCAGCGCCATAATTTTCCGGGCCGGTGCACTGGCTGCGCGAAGCCTTCAGCAACAGGTACGCAGGCGCACTCGGCAAGACCATACCTACAGGAGACACCATGCAACTGACTTCTCTCGCCGCGGGCCTGGGCCTTGCGTTTGGCTTGATCGCCACGGCTGGCGCGCAGACCACCACGCTCAAGATCGGTTACGCCACGGCGCCCGATTCGCACTACGGCGTGGGCTCCAAGGTGTTCTGCGATGAAGTCGAAAGGGGCACGCAAGGGCGCTACAAGTGCCAGTACTTTCCCAACTCGGCCCTGGGCGGTGAGCGCGAGCAGATCGAAGCCATCCAGCTGGGCACGCAAGACCTGGTGAACACCTCCACCGGCCCCGTGGGTAACTTTGTGCCCGAAGTGAAGATCGTGGACATCCCCTTCCTGTTCCGCGACTACGACCATGCGCGCAAGGTGATGGACGGCCCGATCGGCCAGGACATCCTGACCAAGTTCCCGAGCAAAGGCATCATCGCGCTGGCCTGGACGGAAAACGGCTTTCGCCACATGACCAACAGCAAGCGCGACATCGTCAAGCCCGACGACGCCAAGGGCTTGAAGATGCGCACCATGGAAAACAAGGTGCACATGGATGGTTACCGTACCTTCGGCATCCTGCCCACGCCCATGGCCTTCCCTGAACTGTTCGGCGCGCTGCAGCAAGGCACCGTGGACGGCCAAGAAAACCCCATTCCCGTGATCCTGTCGGCCAAGTTCTCGCAGGTGCAAAAGCACCTGTCGCTCACGGGCCACGTGTACTCGCCCGCGCTGCTGCTGCTCTCGCCCAAGGTGTGGAACAAGCTTAACGATGCCGACAAGAAGATCTTTACCGACGCTGCCAAGGCCGCATCCGTGGCCCAGCGCAAGAAGGTGAACGACGACGAAAACAACGGCATTGCCGTGCTCGAGTCGCAAGGCATGAAGGTCACCAAGACCGTGGACGGAGCCGCCTTCCGCGAAGCCTTGAAGCCTGCCTACGCTGGCTACGCCAAGGAGTTCGGCGCGGACAACATCAAGAAGATCCAGGACGTGCGCTAATAGCGCTCGCACCCAGACAGCGCCCGGCTGCATTGACGCGCCGGGCGCTTTTGCTTTGATCTGCACGCCACCCAAGACCGCCCTGTGAAAACCTTCGAACGCTACTTTCTTGCCGCCAATCGCTGGGCACTGATCCTGCTGCTGGCGTCCATGTCCGTCATCATCTTCACCAACGTGGTGATGCGCTATGTGACCCACAACTCGCTCGAATGGGCCGAAGAGGTGTCGCGCCACATGATGATCTGGCTGACGTTTCTGGGTGCCGGCCCCGTGCTGCGCTACGGAGGCCACATTGCGGTAGAGAACCTGCAGGACGCCCTGCCCCGCGCGGGCGGCATCGCCATCCGCGCGGTGGTGGCGGCGCTGCTGTTCTCCTTCTTCGGGTTCATGGTCTGGTACGGCTGGCTCTACATGCAGCGCACCATGTTCCAGATGACGGCCGTCACGCAAGTGCCGTTTGCCTACATCTACAGCGCCATGCTGATCGGCGGCGTGCTGCTCATCGTGCATTTCCTGTTCGTCGTGCGCGGCTATGTGCTCGACCGCACTTTCGCGGCCGATGCGCACTTTGACGCGAATGCGAGTGCCTCCCTATGACCGCATCCCTCATCCTCATCTTCTCGGCCTGCCTGTTCCTCGCCATCGGCGTGCCCGTGGCGTTTGCTCTGGGCCTGGCCACCGCGGCCACGCTGATCCTGGCCGAGAGCTACCCGCTCATGGTGCTGCTCAAGGAAACCTTCACCGGCATCGACAGCTTTCCGCTGATGGCGGTGCCGTTTTTCATCCTGGCGGCGGAGCTCATGAGCGGCGGGTCGCTCACTGAGGTGCTGCTCAAGTTTGCTGGCCAGTTTGTAGGCCACAAGCGGGGCGGCCTGGGCTATACCAATGTGGTCTCGCTTACGTTCTTCTCGGGCATTTCGGGCTCGGCATTGGCCGACGCGGCCGGCCCCGGCTCGATGCTGATCCGCATGATGGACAAGGCGGGGTATGACCGCTCTTACGCCGCGGCGCTCACGGCCTCCACCGCCATCGTGGGACCCATCATCCCGCCGTCGATCATCATGATCATCTATGCGCTGCAGGACGACGCGGTGTCGGTCGGCTCGCTGTTTGTGGCGGGCCTTCTGCCGGGCCTGCTGATTGCGGTGGCCATGTGCGTCGTCAACTACCTGGTGTCCAAGCGGCGCAACTACCGGGGCGACGGTGCCACTCCCACGGCGCGCGAGATGCTCACGACCACCTGGAAGGCGCTCCCCGCCATCTTGCTGCCGGTGGTGATCCTGGGCGGCATGCGCGCCGGCTGGTTCACGCCCACCGAGGCGTCGGTGGTCGCGGTGTTCTACGCACTGGTGTGTGGCAAGTTCGTATACCGCACCCTGCAGTGGAAGGCGCTGCCCGACATCCTCGCGCGCTCGGCGCTGCTGTCGGCGTCGGTGCTCATCATCATCGGCCTGTCGGCTGCGTTCGCGTGGATCCTCACCATCGAAGGCGTGCCGCAGCAGATGGCCGAGTGGCTCATCGGCATGAACCTCTCGCCCTGGATGTTCCTCATCATCGTGAACATCTTTTTGCTGCTGTTCGGCATCTTCATCGAGCCGCTGCCCGGCGTGATGGTGCTCGCCCCCATTCTTGCGCCGGTGGCCATGAAGCTCGGCGTGGACCCGGTCCACTTCGCGATGATCGTGATCTTCAACCTCACACTGGGCATGATCACGCCGCCCGTGGGGGGGCTGCTGTTCGTCACCTGCAACGTGTCGCGTGTGCCGATGACCCAGCTGGTGCGTGAGCTGGTGCCCTTCCTGTGGGCCCATGGCGTGGTGCTGATGCTGCTGACCTTTGTGCCCGCGCTGTCCACCTGGCTGCCGCGCGCGCTCGGCTTCATCAAGTAACGGGGAAAAGCGGCGCAGCGGATATACTCGCCCCCGTCAGGAGAGAGCCCTTCGCAGCAACTGCGTCTGGGCCGCCGAAGGCGCAGGCAACAGCCGAACGCTCAGGCAAAAGGACTGACAACCGCCCGCAGCGATGCGGGCGTTCCCTTGCTGGAGAGAGATGGCCCGCCGCACCGCGTGATGAGGCCATCCACCGAAGGAGCAAACCGCACGGCCAGCCAGGGCGCTGCGGTGAATCTCTCAGGTAAAGCGGACAGCAGGGCAAATGCCGTGGCCAGTACAGGCCGCGGTTTCCATTTGCCTTGCCTCAAGAAGTCCGCCATGTCCGCCACCGCTCCTGCCGCCCCCCTGCTCACCACACCCCTGAACGCCCTGCACATCGAGCTGGGCGCCCGCATGGTGCCGTTTGCCGGCTATTCCATGCCTGTGCAGTACCCCGCCGGCTTGATGGCCGAACACCAGCACACGCGCAACGCGGCGGGCCTGTTCGACGTATCGCACATGGGCCAGTTGCGCCTGTTGGGGCCCGATGCTGCAGCAGCGTTTGAAACCCTGATGCCCGTGGACGTGATCGATCTGCCCGTGGGCAAGCAACGCTACGGCCTGCTGCTGACCGACGAAGGCACGGTCATCGATGACCTGATGTTCTTCAACAAGGGCCAGGGCGAAATCTTCGTGATCGTCAACGGTGCCTGCAAGGTGGGCGACATAGCCCACATACAGGCCCGCATCGGCCAGCGCTGCCAAGTGGTGCCCATGCCCGACCACGCGCTGCTGGCGCTGCAGGGCCCCCAGGCCGTAACCGCTCTCGCCCGTCTGGCGCCCGGCGTGGAAAAGCTGGTGTTCATGACCGGCGGCGATTTCTCCATTGCGGGTTGCGACTGTTTTGTGACCCGCAGCGGCTATACCGGCGAAGACGGGTTTGAGATTTCGGTACCCGGCGCCCAGGCCGACATCCTGGCCCGCGCCCTGCTCGCGCAGCCTGAAGTCAAACCCATCGGCCTGGGCGCGCGCAACTCGCTGCGCCTGGAGGCCGGCCTGTGCCTGTATGGCAACGACATCGACACCACCACCACCCCGCCCGAAGCCACGCTCAACTGGGCCATCCAGAAGGTGCGCCGCACCGGTGGCGCACGTGCTGGCGGGTTCCCCGGCGCCGACAAGGTGCTGGCACAGATCGACGACCCCGCAACCTTGCAACGCAAGCGCGTGGGCCTTGTTGCACTGGAGCGCGTACCCGTGCGTGAGCACACCGAACTGCAGAGCACCGACGGCCAGAAGATCGGCGAAGTCACCAGCGGCCTGCTAGGCCCCACGGTGAATGAGCCCGTGGCCATGGGCTATGTCACCCCCGCTTTCGCCGCCATCGGCACGCGCGTGAACGCCATCGTGCGCGGCAAGGCTGTGCCCATGGAGGTGCGCGCCATGCCCTTCACCCGCGCGCGCTACTACCGCGGCTGATCGCATCGCATCCGCCGGCACCGCTACAGTCGTGGCTGGCACCGGCACTTTTCTTTGAAACCTCTTTTTTTTGGAGCCCCCCATGACCGTCAAGTTTTCCAAGGACCACGAATGGGTCGACATTGCCGACCACCAAGCCGCCACCGTGGGCATCACGCTGCATGCGCAGGACGCGCTGGGCGATGTGGTGTTTGTGGACCTGCCTGCCGTCGGCACCACTTTCACCCAGGGTGACGTGGCTGGCGTGGTCGAATCCGTGAAAGCGGCCGCCGACGTGTACATGCCCGTCACCGGCGAAGTCGTCGAGGTCAACGAAGCGCTGCGCGCCGACCCGTCCCTGGCCAACAGCGACCCGATGGGCGCCGGCTGGTTCTTCAAGGTCCGCGTGACCGACCTCACGCAGTTCGACGCGCTGATGGACGAACCCGCCTACGCCGACTTCGCCAAGAACGCCTGATGCGTTGATGGTTTCCGCGGCTCGGCACCGTGTTGCCGGGCCAATGTCTAGCTGTACCAGTGCCGCCGCCGATGACCTCCTCTGCCCCCCTGCCCTCCCTCGCCGCGCTCGAAAACGCCACCGAGTTCCTGCCCCGCCACATCGGCATCGACGCTGCGGATGAAACGCACATGCTGTCGGTGATTGGAGAGGCATCGCGCAGCGCCCTCATTGAAAGCATCGTGCCGCGCTCGATTGCGCGCAGCACGCCGATGGACTTGCCCCCTGCGGTCACCGAAGCGGCCGCGCTGGCCGAGCTCAAGGCGATTGCGGCCAAGAACCAGGTGCTCAGGAGCTTCATCGGCCAGGGCTACTACGGCACCCACACACCGGGCGTCATCCTGCGCAACATCCTTGAGAACCCCGCCTGGTACACGGCCTACACGCCGTACCAGGCAGAGATTTCTCAAGGCCGCATGGAGGCGCTGATCAACTTCCAGACCATGGTCTGCGACCTGACCGGGATGCCGATCGCCAACGCATCGATGCTGGACGAAGCCACGGCCGCGGCCGAGGCCATGACGCTGGCCAAGCGGTCCGTCAAGTCCAAGAGCAACGTCTTTGTGGTGGCCGGCGATGCGCACCCGCAAACCATCGAAGTGATCCAGACCCGCGCCAAGCCGCTGGGCCTGGAAGTGCGCCTGGCCAATTCGGCCGAGGAGTGGAACGACCTGCTGGCCGGCGACTATTTCGCGGTGCTGGCCCAGTACCCCGCCACCAGCGGCCGCATCGAAGACCTGCGCACCGATGTGGAAAAGGCCCACGCCAAACAAGCGGCGTTCATCGTGGCGGCCGACCTGCTGGCCCTGACGCTCATCACGCCACCGGGCGAATTTGGCGCCGACATCGTCGTGGGCACCACGCAGCGTTTTGGCATGCCCATGGGCGCGGGCGGCCCGCACGCCGCCTACATGGCCTGCCGCGACGAGTTCAAGCGCAGCCTGCCCGGCCGCCTGGTGGGTGTGAGCGTGGACGTGCATGGCAAGCCCGCGTACCGCCTGGCCCTGCAGACGCGCGAGCAGCACATCCGCCGCGAAAAGGCCACGTCCAACATCTGCACGGCGCAGGTGCTGCCCGCCGTGATCGCCAGCATGTACGCCGTGTACCACGGCCCCGAAGGGCTGCAGCGCATCGCCCAGCGCGTGGCCAGCTACACCGCCGTCCTGGCCAAGGGCCTCACGCAACTGGGTGCGCCCGTGCGCCCGCAAGCCACCTTCGACACGCTGGTACTGAAAACCGATGGCGCTACAAGATCGATAGCTACAAAGGCAATAAACGCGGGCGCCAACCTGCGAATTTACTTCGAAAACTACCTGTGTATCTCGTTGGACGAGACCACGACGCGCGCCGACATCGAGCTGTTGTGGAAGGTGTTCGCCAAAGACGGCCAGGCGCTGCCCACCTTCGACGCATTCGAGAACGGCGTCGAGCCGCTGATCCCCGCCGCGCTGCGCCGCACCAGCAGCTACCTCACGCACCCGGTGTTCAACACGCACCACAGCGAGACCGGCATGCTGCGCTACATCCGCCAGCTGTCCGACAAGGATCTGGCCCTGGACCGCAGCATGATCCCGCTGGGCAGCTGCACCATGAAGCTCAACGCCACCAGCGAGATGATCCCCATCACCTGGCCCGAGTTCGCGCACATCCACCCCTATGCGCCTGCCGAGCAGCTGCAAGGCTACAAAGAGTTGGATGAGCAGCTGCGCGAGTGGTTGTGCCAGGCGACGGGCTACGCCGGCATCAGCCTGCAGCCCAACGCTGGCAGCCAGGGCGAATACGCAGGGCTGCTCGCCATCCAGGCCTACCACCAGGCGCAGGGCGAGAGCCACCGCAACATCTGCCTGATCCCCAGCAGCGCGCACGGCACCAATCCCGCCAGCGCGCAAATGGTGGGCATGCAAGTAGTGGTGACCGCCTGCGATGCCAGTGGCAACGTAGACATGACCGACCTGAAGGCCAAGTGCGAGCAGCACAGCGACAAGCTGGCCTGCGTGATGATCACCTACCCCAGCACCCACGGCGTGTTCGAGACCCAGGTGAAAGAGCTGTGCGCCCTGGTGCACCAGCACGGCGGTCGCGTGTATGTGGACGGCGCCAACATGAACGCCCTGGTGGGTGTGGCCGCGCCCGGCGAGTTCGGCGGCGACGTGAGCCACCTGAACCTGCACAAGACCTTCTGCATTCCCCACGGCGGGGGCGGTCCCGGCGTCGGCCCCGTGTGCGTGGTCGAAGACCTCGTGCCCTACCTGCCCGGTCTGCCCGGCCAGGGCGACCAGCCGCTGGCTGGCGCCGACGGCAAGGTCGGCCCCGTGAGCGCCGCGCCGCTAGGCAACGCGGCCGTGCTGCCCATCAGCTGGATGTACATCCGCATGATGGGCGCCGTGGGCCTGCAGGCCGCGACCGAGACCGCCATCCTGTCTGCCAACTACATCAGCGCGCGCCTGAAGGACCACTACCCCACGCTGTACGCGTCGGCCAACGGCCACGTCGCGCACGAGTGCATCCTGGACCTGCGCAGCCTGAAGGAGACCAGTGGCGTGATGGCCGAGGACGTGGCCAAGCGCCTGATCGACTACGGCTTTCATGCGCCCACGCTGTCCTTCCCAGTACCCAACACGCTGATGGTGGAGCCCACCGAGAGCGAGACACTGTTCGAGATCGACCGCTTCATCGACGCGATGATCGCCATCCGCGAAGAGATCCGCCAGATCGAGGCGGGCAAGCTGCCGCAGGACAACAACCCGCTGAAGAACGCGCCACACACAGCCGAGAACCTTCTGAGTGGCGAGTGGGCGCGCCCGTACAGCCGCGAGGCCGCTGCCTACCCCGTGGCTCCGCTGCGCCAGGCCAAGTACTGGTCGCCCGTTGGCCGCGTGGACAACGTCTGGGGCGACCGCAACCTCAGCTGCAGTTGCATCCCGGTCAGCGACTACGCGTAAAGCGCGCCGATGCAGCGCCTTGACGGTGCTGCCCTCTGAAAACAAACAAAGGCCCCATGACGGGCCTTTGTGTTTTACAAGGCGTCGAGCGGGCTCAAGATGCCGCGCCCGCCCTTGTTAAGCACATGCGTGTAAATCATGGTGGTGCTCACATCGGCATGGCCCAGCAGCTCTTGCACCGTGCGTATGTCGTAGCCGGCCTGCAGCAAATGCGTGGCAAACGAATGGCGCAGCACATGCGGCGAAACCGGCTTGTTGATTTGCGTGCGGCGCGCCGCCTCGCGCACCGCACGCTGCACCGACTCGGGATACACATGGTGGCGCCGCTCCAGCAGTTCACCTGTGCGAGCATCAGGGCGCGGATCGATGGAGCGCACCGGCGATGGAAACACCCATTGCCAAGCCCAGACTGCATCGGCGCTGGGGTACTTGGCCGCCAGCGCATGCGGCAAGTACACCCTGCCCAACCCAACGGCCAAATCCTTTTCGTGCAAGGCGCGGGCCTTTTGCAATTGCGCCTGCAGGGGTGCGACCAAATTCTCGGGCAGCACCGTCACCCGGTCTTTGTTGCCCTTGCCCTCGCGCACGATGATTTCGCGGCGGGCGAACTCCACGTCCTTCACACGCAGACGCAGCGCCTCCAGCAGGCGCATGCCCGTGCCATAGAGCAACTGCCCAATCAAGCCCGTGGTGCCATCCATATGCAGCAATAGCTCGCGCACCTCGGTTGGGGTCAGCACCACCGGCAGGCGCTTGGGCGTTTTTGCCTGCACTACCTCATTGAGCCAGGGTAAATCCATGGCCAATACCTGCCTGTACAAATACAGCAGCGCCGCCTTGGCCTGGTTTTGCGTGGAGGCAGAAACCTGCCTTTCGACCGCCAAATGACTCAAAAATGCCTCCACCTCGACCGCCCCCATCTCTTGCGGGTGGCGCTTGTCATGAAACACAATAAAACGGCGTGCCCAGTCGATATACGCCTCCTCAGTACGAATGGCGTAGTGCCGCGTGCGCAAGTGAACGCGCATACGCTCCAGCAACTTGGGCGGGCGCGGCTCGGCGGGATCGCCGCTGGACTGCACGGGCTGAGGTAGGCGCTCTATCATCCGCAAAATTTTAGGTTTGGCTAATTTCCTGGATATCAGGGTTTGCGCGGAGCGGGCAGCTTCATTGTTGTCTTAGCGGATCGATCAGGCTACGATGCCTGTCGTCTATTTCTAGTTAGCCTGTTCAAATCCCGGTCTTCACAGCCCATGCTTTTGCAAACCGCCGCCACCTGTTCAAGCACTTGTGCGCTGGGGCGCTGTCGCCGTGGCGGGCTTCGCCTTTTCGCGGTGCGGGGAGTTCAAGGCTTTTTGGGCTCTGGCGCTTATGCACCGGGCGCAAGTAGCTCTGTTTTTTGTAGCGCAGTGTCTAACTCTGCGCTCAAGCGGACCCGCATTCTGCGGGCCGCTTACCTTGTCCGTTAGCCCGCTCAGAAATCGCGTTATTCAAGCTCATGCTTTATTCACCGGCATTCACCTTCTCAAGCGTTTATTCGTTTGGTTTTTGGTGTTTCGCTGGGCTTCGCCTGGTACCGCTTCGCCAGTTTCAAGCTTTTTTGGCCTCCTGCGCATATCCAGCAAGCGCTACTAGCTATCATTCTGCAAGCATCGCACCGCTTCCGTGGCACGGTGCCTTTTCGTGGTCGGCGCCCGTCGTTAAGCTCGCGCAGTTGTACGGTTTGGCTTCTGGGTCTAACCCGGCAGTCAAGCGGACTGGCCTGCGGCCAGCCGCTTACTTTGTTCGTTAGTTCGCTCTGAAAATCGCTTTATCCAGGCTCATGGTTTATTCACCTGCATTCACCTTCTCAGGCGTTTATTCGCTGGGTGTTTTGCTGCGTGTCGGGCTTCGCCTTTGGGTGCTGCGCCAGTTTCAAGCCTTCTTGGCCTCTAGCGGTTGTGCAGCTTGTGCTAGTAGCTATCGTTTTGCAAGCATTACGCCGCCTCCGTGGCGCGGTGCTTTTTCGCGGGTTGCGCTCGTCGTCAAGCTGGGGCTTCCCTATTTGGCTTCTGGGTCTAACTCTGCGTTCAAGCGGACCCGCATTCTGCGGGCCGCTTACCTTGGCCGTTAGGCATCACAAAGGAGAGGCGCGTGGAGATCATTGAAGACGACAAGTACGAAGAGCTTTGTGCCGAATTCCAGTATCAGTGGATTGTCCTGCTACGAGACACACTTAAGAAGCATGGCGTTCCTGAAAGCGAAGCCAAAGCGATCTGCGGTGATTTCAGCTTTGATCTGTCCATGCTGTTCGATCAAGGGGAAATAGAACACGAAGGCTCTACGTACAGGCCTGTAGTGGCATTCACCGAGGATGAAGAGGAACCTTTGCTCATTGTTCAGAGTGGCGGATCCGAATTTCACGAATATGCGTTCGGTACCACCGATGAAGCTTTCGAAACAGAATGAAAAGGCGGTGATGCCTAACATTTCCTTCCACGTGACGGCCTACGGCCGCACGTGAAGTCAGGCGTTAGGTGTATTGATGGTGCCCGATCCTTTTCGCCCGCCAACAGACTCCGAGATTGCCGAAGCAGAAGGCAGGCTCAAGTTTGTCTTTCCACCTGAGTATGTTGCCTTCCTGAAAGGTGGTGGAAATGTCGCTAATGCGGTATTCGAACCCGCAGTGGTTTTGCCAGGCTCTGGTCATCTAGACCTTTTTGAAATCGCAGAGGCTGCCTGGGCGAATGAAGATGTACCGAGAGATTGGCTACCCTTTATCGAAGACAACAGCGACTATTTTCTGCTCTCGCAAAATGGAGAGGTTAGATATTGGTCACACAACGGGACTACAAACGAAAGATGGCCAACTTTCTCTGCTTGGTTTCAACAGGTTTGTGTGGAGCGTCAGTGAAAATCACACCTAACCCTTCGGTCAACCGGACCTGCCTCCGGCAGGCCGGTTACCTCCAACGTTAGTCCCATCAACCGCTTTATGCGTGCAGCCACTTGTTCCAGCGCTCGGCCCTGTTCCAAAGGCTTTCAAGCCTTTTTGGCCTCCAGCGCTTGTGCAGCTAGCGCCACCAGCTATCATTCTTGCAGCGCTGCGTCGCTTTCGTGGCCCAGCGCTTTTTTGTGTGCTGCGCCCTTCTTCAAGTCCGGGCGCTCCCTTTTGGCCTTCGGGTCTAACTCTGCGTTCAAGCCGACCCGCCTACGGCGGGCGGCTTACCTTGGCCGTTAGCCGCTTACAAGCATATTCATGCCTACCACATCACTTGCAAGGCGGCTCGGCATTTATCTTAGTTGGGCCATTTGGGGCGCTGCACTTTGGCTCGCTATATACACCCGCACTCGGCAAATTTATGTAGTGCTTCTTTTGCTCGGCGGGTTTGCACCTTACTTGTTGGTGCTCCACGTCATAGAACCATGGCTGGAAAGGTGTCGTAATGCCTAGGCCTGCGCCTAACCCAGCAGTCAAGCCGACCCGCCTACGGCGGTCGGCTTACTTTATTCGTTAGTCCCTTCACACTCCGCTTTATGCAGCCCGCCATTAACTCCAGCGCTTCGCCCTTCTCAAAGGTTTCTCCATTGGGGTTTTGGCGCTCTGCTGGGCTTCGCCTGCGTTCGCTTCGTCGGTTTCAAGCCTTTTCGGCCTCTAGCGCTTGTGTAGCAAGCGCTCCTAGCTATCATTCTTGCAGCGCTGCGTCGCTTCCGTGGCGCAGCGCTTTTTCATGGGTCGCCCCCTTCTCCAAGGCTGGGCGCTCCCTTTTGGCCTTCGGGTCTAACTCTGCGCTCAAGCGGACCCGCATTCTGCGGGCCGCTTACCTTGGCCGTTGGACCTAAAGAGAAATGCAGTTCTGTCCATGGATATGTCTATTCTTTTTGACCCTGAGCCAATTCAATGGGGCTTAAGGGGTGACCCATACCTCTGGCGGGAAATGGCAGAGCAATTTCAAGGCATTTCCCTTCCTGAGTCATCCCACGAATTGTCGTCTTTGCTTGAGGAAACCTTTCTAAAGCTCACTGGCTACCCCCTGTCGCATCAGAAACACTTCAGAGTAGAACGGCACGCTCATGGCGGAATGTCCTCAGGAGGCATAGCAACAGAGTTCTGGCGTGAGCGTGGCATTCCGTTGCTACTATCAAGGTTCGCGGCCCAGCAAGGCGTTCAACGCGACGGCTTCGCCGCGCGTTAACTTAGGCGTTAGTCAAAGGAGTTTTTTTGCCCAATACCAATATGCTCGCACTCGTTCTCGTGCGTTTTCTCGGCCTTATCGGGCTGCTATTTGGCATTCTCTGGTTCGCTACTCTTCTATTAGCAGGTGTCATATCCGCTGTAGGTGTGCCGGAATGGGTAACGACTGCCATCTGGGGCTATACAGCCCACGGTTTTCTGTCGGGTCCATTATGGTTCGCCGCAGGCATGCTTCTACTCAAAATGTCAGGGCCGCTTTCGCAGTTCGTTGCCAAGGGCACTCAAAACGATGGCGTCTAGCTCCAGCGTTGCAGTGGATTGGCTGCGCCGCCCACTGAACTTTTCCGTTCGGCTGCGTCCCGTCATGATCCACCTCCTCCAATTTTCACTTTTGTTTGCTATATGCATCGGTTCTGCAACTGCAAGTTCAGCTTTACCGACCCATTGCAAGCCCGATGAGTATTCAATCACCAACGCATGGATGGGGCCCACCAAGGCAACCGGCGGAGGCTGGAAGAGCGCAGAACAAGGAACGTTACTTTCTCTGTGCGCGGACAAGCCCATTGAACCGTTCTCGAGGCTCACCTACCGATACGGTGCCCCAGGATTTGTTGAGTTCGAGGCAGTCGCAACAAAAGCACAGAAGTTTTTTGTTTTTAGCCGTTCAACTTCGCCACACACCGGGGAAGACATCATTTTCTTTTCGCGCGGTAACTACACCTACTATGTGGCAGTAGCTGGCGGACAGGGGCACGGCGTTTCACTGCGCGTATACAGTGGCAAGAAATTGATATTCGATCGTTTTTCAGGCAATTATGAAAACGAAGACTATTCGGTTGGTCCTGCGGAAGTTGATTTCACTGGGTCGAGATCGCGAATCCTGACGCGCAAGGCGCCTGCTCATAAGTTTTAGGGACTCGCTGCACAAGTCATCGCGCCGTGTCCCGCTGCGGTTGCGGGCGGTCTGCCGCGTTGCAAGCACTCGCAATAGCTACAGCTATTGCTGCGCTTTGCGCTCGCAGTCCATTCCCATGCACAGCGCACACTTGGCAGTTCGATTCGTGCACAAGATCTCTTGGCTGTCGTTGGCGGGCTTCTTTTGGCGTTGGGTTTACAAGGAGCATTTGCATGGCGCTCGAATGGCAATACACGAGCGACTCTGTGGATTGGGACGAACTTTCGGCGCTCTACAAGGCCGCGCCCCTGGGCGATAAAAGCCCGGCGCACTTGCTGAAGGTTTTCTTGAACAGCATGTTCAAGTGCTCTGTGTACGAAGATTTAAAGCTGGTCGGCGCGGGAAGGGCTTTGGCCGATGGAGCCGATTGCTCGTACATCTGCGATATTGCAGTGATGCCAAGCCACGAAGGGAGCGGGCTGGGCAAGCAAATCGTCAATCACCTTGTCGAGGCATCGCGCGGCCACAAGAAAATCCTGTTGTATGCCGTTCCTGGCAAAGTGCCGTTCTATCGAAAGCTTGGCTTCTTGCGCATGACGACCGCTATGGCCTTTTCGAGAACCAGCAACAGCAGGTCGAGCGCGGGTATCTCAGCGAAGGATGACCTAGGGATCCTCTGCACGAATCGAGCTGCCAATTGTGCGCTGCGGGTCGGGATGGCCTGCAAGACGCAAAACGCAGCAATAGCCGTAGTTATTGCGAGGTTCTGCAACGCGGCAGGCCGCCCGATACCGCAGATGCAAACGGCGCGACGATTCGTGCAGAGGGTCCCTAGGTATCGGTCGGGGCGCCACCACGCAGACCGGTTCTGCCTCTTTGGGCCAACCCTAGCCGCCTGAAATAACCACACAACACATGCAACTCGTCGCTCATACAGATCGCGTTTTCAGCATTCCTTCGTTACTGACCCAATCCGAGTGCGCTGATTTGATAGCTCTCGCTGAGTCGAGCGGCTTTGCATCTGCAGACGTAAGAACAGCCGCCGGCCAGAAGCCAATGCCAATGGTCCGAAACAACGAACGCGTCATCGTTGAGGGTCAAGGCTGGGTCGCCCGTCTGTGGGAACGACTTTCTGGCATTGCATTACCGGTTGTCGATGGCGCGACGCCACTGGGTCTGCCGAAGGAGCTTCGCTTCTACAAATACTCCAATGGCCAACGTTTCAAGATGCACAAAGATGGCCCGTGGACCGAGAACGGTGTGACCAGCAAGCTCACCTTTCTGGTCTACCTGAACGATGGCTTTGTCGGAGGAGCCACTGATTTCCGCGATTTCAGTGTCTCGCCCAGGGCCGGAAACGCACTGCTCTTCATTCATGACACGTGGCATTAGGGCGTGTCCGTCACACAGGGCGTCAAATACGTACTTCGTTCAGACGTCTTGTATGGCCGTGCCGCCGACGCCTAGCCCCTTCAAGCCTTTGCTCGACGCCGCTCTCCGCAAGCCCCTACGATCGGGGCCTCTCTTGTCTCAACCAACCCATTAAATTGTCATGCGCATTCTTCTCGCCCTGCTTGCCTCGCTCACCCTCGCCTCTGCGGCTCAAGCACAGAAAGCCCAACCCGTCACCACCGCCAGCGGCTTGATCTATGAGTCGCTTCAGGAAGGCACCGGCGATTCGCCCAAGGCCACCGACACCGTAAAAGTGCACTACAAGGGTACGTTTCTGGACGGCAAGGAGTTCGACAGCTCCTACAAGCGCGGCGAGCCGACGTCGTTCCCGCTCAACCGCGTGATTCCGTGCTGGACCGAAGGCGTACAGCGCATGAAGCCCGGCGGCAAGGCCAAGCTGACGTGCCCGCCGGCCATCGCCTACGGCGCGGCGGGTGCAGGCGGCGTGATCCCACCCAACGCCACGCTGAATTTTGAGATCGAATTGATTTCCGTAGGCCGCTGACCCGGCGAGCCCCGCCATGCTGCTCAAGGTCGGCGATCTGGCGCGGCGCACCGGTCTCACCGTGCGCACGCTGCACCACTACGACGAAATCGGCCTGCTCAAGCCGTCGGGCCGGTCCGATGCCGGTTATCGGCTGTACAGCCAGGGCGATGTTCAGCGGCTGCACGGCATCCAGACGATGCGGCAGATGGGGCTTGCACTCAGCGACATCGGCGAGTTGCTGGCCGGTGAAGGCATGGCGCCCGAGCGCATCATCGGCCAGCAGATTCGTGCACTTGACCAGCAGATCAGCCAGGCCTCCGAGCTGCGCGGGCGCCTGACCATGCTGCGCGACGGCCTCATGGCGGGCGCGGAGCCGGACATGGGCAACTGGCTCGAAGCGCTGGCGCTCATGACCACCTACGGCAAATACTTCAGCTCGGCCGAGCTCAAGCAAATCTTCACGAACTGGGGCCTGATCGAAGCCGACTGGCTGATCGTGAAAGACCTGGTACGCAGCGCCATGGACCGCCAGCTGGCGCCCGACACCCCCGAGGTGCAGGCGCTGGCCTACCGCTGGATGGCGCTCATGCTGCACTGGATGGACGGCGACATGGACCTGCTTGAGCGCTGGGGCCACATGTTCCGCACGGAGCCCACCACGCATGGACGCAACCACGCGCCACCGGGCGACATGATCGAATACGTCGAAACTGCGATCAAGTTGCGCACCGCTGTGCTGGAGAAATACCTGACCCGCGACGACCTGCGGGCGCTGGGCCACGTGCCCCACGCGGAATGGGCGGCACTGGAAGCGCGCGTGCAGCAGTTGCTCGCAAATGGTTGCCCCCCAGAACACCCCGACGCCGCCGCTGCCGCGCGGCAGTGGGATGCACTGTTCAATCAGCTGACTCGCAACGACCCCGCGTTGCGTCAGAAGCTGTTCGATGCGTCGGCCCAGGAGCCGCTGCTGCGTGCCGGCGCGCCGCTGAGCGAGCCGGTGCGCACCTACCTGCTTGCGGCCGCAACCCACTTGCGCGGATCCACAGTCCCCGCCTACACCCGGTCAAAAAAGCCACAGAAAATGCTTGACCCTCACGCTACGTGAGGCATGACAGTCGGTCTTCTGATGGACCGACACATGACTGCTGACTCCTCCGCTGACCGCCCGCCGCCTTCCGCACCCGTCCAGCGGCTGCATGCACTGGACCACCTGCGCGCCACGATGATGTGGCTGGGGATCGTGCTGCACGCATCGATCGTGTACATGGCCGCGCCGTCGCCATTGCCCTGGCACGACGACCAGTCCACGCCCATGGCCGACATGCTGGTGGCCGTGATCCACGCGTTTCGCATGCCGCTGTTTTTCATCCTGTCGGGCTTCTTTGTGGCCCTGCTGGTGCAGCAGCGCGGGGTGGCTGGCATGGCGCGCCACCGGCTGCGCCGGCTCGGCCTGCCGTTCGCGGTGTTCTGGCCGCCGCTGTTTGTCGTTACCGCACTGCTCGGGCTGGTGTTCTTGCACCGCATGGCCTACGGTAGCTGGGGTGTGGACCGCAGCTTGCTGCCGCACGGACCCAACGTGCCACCAGGCCCTCCAACCATGCATCTGTGGTTCCTGTGGATGCTGCTGTGGCTGAGCTTGCTCACCCCGCCGCTGTGGGGCGCGGCCCACCGGTTGCCAGCGCGGGTTCAGCGGGTTCTGCTGCGGGCCATGGCTTGGCTTTGCGGGTCGCCGCTGGGGTTCCTGATGCTCACGTTGCCGCTTGCGTGGGTCGGAGCCGACTACGCCCACGGAATCGTCACGCCCAGTGGCTCTTTCCTGCCACCGCTGGCGGAATGGATTCACAACGGTTTGTTCTATGCGTTCGGCCTGTGCGTTCATGCCCAGCGGCACGTGCTGATGGCGCGCTACGAGCGGCAGTGGCCGTTGTTTGCCGCGCTGGGCCTTGCATGTTTTGTGCTGACTGGATTTCTGGCGGAGGTGCTCGCGCAGCCCGAGGCCTCGGCGTTCGCACTGGTGCTGGTGACTGGCGCGTTCACTGACGTGCTGGCGGCTCCCGTATCCGCCACGCGTCACCTGCAGTTCTGGCTGGCACTGGCCTACAACAGCGCGTCCTGGCTGTGGAGCTTCGCGTTGATCGGCCTGTTCCTGCGGCATGCGTCCCGGCCCAGCGCATGGCTGACCTATCTGGCCGACAGCTCGTACTGGGTTTACCTGGTGCACCTGCCGCTTACCGTGGGATTTGGCGCCTTGCTGTACGGCGTGCCGATCCCGGCCCCCGCCAAGATTTTTCTCAATGTGCTGGCCACCACGGCGCTGTGCCTGGCCAGCTACCACTTGTGTGTTCGTTTTACCGCGGTGGGCCAGTTGCTCAACGGCCACCGCCACCCCCGCCCATCCCGAGGAGAACTGGCCCATGCCTGATGAAGCACCGATTCACGACAACCCGGCGCCGCGCGCCCAACCCGGCAATGCACGCGCTGCCCTGTTCAAGAGCAGCAACTTCCGCTGGATGACCGGCGGCGCGTTTCTGTCCATGCTGGGCGACCAGTTCACTCTGATCGCCCTGCCCTGGCTGGTACTGCAGATGACAGGCGACACGCTGGTGCTGGGCACCGTGCTTGCGCTCATCAGCGTGCCGCGTGCGTTGTTCATCCTGATCGGCGGCGCGCTGGTCGACCGGTATTCGCCCAAGCGGGTGCTGATGATCACCAAGTACATCAACCTGTTGCTGCTGGCCGTGCTGGCCACGCTGGTGCTGGCGGGCAGCCTGACGCTGTGGATGGTGTACGCGCTGTCGCTGGGCATCGGCCTGGCCACGGCCTTCAGCATTCCGGCGGGGACGGCGATGATGCCTCACGTTGTGGCGCGTCACGAGCTGCAGGCCGCTAACGGCGTGAACTTGGGATTGCGCCAGCTCACGATGTTTCTGGGGCCGCTGCTGGCTGGCCTGCTCATTGCGCTGTTTGGCGACGCGAGCGCTGCACCAGCCGGCGGCGACGGCGGCGCGCGCGCCAACGCCACCGGCATCGGCTTTGCCTTTGCGCTCGATGCGCTGAGCTTTGCGGTATCGGCCTGGACACTGTCCAAAGTGCGCTTGCATGGGGCTGTGCCGTCTCACAGCGCTGCCTCGGCGGCCACAGCACCACCGCCAGCGGTGCTGGCAGCCGTGGCCCAGGGGCTCGTGCACTTCTGGCGCGACCGTGAACTGCGCACCTGCTTTCTCTACTGGAGCGCCATCGCCCTGTTCATCATGGGGCCCATCCACATCGCGATCCCGGTGTTGGCCAGCAGCACGCCGCAGCTGGGTGCGGCGGCGTTCGGCATCATCGTCGGTGCCCATGGGGCGGGCACCCTGCTGGGCATGGTCGTGTCGGGCATGGTGCCGCGGTTGCGCATCGGCAGCCTGGGCATGACCATCCTCGCATTCGACGCGATCATCGGTGCGCTGTTCATGCCCCTGGGGCTGGTCACCGCGGTGTGGCAAGGCGCGGCGTTGATGCTGGCCATCGGCCTGCTGGGCGGCTTCATGCAGGTGAGCGTGTTCACCTGGATCCAGCAGCGCGTGCCACCCATGCTGATCGGCCGCGCCATGAGCTTATTCATGTTCATCTTCATGGGGCTTGCGCCCATCTCGGCGGCCGTCACCGGCTGGCTGATGAAAAGCGTGACGCTCACGCAGCTGTTTGCCGCCAGCGGCGGCACGCTGGTGGTGCTGGCGGCGTTGGCCTTTGTGCTGACACCTATGCGCCGCGTCACTGACTCGCCTACTCCGGCACGCTGAGCAAGAACGCAAAAGCCCGGCCGCACATTGCAGGCCGGGCTTTGTAGTTGTTGAGAGCCGGCGGTCCGGCCTGCCTCTCAAACCTCCGTCACAAACTGCTCGCGGGGGCGGCGCACCTTTTTCAGGTTTACCAGCCAGTCGCCTTCGTCAGCGCGGTAGCCCAGCGGCAGGATCGCCACGCTGCGCAGGCCACGTGCACGCAGGTCCAGTATCTCGTCCAGTGCGTTCGGATCAAACCCTTCCATCGGCGTCGAGTCCACTTCCTCGAACGCTGCAGCGATCAGGGCCGCGCTCATGCCGATATAGGCTTGGCGTGCAGCGTGCTGGAAGTTCACCTCGGCGTCGCGCTGCGGATAGCTGCTGAGCAGCATCTGGCGGTAGTTCTCCCAGCCTTCGTTCTTGAAGCCGCGCTGGTCGTTGGTCAGGTCGAACATCATGTTGATGCGATCGGCCGTGTAGTTGTCCCATGCGGCAAACACCAGCAGGTGCGAGCCGTCCGTGATCTGCGCCTGATTCCAGGCAATCGGCTGGATCTTGGCGCGCACTGCGGCGTCCGTCACCACGATGATTTCAAACGGCTGCAGGCCGCTGGAGGTGGGCGCCAGGCGCGCGGCTTCAAGAATGCGCTCCACCTTGTCTTGCGGAACCTTCTTGGCCGGGTTCAGCTTCTTGGCCGCGTAGCGCCATTGCAATTGGTCGAGCAGGGGCTGTGCAGCGGCAGTGCCGAGGGTGGTGGTCATCTTGGAAGTCCTTTCGTTTGGATGGTGCGTCGGGCGCACATTGGCTTAGAGCCAAGCTGCGGTATATGAACTGTAGGCAAGCGCGTGCGCTTCGGTAAGCCGTCCGAAGGAAAAGCATTGTTCCGATTCGGCCAACAATCAGCAGGGAGGATGGGCCAAGCGCAGGCCGGGGCAGCGCTGAAGCGGCAAAGTGCAGCAACCACAACGATTTCCAAGAGCGGGTGCATAAACGCCCGCTGCGCCTTGTGCTTTGGTTTCGCCAGAAAACGGCGGGCGTACACTTCGGCGCACGCGTTCTGGCATGCCCTGTGCATGGCACGTCGCCTTCTCCCGCCCACCTTCGCGCTGACCGCGCGGCCAATGTCATGAGCGAACCCGACCTGTCTTTTCTGGACCCCGCCGGCCGCATGCCGGCACGTGCGGCAGACCCGATGGGCACGCCGGTGGCGCGTCCGGAAGGGCCAGCCCTGCGCCCTGGGTCGCCCTCAGAAGGCTTGGTGGCCGACCTGCGCGCCTACCAGGCCGAGCTTGAAAGCCAGAACAAGGTGCTGCGCTACAGCCAGACCGTGGCCGAAAGCGCGTACGAACGTTTTGAGACGCTGTTCGCCAGCGTGCCGCTGGCGCTGATGGTGGTCGATGAACACGACCTGGTGGTGCAGGCCAACTCCATGGCCCACCGGTCCTTTCAGCCCACCGAGCGCGATCGCCCCCTCACCGCGCTGATGCCCTTTGTGCGCGCCGACGACGCCAAACGGGTGCGCGAGGCCTTTGCGCTGGCCGAGGACCTGGGCCACAGCGAGGTCAAGGAGGTGGTGTTCACCATCAGCCTTGAGACCCGCATCACGGGCGACCTGCACATCGCCCACATCGAAGCCCCGCAGGCGAGCGGGCCGCCGCTGCCGCAGTTTCTGTGCGCGGTGATCGACCAGGGCCCGTTGCTGGCCGAGCGCCAGGCGCTGCAGCACAGCGCGCTCACGCTGCAGCAGCGCAACCAGCAGCTTTTTGCCAGCGAAAAGCGCCTGGAGGCCATCATCAATTCGGCACTGGACGCGATCCTGTGCGTGGACCAGAACCAGCGCATCACCGTGTTCAACCCCACGGCCGCGGCGCTGTTCCAGTGCAGCGCGGCCGACGCCCTGGGCAGCACGCTCGACCGCTTTCTGCCCGACGCCGCCCAGGCCCTGGCGTTTGCGCAGCTCACCACCCAAGCCATGCTGGGCGAGATGACGGCGCTGACGGCCAGCGGCAAGGAGCTGGCGGTGGAGGTCAGCGTGTCCTTCGAGCGCCACACCGAGGGCGAAACCACCACCGTCTTTGCGCGCGACCTCACCGGCCGCAAGAAGGCCGAGACCCACCGCAATGAGCTCGAAGCGCAACTGCGCGAATCGCACAAGATGCAGGCCGTGGGCACCATGGCCGGCGGCATCGCGCACGACTTCAACAACATCCTCGGCGCCATTCTGGGCAATGTGGAACTGGCCAAGGCCGACTGCGCCGCCAATTCGCCCGTGCTGGAAAGCCTGATGGAGATCGACAAGGCCGGCCGGCGCGCGCGCGACCTGGTGCGCCAGATCCTCACCTTCAGCCGCAACGAGCCGCCCCGCCGCTCTGCCGTGTCGCTGGCCGAGGTGGCGCACGACACTGAACGCCTGCTGCGTGTGACCCTGCCCCCGGCCATCGAGCTGCACATGCAGCTGCAAACCGGCTTGCCGCCGGTGCTGGCCGATGCGACCCAGGTCGAGCAGGCGCTGCTCAACCTGTGCACCAACGCTGTCCACGCCATTGGCGCAGAGCGCGGCAGCATCCATGTGGAGGCCACCGCCGTGCAGCCCGACCTGCGCCTGAGCGAGCGCCTGGGCCTGGCCGCCGCCGACTACGTGGCCTTGTCGGTGCGCGACAGCGGGCCGGGCATGGATGCCGCGACGCTGGAGCGCATCTTCGAGCCCTTCTTCACAACCAAGCCCGTGGGCCAGGGCACCGGCCTGGGCTTGGCGGTGGTACACGGCGTGATGCGCACGCACGAAGGCGGTGTGGATGTGCAGAGCACGCCGGGCCAGGGCAGCCGGTTCACGCTGTATTTTCCGGTGGCGCCGGCCAGCGCATTGGCTGCACCGCCCGCTGTAGCGCCTGTGCTGCAGGCCAGTCCGGCTGCTCCCTCGCCCGACGTGCCCGAAGCCACCCCGGCCGACGGCACGCCACCGCCCCGCAAGCCCCATGTGATGTATGTGGACGACGACGAGGCCCTGGTATTTTTGGTGCGGCGCCTGCTGCGCCGCCGGGGCTACGAGGTCAGCGGCTTTACCGACCCGCATGAGGCCACTGCCGCGCTGCGCGCCGCACCGCACCGCTACGACCTGCTGGTGACCGACTACAACATGCCTGGCTTTTGCGGCGTGGATCTGGTGCGCGAGGCGCGGCTCATCCGCAGCGACCTGCCCGTCGCCCTGGCCTCGGGCTACGTCACGGCCGAGATCGAGCAGGAAGCGCTCGCCGAAGGGGCCCGCGCGCTGATCCACAAACCCAACGACGTGGAAGAACTGTGCGCCACCGTGCAGCGGCTGGTGTCGGACGACGGGACGCTCTCCCCATGAGCCGGGTGGGCTGCAGGATTCACACGCCGCTAGCAGCGCACGGCGCCACGGGCCGCTGAGATGGTGGTGGCCGTCCACAAAGACGCCGACCTGCTCGTGCTGCACAAGCCACCCGGCCTGCTGTGCGTACCCGGACGCGGCCCCGACAAGCAAGACTGCCTGAGTGCCCGTGCGCAGGCAAGCTGGCCTGGCGCGCTCATCGTGCACCGGCTGGATCAGGCCACCTCGGGCCTGGTGATCATGGCGCGCCACATCGAAGCGCAGCGCCGCCTGAGCCACGCGTTTGCCGAGCGCCAGGTGCACAAGCGGTATCAGGCCGTGGTGCGGGGCCAGATGCAGGCGGGCGATACGCAGGACGCGGACGTCTGGCAAACCATCGACCTCGCCATCGCCGCCGACTGGGAGCGCCGTCCGCTGCGCGTGATCGACCCGCTACTGGGCAAACCCAGCCTCACGCGCTGGAGGTCGCGGCGGTACGACCCGGCCACGGACACCACCCATGTGGAGCTTGAGCCCGTGACCGGCCGCACCCATCAGCTGCGTGTGCACCTGGCGGCCGTGGGCCACGCCATCCTGGGCGATGCGCTGTACGCCGATGCCGCCACGCAGGCCCGCGCGCCGCGGCTGCTGCTGCACGCGAGCCACCTCGCTTTCACGCATCCAGCGACGGGGGCCGAGCTGACGTTCGAATGGGCGGAAGAATTTGAAAAAAATAGGCCTCTAGCGCTTGATTGATAAGCGCTTATAGCTATTAAACTAATAGCAATTTACTTCGATGCCGCGGCCGGCACGGCTTTGTCGCCCGCAGGCCGCGACATCGCCCACTGCACCGCCAGGATGCTGCCCAGCACCACCAGCATGCCCACCAGCGAAATGCCGCGCATCGACTGCCCCAGCAGCACCCAGCCCAGCAGCACCGCGGTGACCGGGCTCAGCAGCGCCAGCGACGACACCGCCACCGACGGCAGCCGCGCAATGCCGCGGAACCACAGCGCATAGGCCAGCAGTGCCCCCGCCACGCTCAGGTAGACATAACCCGCCACGTTGGTTGCGCTGAGCGCGGGCAGCGGCGGGTCAACCAGCCACGCCACGGGCGCCAGCATCACGCCGCCCGCCAGCAGCTGCCAGCCGGTGAAGGCCAGCACCGGCAGATCGGACCGCCAGCGGCGCGACCAGAACGTGCCCGCGGCCATGCACAGCGTGCCCACCAGCGCGGCGGCCACGCCCACCATGTCCCAACGCGCACCGGGCGACAGCAGCAGCGCCGCCATGCCCACCACACCCAAGGCCCCCGCCCCCAGCGCCACCGCAGGTGGGCGGCGGTGGTCCAGCGCCCAGGTCAGGCCCATCACCACCAGCGGCCCGATGGCGCCCACCACCGCTGCCACGCCCCCTGGCAGCCGGTAGGCCGCCACAAACAGCAGCGCCTGGAAGACGCCGATGTTCAACGCCGCCAGCACCAGCAGGCGCCACCATCCGGTCCAGTCGCCCCAGGCTGGCCATTGGCGGCACCACAGCACCAGCAGCAGGCCGGCGGGCAGCGTGCGCAGCAGCGCGGCGGTAAAGGGCCGATCGGGTGGCAGCAGCTCGGTGGTGACGATGTAGGTCGATCCCCAGATGACGGGGCCGATGCCCGTGACCAGGGCGTCGAGCCAAGGTGTGGTGCGTGTGGTGGACATATTTTTATCTTCAATTCAAGATAAACAACCTTACCATACAATCTTGACTTCAAGATAACTAGACCACAAAGAAGCCCATGGCCACCCCACGCCAACCTGATGCCGTCGACGCCATCCTCGACCAGTGGCACCGCGAGCGCCCCGACCTGGACGTCAGCCCGATGGGGCCGATTGGCCGCATCAAGCGCTGCGCGGCCCTGCTGCAGCGCCGGCTCGACGAAACCTTTGCCGAGTTCGGCCTGAGCTTCTGGGAGTTCGACGTGCTGGCCACGCTGCGCCGCTCCGGCGCGCCCTACTGCCTGGCGCCGACCACGCTGTTCTCTACGCTGATGGTCACCTCGGGCACCATGACGCACCGCATGGGCAAGCTCGAATCAAGCGGCTGGATCGAGCGCTTGCCCAACCCGCAGGATGCGCGCAGCTCGCTGGTTCAGCTCACGCCCGTGGGCCTGGCGCTCATCGACCGTGCTGTGGAGGCGCATGTGGCCAACGAGCACCGCATCCTTGCGCCCCTTAAGGCAGCCGACCTGGCGGCGCTGGATACCAAGCTGTCGCTGCTGCTGGCGGCACTCGAGTCGCCGACGGGCCAGTAAAGCTGTCTGCGGCCTCGCCGGGGCGCGTGTGGGGAACGTACCGCGCAGTAACATGGCGGGATGCCCCAAACCCATCTCTACATCCTCACCGGCGCATCGCGCGGCATGGGCCTGGCCATGGCCCAGCAACTCCTGACGAGTGGCAACACGCTGATCTGCATAGCACGCAGCGCCAATGTGGACCTGACGACCGAAGCCCGGGCCTCGGGTGTCACCATCGAACAATGGCAGCAGGACCTGTCTGAAGGCGAGCAGGCCGCGCACAAGCTGCAAAGCTGGCTTGAGGCCCGCGGCCCGCAGGTTTTTGCCAGCGCCACGCTGATCAACAACGCTGGCGTGATCCCGCGCATCGCACCGTTGTCGCACAGCGATGCCGCTGACCTGGCCCATGCACTGCGTGTGGGGCTGGAGGCGCCCATGCAGCTCACCGCGGCCTTCCTGGGCGCGACCGATGCATGGACGGTGCCGCGCAAGGTGCTCAACATCTCCTCGGGCCTGGGCCGCCGCGCCATGGCGTCGCAGGCAGCCTACTGCGCCGCCAAGGCCGGCATGGACCACTTCACGCGCTGCGTGGCGCTGGACGAAGCCATCAAGCCCCACGGCGCCAAGGTGTGCTCGCTGGCGCCGGGCGTGATCGACACCGACATGCAGGAGCAGCTGCGCGGCGCGTCGCCCGAGGCCTTCCCGGACCAGCAGAACTTTGCCAACCTCAAGTCAGGCGGCCAGCTCACATCGCCCGCCGACGCTGCCGCCCGCGTGCTGGCCTGGCTCAACCGCGCAGACTTCGGCACCAACCCGGTGGCCGATGTACGAGACGCATGAATCGCAACGCTCCTACTTTGATAGCTACTAGCGCTTGATAGACAAGCGCTAGCGGCCAATTTGACCTGAAATTCAACTGAAAGGACCTCCCCATGACCCGTGAAGTCGTCGTCGTCAGCGCCGTGCGCACCGCCATTGGCACCTTTGGCGGCAGCCTGAAGGATGTGCCGCCCACCGAACTGGGGGAGCTCGTGGTGCGCGAATCGCTGTCGCGCGCCAACGTGGAAGGCAAGGATGTGGGCCACGTGGTGTTCGGCCATGTGGTCAACACCGAGCCCCGGGACATGTACCTCTCGCGCGTGGCAGCCATCAATGGCGGCTGCGGCGAAGGCACGCCCGCCTACAACGTCAACCGCCTGTGCGGCTCGGGCCTGCAGGCCATCGTCAACGCCAGCCAGTCCATCCTGCTGGGCGACACCGAGGTGGCCATCGGCGCGGGCGCCGAGGTGATGAGCCGCGCGCCCTTTGCCAGCCTGAACATGCGCTGGGGCGCCCGCATGGGCGACACCAAGATGGTGGACATGATGATCGGCGCGCTGCACGACCCCTTCCACAACATCCACATGGGTGTGACGGCCGAGAACATCGCCGCCAAGTGGGGCATCAGCCGCGAAGACCAGGACCAGCTGGCAGTCGAAAGCCACAACCGCGCCCAGCGTGCCACCGAGGCCGGCGTGTTCAAGGACCAGATCGTCCCCGTCACCTTGAAGAGCAAGAAGGGCGATGTGCTGTACGCCACCGACGAGCACTTCCGCCCCAACGCGACGCTGGCCGACATGGCCAAGCTCAAGCCGGTGTTCATCAAGGAAAACGGCACCGTGACGGCCGGCAACGCGTCGGGTATCAACGACGCGGCTGCGGCCGTGGTGCTGATGGAAGCCGGCGCCGCCAAGGCACGCGGCGCCAAGCCCCTGGCGCGGCTGGTGGCCTATGCCCACGCGGGCGTGGACCCCAAGTACATGGGCATCGGCCCCGTGCCGGCCACACAGCTGGCGCTGAGAAAAGCCGGCCTCACAGTGAACGACCTCGATGTGATCGAAGCCAATGAAGCCTTTGCCGCCCAGGCCTGCGCGGTGACCAAGGACCTGGGCCTGGACCCGGCCAAGGTCAACCCCAATGGCTCGGGCATCTCGCTGGGCCACCCCATCGGCGCCACGGGCGCGCTGATCACCGTGAAGGCGCTGCACGAACTGCAGCGCATCCAGGGCCGCTATGCGCTGGTGACGATGTGCATTGGTGGCGGCCAGGGCATCGCGGCAATTTTTGAGCGGATTTAAACCACGCATAAACAACGCGCCTCGCACTACGCCATCGCCAGTGGCGATGCTGCCAACCGCGATTGGCAAGGCGGGCCTTGCGGAGGATCAGCGATCATCCGCAAGCGCCGGCGCCCAGACCGGCCGGGCAAAGCCGCCCACCCCTTGATTCGACAGACGGAGACACCCCCACCATGATTCGCAAACTGCTTTCCTTGACCGCGCTCGCCTTGGCCGTGGGCGCCACAGCCCACGCCCAGGCACCTGCGCCCGCAGCCGCCTACCCCACCAAGCCCATCCGCCTGATCGTGCCCTTCCCGCCCGGCGGTGGCACCGACATCCTGTCGCGCCTGGTGGCCACCAAGCTCACCGAAAGCGCCAAGTGGACCGTGGTCGCCGACAACAAGGCGGGCGCCGGCGGCACCATCGGCATTGGCGAGGCTGTAAAAGCCGCGCCCACGGGCTACGACCTGGTGATGGGCCAGAAGGACAACCTGGTGATCGGCCCCTGGCTGTACAAAAATCTGCCCTGGGATCCGACCAAGGACCTGACGCCCGTGGCGCACGTGGCCTATACGCCCGTGGTCATCGCCACCAGCGTCAACTCCAAGTACAAGACCCTGGCCGACGTGGTGGCCGCCGCGAAGGCTGCGCCCGCCACCATCACCTACGGCTCGCCCGGCAACGGCACGTCCATCCACCTGGCCGGACACCTGTTCGAGCAGGCCGCGGGCGTCAAGCTCAGCCACATCCCGTACAAGGGCTCCAACCCGGCATTGATGGATGCGCTGTCGGGCAACGTGGACCTGCTGGTGTCCTCCCTGCCCTCGGCCATGGGTCAGATCAAGGCCGGCAAGCTGCGCCCGCTGGCCGTCACGTCCGCCAAGCGCAGTTCGTCGCTGCCCGATGTGCCCACGGTCGCCGAGTCGGGTTTCAAGGGCTTTGACGTGAGCACCTGGTACGGCGTGTTCGCCCCGGCCGGCACGCCCGCCAGCGTGGTGAGCGCGGTCAACGCCGAGGTCAACAAGCTACTGGCCAGCGCCGACATGAAGGCCGCCATCCACGCCCAGGGCGCCGAGCCTGAAGCCATGTCGCCAGCGCAGCTGGGCACGCTGGTCAAGACCGAATACGTGCAGTGGAAGGGGATCGTGGAGGCCTCTGGAGCGAAGATTGAGTGACCCCCTGAGGCGCTTCGCGCCTTCCCCCTGAAGGGGGACGCACCCCGGTGGCCTGGCGGAGCCAGATCCACGGGGGCACTGGCCTTGGGGTGTGCCAGTTTCGACGACTGCGGCGATGCCGGGCACCATAGAAAACTTTCGAGCGCTGAAATGCAAACGGCTCCTTTCGGAGCCGTTTTTCGTGCGCCATGACGCTCAGGTACGCACGACCAGCACGGGGATGTGCACCACGCCCAGCACGCGCTGGGTGACGCTGCCCAGCACCAGCTTTTCAAGCCCACGGCGGCCGTGGGAGCCCATTACGATCAGGTCGGCGCCCGTGGTCTCCAGGGCGCGCAAGATGCCTTCGTGCACCGCGTGGCCTTCGCCGACCATGGTGGTCACGGGCACACCGACCTCGGTCATGGCTTTTCTGGTGATGTCGAGGGCGCTGTTGGCCTCGGCGGTGGCCGCGTTGATGTACTGCGCCTGTCCATACGCAAAATCAGCGCCCACGCCGGTGAAGGGATACGGGTCGACCACATAGACCGCGGTCACGGTGCTGCCAAAGGTTTTGGCCAGCGCGGCCGCCTTGGACACGGCCTGCATCGAGGTGTCGGAGCCGTCGACTGGAACCAGAATGTGTTTGAACATCATGCTTCTCCTAGAGTGGTGGGACGGGCAGAGCCGGTAGCCTGCCTTGAACGCCAGTGTGAACGTCCACCATACCCCTGATATTGATTCGCATCAAATGCAGGGGAGTCAACCGCGCTTTTTACGAATCCCGCTCAGGCAGCTTGTTCAGCCACCTTGCTCAGCTGCCGCCTGCGGCGCAACGCCCACCACATCGGCACCCTGGAAATTGCCGCGCCGACAAGTCACCACCAGCGTGTCGCGGTATCCACCGACAGCCACCGGCTGGATGGGCGTGGACTCGTGGATCATGCGCGCGTCGTCCAGCAGCAGCAGCGACCAGGGCTCGGTCAGCGTGAAGCGCAGGCCACTCGGGCCCGCGGCCTCGAACACGCGCGTCTCGCCGCCTTTAATGCCTTCGCGCCCCACCAGAAAGACGGCCACCAGATCCACACCATCGCGGTGCGCACCCTCCGGCGTGGGCCGGCCGATGCCGTCGGTGGTGTCGATGCGGAACTGGTGCGCCTCCACAAACCACGGCGCGGGGGCTGCAGGATCGGCAAAAACGGCATCCGACACGTTGGCCAGCGCCGCCAGCAACTGCTGCCATGCGGGCTGGGCCACCGTGGACGGCTCCATGGGCGCAAACCAGCGCTCCATTCCGCCGTGCAGTGCGTTGTATTCCACCGGTTGCCAATGCGCGCGGTGGGATGCCTGCTGCACCTGCCCGTCCTGCACCACAAAACACGCATGGCGCCGGCGCCGGTAGCGCCCGCCGTCCTTGAGGAACTCATCGGGCGGCAGGCCCGCCCAGTCGCCATTGAGCGCCATCAGCGCCGCCAGATCGCAGCCGATCCAGCGCGCCACGTCAGGCGGCGACAGCACCGCGTAACCGGCCTCGCGCAGGTGGCTGGCGACGTCTGTGGGCGGGGTGAATGGGGGAGAAAAGGTGACTTGGGCCATAGACGCGCGAGCTTAACCGCTGCAATGGCGTCAAAAGGCACGCCGACACCAAGAGACCAGGCGTAGGCGCGTGGAGCCCGCGTTGGTGGCACGCCGACGCGGTCTGCGCCACCGCAGAGCGCATCGCAGCGCTCTGCATCACCCGCGCCGGCTGGCGTCAGCTGGGGGCCTCAGTCGCGGTGCCCGTGACCCTTGCCGTGCTTGTCCTGCTTGCCGTGCTTCTCGTGTTTGTCATGCTTGTCGCGCTTCTCGTGCTTGTCGTGTTTGCCCCCATGGCGATGGTCATCGTCCCAGCGGCGCTCATCACGCACTTGCGAGCCGCGATGGTGCGGCGGTCCACGGCGCGGTGGTGGCTCCTGCACGAAGTACACCGGCTGATTGCAGGCGCTGTAGCGCGCGCAGTGTTTGTCCCAGTTCTTGGCGTGGCCGGGGGGCACGTACAGGTAGATCGGCGAGCGCGGGACCACCACCGCAGGGCGGTGAATGATCACGGGCTCGGCGTAAAGCACGGGGGGCGGCGGCGCGTTGCCGATGTTGATGCGGCCATACACGCCGGGTGCCAGCTCGCCCCCCACGGTGGCATTGATGTAGGTCTGCGCCTGGGCGCCGCCTGCAGCGGCCAGCAAGAGCGCTGCGGCTGCGCCGGATAAAAGCAGTCGAAGTGTGGACATCGTGGTGGTGGGGGTCGTGGTGTGGGTCATGGGATCTCCTGGAACGTGCTGTACGGCGGTGCGCAAAAAGCACGGGTGTTGGCAGGGCCGCACAACATCCGTCGCGCATCAAGTCATCCGTCTGCGGCGGAACGCAATCGGCATTAGGCGCCTCGGCGGACTGGCACACGCTGCGGCTGCACAGTTTGTCGATCCAGTATAGGCCGCTCACTTGCGTCCAGATCAGTTTGCCCAGGGCTTGGTACCTGGGCGCCACTGCGGACCGTGGGCACATGCTCGCAGCAAAACAAGCCGCCGCCACCGCGCAAAAACCCCACCCTCGCCGCAACACCCTTGGAGTAGCATGTGCCCACCCCCGCTTCGCCCAGGAGACCGCGATGCCCCACGAACGCCGCCACTTCGTCCGCGTCGGATTTGACGCACCGGCCCTGCTGACCACCTCCACGGATGCGTTCAGCGTGCATGTGCTGGATCTCTCGCTCAAAGGCGCGCTGCTGCTGGCGCCGGCCCAGGCCGGCCTCGAATCCGGGATGATCTGCCAGCTCACCATCCCCCTGGCAGAAACCGGCAACCACATCGCCATGTCCACCGAGGTCGCGCACCTCGAGGGCCTGCACGCCGGGCTGCTGTGCCGCGGGATTGACCTCGATAGCGTCACCCACCTGCGTCGGCTCATCGAACTGCAACTGGGCGACCCCGCGCTGCTGGAGCGGGACCTGGGCGAGCTGACGATGGCAGCGCCGTCGCACTGAGCAGGCGCCGCTGCCGGGGTTGATACCCCTACGCCGCGGTCATCGCCCTGGCTACTTGGGCGCGGTACCGGCCGGCTGTTGCGCCGCTTCCTGCTCCTGCAGCGCGCGCCACATCACCTTGCCGCTGCCGCTCTTGGGCAACGCAGCCACAAACTGCACGATGCGCGGCACCTTGTAGACCGCCATGTTCTCGCGGCACCAGTCGATGATCTGCTGCTCGGTAGTGTCCTGGTGCGTGGCGCGCAGCACCACCACCGCCTTCACCGTCTCGCCGCGGTAGCTGTCCTTGGCGGCAATGATGCAGGCTTCCTGGATGGCGGGGTGGCGGAACATCAGCGCCTCGACCTCGGCCGGCCAGACCTTGAAGCCGCTCGCGTTGATCATGCGTTTGAGGCGGTCGGTGAGGAAGAAATAACCGTCCTCATCCATGCGGCCCAGGTCGCCCGAGCGAAAGAACCGCTTGCCTTCGAACTCGATAAAGGCCGCGGCCGTGGCGTCGGGCCGCTTCCAGTAACCCTCGAACACCTCGGGGCCGTGGATGATGATTTCGCCTTGCTCGCCCACCGGTACCTCCTGCAAGGTGTCCGGGTCCACCACCCGCGCGTCGGTGCTCATGAAGGGGATGCCCAGGCACTGCTGCTTGGGATTGTCCGGCGGGTTGGAGTGCGACGGCGCAGCCGTTTCGGTGAGGCCATAGCCTTCGGAATAGCGCAGGCCGTATTGATCCTGCAGCCGCTGCGCCACCGCCTGCGGCATGGCCGCGCCGCCACCGCCGATGTAGACCAGGCTGGAGAGGTCGTAGCTCGCAAAATTTGGGCTGCCCAGCAGGTCGATGACCATGGTGGGAATATTGGTCCAGTTGGTCACCTGGTAGCGCGAGATAAGGCGCCCGGCCAGGTCACGGTCCCAACGCGGCATGATGACCAGCGTGGCGGCGCAGTAGATGGCCGTGTGCATCACGCTCACCATGCCGGTGATGTGGAACATCGGCACCACGGCCAGGGTCACGTTGTCGACCGAGCCCGTGCCCCACAGGGCCCCGGCCGCTGCGTTGTGCATGATGCTTTTGTGCAGGTGCATGCAGCCTTTGGGCAGGCCGGTGGTGCCGCTGGTGTAGGGCAGCAGCGCCAGGTCGTTCGGTCCCACCAGCAGCTCGGGCGGCGCATCCGAGGTGTCCAGCGCGTCGGTCCAGGCGTGCACCTGCCCACCCTCCAGCGCAGGCAGCGCATGCCGCGTGCCGAGCCATTCCATCCACGCCTCGGGGGGCGCGTCGGCGCCGGTCACACTCACGTCGAAGGCGTCGGTGAATTGCGTCACCACCAGGTGCGCCAGCCGGCCCGCCGCGGGCAGCGCATTGCTCGCCTTGGCCATCTCGGCCGCCAGGTCGCCCGTGGTCAGCGCCACCTTGGTGTCGGGGTCGGTGATGTAGTGCTTGAGCTCTTCAGCCCGGTTCATGGGGTTGACCGGCACCACCACGGCATTGGCACGCAGGATGGCAAAGTGCGCCATCACCAGCTGCGGGCAGTTCTGCATGCACAGCACCACCCGGTCCCCGCGCTGCACGCCCAGATCCGCCAGCCGCGCGGCCAGGCGCTCGGCGCCTTCCACCAGCTGCCGGTAGCTCAAGGTGCTGCCAAAGAAGACCAGTGCCGCCTTGTCCGGGTAGCGGCGCGCGCTGATGGCCAGGTTGTCCCACAGTGACGTGGACGGCAGCGTGATGGACTTGGGCAGACGGCGGGGCCAGAACTTGTGATGAGGGCGCATGGAGCTAAGGATTCCTTTGAAGAACGCAGCCTAGTTCGCATGGTGCCCGGAAGCATTGGGGATGCCACTGATGAAAGGTCGCGCAGGTGACGCTGCCGCCACGGCCAGCAGCCGCTGCAGCGCCTCTGTCTGCGCATCGCCACGCCGTGCGCTGCCCGGTGTCTGGCCCACCGCGCGCTTGAAGGCGCGGCAGAACGCAGCTTCGGACTGGTACCCGACCCGCGCGGCCACATCGGCAATGCCCTGCCCTTGCGACAGCCAGGCTTGCGCCAGGTGCATGCGCCACTGCGTGAGGTATTCGAGCGCCGGCACGCCCACCAGCGCGGTGAACCGCTGCGCAAATGCCGAGCGGGACATGGCTGCGGCCTCGGCCAGCGCCGCCACCGTCCAGCCGTGCGCGGGGTCCCGGTGCATGAGCGCCATCGCGCGGCCCAGGCGCGGATCTTTCAGGGCGCCCAGCCAGCCGGTCTGTGCCGTGGCGTCGTGCTGCACCCAGTGCCGGATGGCCTGGATCACCACAATATCGGCCAGCCGGGTGATCACGGCCTCGCCGCCCGCCCGCATGTGGCGAGCCTCCTCGGCCATCAGCTGCAGCAGGCCGGGCAGCCAGCCACCCGCCTGCAACGCGGCCGAGCTGGTGTGGATGACGGCCGGCAATACCGACACCAGGTGCCGCGCGGCCGGGTGGTCGAACTGCACCGCCCCGCAGATGATGCGCGAGCCCTCCCCGCCCCCGCCCGTCCGCAAGATCTCGTAGTGCTCGCTCACGCATTCGCGCGGCAGGTCGAACAGATGGGGTGTGGGCGTGCCGGGCTCGCTGCGCAGATCGTGCCCCTGGCCGTGTGGCACCAGCGCCAGGTCGCCCGGCCACAGCCACCGACCTTCTTCGGGGCCCGCACCGCTGGCCACGGTCAACCAGCAGCGGCCCTCTGTGACCAGGTGGAACATCAGGCAGTCCTGCAGCGCCGGCATGTGTGCACCCCACGGCGCCGACAACTCCGAATGGCAGTAGAAAACACTGCGCATGCGCAGGTAGTGCAAGGCCTCGCCCAGGGGGTCGGCGTGGATGCCGGGGTCGGTGGGGTTCATGCTGCCACTGTGCCGCAATCCTTGCCCCTTGTCCGCATTGCTGGACGATGGATCAATAGAATGCGGCAAAACGGCATTAACAATTGACCGATGCGCCAGGACACTGGGTTTTCTGTTCAAACCCTTTGGAGACCCGCATGAAAGTTCTCGTCGTTGGTGCCACCGGTGGCACCGGGATGGCCGTAACCCGCGCGCTGCTTGCCCGTGGTTGTGAGGTTACCGCCTTCGCCCGCCAGCCGCAGGCGCTGCAAGGCCTGCCCGGCAAACTCAGCCTGATAGCCGGCGATGCAATGCACCAGCCCGACATAGACGCAGCTGTGCGCGGCCACGATGCGGTGGTGGTGACACTGGGCATCCGCGAAAACGCCCTGCGCGTTCGGCTGCTGGGCAGCGCAGGCACTGCGATGGAGGTGCGATCACGCGGCACGCAGCACGTGGTTGCCGCCATGCAGCGCCACGGCGTGCCCCGCCTGGTGGTGCAAAGCAGCTACGGCGTGGGGAGCACGCGCGATCGCCTGCCCTGGCTTTACCGCCTGGTGTTCGCGCTCCTGCTCAAGCCGCAAATTGCAGACACCGAAACGCAGGAGGGAATCGTGCGCGCCGGCGGGCTCGAATGGGTGCTGGCGCAGCCCGTCAACCTGACGGATGAGGACACGCGAGAGGCCGCCATGGCATCGGCCCGCGGGGACTTCGTCAGCATGAAGGTCTCGCGCAGGCAGGTGGCTGATTTTCTGGCCGACGCAGCGCTGAATGATCAGCACAGCGGGCATGCTGTCGCGCTGTCTGCAGCCCCCGCTCGTACCGCACTGCGTGCAAATGAGGCGGCGCCTTGACTGCTGAGCGGCGTGAAAGCCCAGCCGGCGCATTGCCTGCGCGGCCGAGCACTCAGCGCTGGTAAGACCTGCCAGCGGGGGTGGCGGTCTTAGACGCCTGGTATTTTTTCCAGAGGTATCCCGCGACGGCCATCAAAATCATTTTGCGCATGAAGAAATCTCCTTGTGAAAACGATAGCTTCGACGGCGTGGAGTTCGACCCCTGTAGGAAATGATCGTGCAAGCCCGTCTCGGTTTGCGCCCCTTGCGGCAATTCTCCCCACTCCCCTCGACCGCGTAGCGCAGTGGGGCGCGGACTTTGGTCCTGTAAAGAGGGTCGGCTACCATCGTCGCAACGCTCTGCGCATCCAACGCTCCGACTCAACGCCATGGTCACTTTCCTCTACTACGCCCTGATGGTTCTCCTTGGCTACGTGTGCTACCGGTATGGGCAGAAGTTGTTGAACCAGGGCCTGCGCGATGAGAACGACGAGTTCACCAAACCGCCCCTCGGCCCGGTCGGGTTTCTGGTGATCGGCGCGGTGGCGTGCTACCTCTCGTTTGCGGCTCTGCGCGCTCTGGCGCTGCGCGAGATTCCGTGCGTTGGCAAGGGCTGCAAAGGGCAGATCTACACCCTGGCGGAACATGCGGGCCAGTACTGGGCCAATCTGTTTTTTGTATTGTGGATAGTGCTGGCCCTGGGCTACGCCATGTACGTGACGATCAAGATCTGGCAAAGGACCTAGGGTTTCGGGCCGCCGCGGCCGCCAATCAGCTATTGACCTGCGCCCACAGCTTGTCGAGCCGCTTCACGCTCACCGGCTGCGGTGTGCGCAGCTCCTGCGCAAAGAAGCTCACGCGCAGTTCTTCGAGCAGCCAGCGCAGCTCTTGCATGCGCGCATCCACGGCGCCCTTGCGGTCAGCCACCAGGCGCCAGTAGCGCTGCTCCTGCGAGCGCAGCTCGGCCAGCTTGGCGGCGTCGCGGGCGGGGTCGGCGCGGTATTTGTCCAGGCGCAGGGTGATGGCCTTGAGGTAGCGCGGAAAGTGCGCCAGCTGGGCCCAGGGCGCCTGCGCGATGAACTGCTTGGGCACCAGGCGCTGCAATTGCTGCTGCGCGTCCTGCGTGGCTTCGGGTGCGTTCTTGGTGTCCTTGATCTTGCGCACCGCCACGGCGTAGTCGGCCAGGATGGTGGCGGCCAGGCGCGCAACCTCGTTGGCGATGAGCGTAAGGCGCCCGCGCCCTTCCTCCACCCGGCGCTTGAAGGCGTATTCGTCGGTGGGCAATGGGTCGAGCAGAAAAGCCCGGTCCAGCGCCACATCGATGATCTGGGCGCGCAGCTCTTCCTGCGTGCCCAGCGGCATGTACGCCACCGCCATCTTTTGCAAGTCGGGGATGTTCTTTTCCAGGTACTTGAGCGCGTCCTTGATCTGCAGCGCAAACAGGCGGCGCAGGCCCGCTCGGTGCTTGGCCGACGCCACCTCGGGCTCGTCGAACACTTCGATGCTCACGGCATCGCCGCCATCGATCAGCGCCGGAAAGCCCACCAGTGTCTGCCCGGCTTTGCCGATCTCCATCAGCTCGGGCAGCTCGCCAAACGTCCAGCTGGTGTAGCGCTGGCCTGCGGGCACCGACGGGGCCGCGGGCGCAGCCGGTGCAGCCTTGGCTGCGTGCGGGCCCTTTGCTCCTGTTTTAATAGCTACCTGCGCACTACCATCAAGCGCTGGAGCCTTTTTTTGCTCATTTTTTGCGCCATCCGCGGCCGCACCGCCGAGCTTGAGCCCCGCCAGCGCCTGGAACGCGCCGCGCGCCTTGGCGCCCCATTCGGCCTTCAGCGCACCCAGGTTGCGGCCATGGCCCAGTTGGCGGCCGTGTTCGTCCACCACGCGGAAGTTCATGAACAGGTGGGGGCTCAGCATGTCGAGCTTGAAGTCGGCGCGCTTCACATCCAGCGAAGTCTCGTCGCGCACCTGCTTGAGCAGCGCGTCCGTGAGGCTGCCAGAGCCAAACCGCTCTGGCGTGTTGAACAGCGCGGCCAGGCGTGTGGCCGACTCCGGCAGCGGCACGAAGCGGCTGCGCGGGCGCTGGTGCAGGCTCTTGAGCAGCGCCTGGATCTTGTCCTTGAGCATGCCGGGCACCAGCCACTCGCAGCGCTCATCGCTGACCTGGTTGAGCACAAACAGCGGGATGGTCACGGTGATGCCGTCGCGCGCGTCACCGGGCTCGTGCAGGTAGGTGGCGGCGCAGTCCACACCGCCCAGGCGCACGGTCTTGGGAAACGCGTTGCTGGTGATGCCCGCCGCCTCGTGGCGCATGAGCTCTTCGCGGGTGAGCTTGAGCAGGTCGGGTTGCTTTTTGGACTCCTCGCGGTACCAGGCCTCAAAGCCGTGGCCGTTGCAAATGTCGGGTGGCAGTTGCTGGTCGTAGAAGGCGTAGATGAGCTCGTCGTCCACCAGCACGTCCTGACGGCGGGACTTGTGCTCGATCTCTTCGACCTTGGCGATGAGCTTCTGGTTGGCGGCCAAGAACGGCAGCTTGGTCTCCCAGTGGCCGCCCACCAGCGCCTCGCGGATGAAGATCTCGCGCGCGGCGTGCGGGTCGATCTTGCCGAAGTTGATGCGCCGTCCGCTGTAGACCACGATGCCATACAGGGTGGCGCGCTCCAGTGCCGTGACCTCGGCCGACTTCTTCTCCCAATGCGGGTCGAGCAGCTGCTTTTTCAGCAGATGCCCGCCCACCTGCTCGATCCACTGGGGCTCGATGGCGGCGATGCCCCGGCCGAACAGGCGCGTGGTCTCCACCAGCTCGGCCGCCACGATCCAGCGGCCGGGCTTCTTGGCAAGGTGGGCGCCCGGGTGCTTGTAGAACTTGATGCCGCGCGCGCCCAGGTACCAGTCTTCCTCTTCGCTGCGCGCGCCGATGTTGCCCAGCAGCCCGGCCAGCATGGACAGGTGCAATTGCTCGTAGCTGGCAGGCTGGGTGTTGATGGGCCACTTGTGCTCAGTCACCACCGTGAGCAGTTGGGTGTGGATGTCGCGCCACTCGCGCAGGCGGCGGATGCTGATGAAGTTCTGGCGCAGCAGCTGCTCGTACTGGCGGTTGCTGAGCTTGTGGGTGGGAGCCGGTGCCGAGGCACTGGCCACGGCGGGCGCAGGTGCCGCCGCGGCCACCAGCCGCTGCGCCACGGGCAAGTGGGCCTGCGACGGTGCACGCTGGTTCGCCATGGCCTTTTGCGCGCGGGCTGAGGGCAGCGTGGGCGCGCCGCCCCGGGCCTCGTTGATCCACTTCCACAGCTTGAGGTAGCCGCTGAATTCGCTCTTCTCGTCGTCAAACTTGGCATGCGCTTGGTCGGCCTGCTGCTGCGCCTCCATGGGCCGGTCACGCACGTCCTGCACGCTCAGGGCGCTGGCAATCACCAGCACTTCATCAAGCGCCTTGCGGTCGCGTGCCTCCAAGATCATGCGGCCCACGCGCGGGTCCAGCGGCAGGCGCGACAGTTCGACGCCCATGGGCGTGAGTTCGTTGGCCTCGTCCACCGCGCCCAGTTCGGCCAGCAGTTGGTAGCCGTCGGCAATCGCACGGCCCGAGGGTGCTTCGATGAACGGGAACTGCACCACGTCGCCCAGGTGCAGCGACTTCATGCGCAGGATGACGCCGGCCAGCGATGACCGCAAGATTTCCGGGTCGGTGAAGCGCGGGCGTGCGTCGAAATCCGCCTCGTCGTACAGGCGGATGCAGATGCCGTTGGCCACCCGGCCGCAGCGGCCGGCGCGCTGGTTGGCCGCCGCCTGGCTGATGGGCTCGACCAGCAGCTGCTCGACCTTGCTGCGAAAGCTGTAGCGCTTGACCCGGGCCGTTCCCGCATCGATCACGTAGCGGATGCCCGGCACCGTGAGCGAGGTCTCGGCCACATTGGTGGCCAGCACCAACCGGCGGCCGGTGTGGCCGTCGAAGATGCGGTCCTGCTCGGCCTGCGACAGACGGGCGAACAGCGGCAACACCTCGGCGTTGCGCATCACGGGCTGGTGGGCCAGGTGCTTGCGCAGGTGGTCCGCGGCTTCGCGGATCTCACGCTCGCCGGGCAGAAAGATCAGGATGTCGCCCCCGGCATTGCCTTGCCAGAGTTCGTCCACCCCATCGGCGATGGCTTCGTTCAGGCCATAGTCGCGCGTGTCCTCGAACGGGCGCCAGCGCTGCTCCACCGGAAAAGTACGCCCCGACACATAGATGATCGGCGCCGGGCCCTTGGCCGACTCGAAATGCTTGGCGAACCGGTCCGCATCGATGGTGGCCGAGGTGACGATGACCTTGAGGTCCGGCCGGCGCGGCAGGATCTGGCGGATGTAGCCCAGCAGGAAGTCGATGTTGAGGCTGCGCTCGTGCGCCTCGTCAATGATGATGGTGTCGTAGTTCTTGAGCAGCGGATCGGTCTGCGTCTCGGCCAGCAAGATGCCGTCGGTCATGAGCTTGACGGACGCATCGCGGCTTAGGCGGTCCTGAAAACGCACCTTGAAACCCACCACGTCGCCCAGCGGTGTCTTGAGCTCTTCGGCAATGCGCTTGGCCACGCTGCTGGCCGCAATGCGCCGCGGCTGGGTGTGGCCGATCAGCTGGCCTTTCTGCCCGGGCTTGGCGTTGCATTTGCCCCGGCCCAGCGCCAACGCGATCTTGGGCAGCTGTGTGGTTTTGCCCGACCCCGTTTCGCCGCACACGATCACCACTTGGTGCTTCTCGATCGCAGCCATGATCTCTTCGCGCTTGCCCGATACGGGCAGGGACTCGGGAAACTCGATGGTGAAACCGCGGGGAGACGAAGGAGAAGCAGAAGAAGGCTCTGGCGGACGCTGATCGGGAGAAGACATGGGGCGCAATTATCGGTAGCCCCGCCACCCGGGCCGGCGCCGGGGTGTTCTTTTCATGCGACAAACCAGGGCTTTTGCGCGCTGCAAACCTTGCCAAGGCATCACCCCCTCGCCAAAATCGCGCCCACTCTTCGCACGCCGTACTGCACACAGCGCCAGCCCCTGGCGCGCGGCCCGAAGCCCTGGAGGTCATCGATATGTCTGCCTTTTACACCGCACCCGTCTGACCACAGTCCACCGCCCCGGCTGGACTGTGTGCGCACAGATCCAGCCACGGCACCCAGAGCGTTTGCGCTCCACAGGCCCTGGCTATCTGCCGGGGTTTTTTGTTTGTGGAACCACGCACATGAGTGCCAAAAAATTGTCTCGGGCCTACGCCCAGGGTGAAATCAAAAAGCTGCGCCGCATGAAGCAGCCCCTGGTCCTGAAGCTCGAATCCTCGGGCCCGCCCCGAAACCCTGTGGCCATCGCACTGGCCCAACGCAGCCTGTCCAGCGCGGCTGGCAAGCACATCCGCACCCGTGGGGCCCAGCGCCGCGCGGACAACGTCGCCCTGCGCAAGGCGATCCAGAGCCCTTTTTCGAACGATTGACATGAATCCATTCACCCACGACGTGCCGCCGCACCAGCGGCACCCTCAACCACACACGTCCCCGACCCCCGCCCTGGCAACTGGCGCCATCCCCGCAGCCACACCTGCACCCGTCACGGCGCAGGCAGCCACCCGGCCCGCTGTGTGGGCCACCAGCGCCGAGCTGGCCCAGCGCCAGCAAGCGTTGGCGCTGGCAGCAGCGCTGCTCAAGGCCGAACTCTTCGGCATCGACGACGTGATCGACCGCGTGATCGATGCCATCCGCGCCTGGTACGTGCTGCCCCAGCTCATCACCCGGCCGGTGATCGTCTGCCTGTGGGGCCTGACCGGCACGGGCAAGACGCAACTCACCCGCCGCCTGGCGCAGCTGCTGGGTTACTACGACCGCTTTGTCGAAGTGCAGATGGACGGCTTCAGCCACGGCGCCAGCTACCGCAGCTCATCCATCTCGGGCATGCTGGGCGACTCCGGCATCCATGAGGGCGCGCCGGGCATCCTGGTGCTGGACGAGTTCCAGCGCTTTCACACCGTGGACACCAAAGGCGGTGATGTGAAGGTGGAGCGCTACCAGGATGTGTGGACGTTGCTGTCCGATGGCCGCCTGCCACCGGCGCTCAGCGCGCTGTCGAACATCGAGCGCAAGCTGGCCGATGCCCACTACGAGGCCGAGCGTGCCGACGACAGCGACGACGACCGCGCCGGCAAGAAGCCCTACCGCTTTCAACTCGATGCCTGGGACGCGCAGGAGCTCAAGCGCATGCTCAAGCTCTCGGAGCCCCTGGCAGAGATCATGCAGTGGCCGCCGGCCCAGGTGCAGGCGCTGTTCGCGCGCTTTCAGCAGTCGCACCACGCCTGGGAGACCGACTACAGCAAGCTTCTGGTTTTTGTCTGCGGCAACCTCGACGAGATGTACCACGAGACCGCGCAGCGCGTGGAGGACTGCGACACCGACGCCGACATCTTTCACCGCCTGACGCGCAAGCTCTCGCTCATCGATGTGAAGAAGGCGTTGTCTGAACGCTTCAAGCCCGAGCAGATCGCCCGCCTGGGCAATGGGCATGTTATCTACCCCTCGTTCAGCAAGGCAACGTACGAGCAGCTCATCCGCAACCTGTGCACGCGCTACGTGGACGACATTGCCGCCCAATGCGGCGTGCGCTTTGCCATCGGGCAGGACGTGCAGAGCGAGCTGTATGCCAACGCCGTGTTCCCCGCCCAGGGCACGCGGCCACTGTTCTCGTCGGTGCATGCGATCCTGAGCGCAAACCTCGTCAACGCCGCCCTCTGGGTGCGCGAGCAGGCACTGCCCCTGTCGCAGGACTTTGCGATTTCGCTCAGTGCCGACAAACGGCACCTGGTGGTGAACGGTATCGGTACAGATGGACTGGCCCGGCAGGCGCAGTTTGCGGTGACGCTGGAGCTCAACCGCCTCAAGCAGCGCGCCAACGCCGACTTTCGCGCGCTTCTGGCCGTGCACGAGGCCGGGCACGCGCTGGCCTACTGCCTGCTGTTCGGCCAGGCGCCGCAAGAGGTGAAGATCAACATTGCCTCGTTCGAGGGCGGCTACAACAGCTTTGCCGGGCTCAAGGTCACCACGCGCCAGAACGCGCTGGACATGATGTGCGTGGGCCTGGCCGGGCGCGTGGCCGAAGAGCTGGTGTTTGGCGAGATGGCCTGCACCACCGGCGCCGAGCAGGACTACAAGCAGGTGACGGCCGAGGCTGCACGCTTCATCCGCCACCATGGCTTTGGCGAGCGCATCAGCCGCACCGACGTGACGGTGGAGCTGGACAACCACCTGAACACCGATGTGGAACCCAGCAACGCCGCCATCGAAGCCCTGCTGCAAGCGCAATACCGGCGTGCCCAGGCTCTGCTGCGCCAGCACCAGGATGCGCTGGGCCGGCTGGTGGAGGCCCTGACGGACCACGGCATGATCGCCCAGCCCGAGATGCAGGCGCTGATGGCGCAAAGCGGTGTGGCCATTGCCGTGCCCGCAGCGACCGGGGCGGATGAAACCTTGATCCTGGAGCCGTTTGCGGCGCGCCTGGCGGCATTTCGACAGCAAACCGTGGCGCTTGCGGCTCCAAGGCCTGCCAACGAAAGCGCTGCATGCTTATGATGCGCGATTTGGCAGCCTGCCGCGGCTGCCCGCCCCCGCCTGCTTTTGTCCTGCCCTGAGGCC
>SDXZ01000321.1 GCA_004210805.1 Acidovorax sp.
GGTGCAGGCAGGGCAAAAACATCCGGCCATTGTCGGCCTGCACCAGCACAAGCTGGTTAACAAACTGTAGGCCCGGGCCGCCGTGCCCTGTGGGCCGGGGCCGCGATCCGCGTGATTCAGAACCTGTTCAAACTCTTTTAGGGGATCGCGTTGGCGTCCAATCGCCCGATTTCACCCCCAACCCTTCGGGCAAGTGCCTTGCCGGGCGGTCTGCGGCGTTGCGGCGCTTGTGGATAGCTGAGCTATCCACTGCACCCCGCGCCTAGCATCCCATCCCGGCAAGGCGCTTGCGCGACCCCGAAGAGATCTTGAACAGGTTCTTGCGGCAGAACCCGCTTTCAGAGCGCGGGGCTGAACAGGTCCACGCGGTCGGTGATGATGCCGTCGGTGCCCAGATCGATGAGGCGCTGCGCGGCCCAGTCGTCGTTGACGGTGTAGCTCAGTGTGCGCATGCCCAGGCCCTGCACCTGGGCCACGAGGGCCCGGTCCCACAGCGCGTGGTTGCACACGATGGCCACGCAGCCCAGCGCGCGGGCCGCATCCAGGCAGCCGTCCCACAGCGCATCGATGAGCAAGGCGCGGGGGATCTGCGGGGCCGTGGCGCGTGCGCCGGCCAGCGCGTCGGGCTTGAAGGAGGAGAACAGCGGCGGCACCGCTTGGCCTTGCCACAGGCGGGCCGACCACTCACCCACCACCTGCCCTGTCTTTTCTTCAAGCCCCGGTGTGGGCTTGATCTCGATGTTGAGAAAGTAGCCGTTGGCGATGCAGTAGCGCGCCAGGTTCTCGAGCGTGGGCAGCGGCTCGCCCGCGTGGCTGCGCGAATGCCAGGCGCCCGCGTCCAGCTGGGACAGCACCGACCACGGGTGGTCGCCGCCGGTGGCGCTGGCCGCTGCGCCCAGCACCTGCACGCCATTGGTGGTGCGGTTCAGCGTCGCGTCATGCATCAAGAAGGGCACACCGTCGGCCGAGAGCTTGGCGTCGCACTCGAACATGCGATAGCCGTGCTGCGCGCCCAGCCGGAAGGCGGCCAGGGTGTTCTCGGGCGCCAGCTTGCCGGCGCCGCGGTGCGCAATCCAGCGCGGATACGGCCAGGGGTCAAGGGCGGACACAGGGGCGGGGGAGGGTGCGCTCATGCGGGTTCACCAAATTTCAGCAGGTTGCCGTGGGGGTCGATGACGACCATCTCCTTCATGCCCCAAGGCTGGATGGCGGGTGCCGCGAGAGCCAGGCCGCGTGCCGTGAAGTCGGCGTGCAGCGCATCGACATCGCCGCGCACGTAGCACGAGGTGTTCTCGGCGATGTGGCGTTCGTTGCAGGGCCAGAATTGCAGCTCGCAACCGCCGCGCTGCACGATCAGGTAGTTGTCCATCTGCAGCAGCGGGGCGAAGCCCAGGCGCTCGGTATAGAACACCAGCGTTTCTGCAAGGTTCAGAGACGCCAGCACCGGGACGGTGGCCTGAACCCCGTTCCCGCTGTTGGCGGCCGGCTTGGGCGACATCGGCTCAGGCGGCGATGCGTTTGCCGGTGGTGGCGTCGAACGCGTGCAGGCGGTCAGCGCGCGGCTGCACGTGGATCACCGAATCGGGCGCGGGCGAGTGGGTGCCTTCTTCCACGCGCACGATGACCTGCTCGCCGTTGATGCGGCCGTAGATCAGGCGTTCTGCGCCCAGCAGTTCCACCGTCTCGACCTTGACTTCCCAGCCTTCGCTGCGCACGTCCAGGTGCTCGGGGCGGATGCCCAGAATGGTGCCCGGCGCGGCGCTGGGCGCGTTCTTGAGCAGGTTCATCGGCGGCGAGCCGATGAAGCTGGCCACGAAGGTGGTGGCGGGCGTGTGGTAGACCTCTTCGGGCGTGCCGAACTGTTCCATGTTGCCGGCATTCATCACGATCATGCGTTCGGCCAGCGTCATGGCTTCGACCTGGTCGTGGGTCACGAACAGGCTGGTGATGCCCAGCTCGCGGTGCAGTTTCTGGATCTCGAGGCGGGTCTGGGCGCGCAGCTTGGCGTCCAGGTTGGACAGCGGCTCGTCGAACAGGAACACCTGGGGCTGGCGCACGATGGCGCGGCCCATGGCCACGCGCTGGCGCTGGCCGCCCGAGAGCTCGCGCGGCTTGCGCTCGAGCAGATGGCCCAGCTCCAGGATCTTGGCGGCCTTGTCCACGCGCGCCTTGATTTCCTCCTTGGGCACCTTGGCGATCTTCAGGCCATAGGCCATGTTGTCGAAGTTCGTCATGTGCGGGTAGAGCGCGTAGTTCTGGAACACCATCGCGATGTCGCGCTGGGCGGGCTCCAGGTTGTTCACCACGCGGTCGCCGATGCGCAGCTCTCCGCCGGAGATTTCTTCCAGGCCCGCGACCATGCGCAGCAGGGTGGATTTGCCGCAGCCCGAGGGGCCGACGATGACGATGAACTCACCGTCCTTGACCTCGGCGTTGACCCCGTGGATGACCTGGTTGGCCTTGGGGCCGTGGCCGTAGCGCTTGATGATGTTGCGAAGAGAGATGGATGCCATGATGCAATGAATTTGATAGCTACAAGTGCTTGATAGATAAGCGCTGGAGGGGTATATGGCTTATTTTTCGGTGTCCACCAGGCCCTTGACGAACCAGCGCTGCATGACCACCACCACAAACACCGGGGGCAGCATGGCCAACAGGGCGGTGGCCATCACGATGTTCCACTCGTTGCCCGCGTCGCCGCCGGCCAGCATGCGCTTGATGCCGATCACCACGGGGTACATGTCTTCGGACGTGGTCACCAGCAGCGGCCACAGGTACTG
>SDXZ01000322.1 GCA_004210805.1 Acidovorax sp.
ATCTCGGCCGCCAAGAAGCACAAGTGCGACCTCATCGTGATGGCGTCGCACGGCCGCAAGGGCATCCAGCGCCTGCTGCTGGGCAGCGAGACGCAGCACGTGCTGACGCACTCGCACATCCCGGTGCTGGTGTTGAGGTAGGCCGGCACCCGCCCGGCACGCTGGGCTCACCGGCAGGATCTGCCCGTTGCGCGGGTGCCGTCGGCAGACCACATCCGCTATCACGGCCTCAGGTGCGGCGCAGAGCCGGCCAGGGGCGCGCACGGCAGCAGCCGTGGGCTGCAGTCGCGAGTGCTCCGCAGCGCCTCACCAGCCCAAAAGTCAAGCTTTATTGGCCTCCAGCGCTTATTCCATAAGCGCTAGTAGCTATAAAAATAGTAGCAAATCAGACAAACAGCCCTTTGTGCTGATCGCGCAGCAGGTTCTTCTGCACCTTGCCCATGGTGTTGCGCGGCAGTTCGGCGGCCACAAAGCAGCGCTTGGGGATCTTGAAGTTGGCCAGCTTCGATTTGAGCTGCGCCACGATCGCGTCGCCGTCGAGCTGGGCGCCGGGCTTGGCAATCACCACCGCCACGCCCACCTCGCCGAAGTCCGGGTGGGGCACGCCCACCAGGGCGCTCTCGGCCACGCCGGGCATGTCGTTGATGTAGCCCTCGATCTCGGCGGGGTAGACGTTGTAGCCGCCACTGATGATGAGGTCCTTGCTGCGGCCGACGATGCTGATGTAGCCGCGCTCGTCCACCTTGCCCACGTCGCCGGTCTTGAACCACTTGCCGCCTTGTTCATCGGCAGTGAACTCTTCCGCCGTCTTCTCGGGCATGCGCCAGTAGCCCTTGAACACATTGGGGCCCTGGACCTGGATGGCGCCGATCTCGCCCACGGGCAGCGGCTGGTTCGCATCGTCCACCACGCGCAGGCCCACGCCGGGCAGCGCAAAGCCCACGGTGGCGCCGCGGCGCTCCGCTTGGCCGCCGTGGCGCGCATCGGCCGCGTAGGGGTTGCTGGTCAGCATGATGGTTTCGCTCATGCCGTAGCGCTCCAGGATGGTGTGGCCCGTGCGCTGTTGCCATTCGTTAAAGGTCTCGATGAGCAGCGGGGCAGAGCCCGCGACGAACAGGCGCATGTTCTTGGCGACTTCCTTGGTCAGGCCCGGCTCGGCCAGCAGGCGCACGTACAGCGTGGGAACGCCCATGAAGACGGTGGCGCGGCGCATGGCGGCCAGCACCGCCTTGGGGTCGAACTTGGAAAACCAGATCATCTTGCTGCCGTTGATGAGCGCGCCGTGGATGGCCACGAACAGGCCGTGCACGTGAAAGATGGGCAGCGCGTGAATGAGCACGTCACCAGCCTTCCATCCCCAATAGTCCTTGAGCACCTGCGCGTTGGACAGCAAATTGCCGTGCGTGAGCATCGCGCCCTTGCTGCGGCCCGTGGTGCCGCTGGTGTACAGGATGGCGGCCAGGTCGTCTGCCGATTTGTTCACCGGCGTGTGCACGTCGCTGTGGTGCGCCGCGCGCTCCAGCAGGCTGCCGGTGCGGTCGTCGCCCAGTGTGAACACATGGCCCGTGCCCTGGGTGAACGCGATCTTGCTGACCCAGCCGAAGTTGCCGGGCGTGCAGACCACCACGGCCGGTTCGGCGTTGCCGATGAAGTATTCGATCTCGGCGCTCTGGTAGGCGGTGTTGAGCGGCAAGAACACGTAGCCCGCGCGCAGCGTGGCGAGGTACAGCAGCATGGCTTCGACCGACTTTTCGGTCTGCACTGCCACGCGGCTGCCCTCGGGCAGCTTCAGCGATGCGAGCAGGTTGGCGATGCGGGCGCTGGCGCGCTCCAGGTCGTCCCAGCTGTAGACCAGCTCGGTGCCGTCCGGCGCCGTGGTCTCCACGGCAGCGCTGGACAAATCGGTGGGGAAGGCGGCGCGCAGCGCGCTGAAGAGGTTGTGTTGGCTCATGGCAGTAGGCTGGTGGGTATCAATCGGGTATTCGGTCGGCGAAGGAGTGGTTGTGATCGTGGGCGGCAGGCCATCGTGCGGCGCTCAGAACGCGGGCGCGCGCTTTTCGATGAAGGCCGTGATGCCTTCACGGTGCTCGGCGCTGTTGGCATAGGCGTACGGGTCGGGCGTGCCGTTTACTATGCTTTCGATAGCTGAAAGCGCTTGCCCATCCGGCGCTGGCGGCATTTTTAATGCCCGAAACGTCTGTTTGTTCATGCGCGCGGCGCGCGGTGCCAAGGCAGCGATGCGCTGCACAGTGCCCTGCGCTTCGGCGGCGGCCAGGTCGTCGGGCACCACGCGGCTCAGAAAGCCACGCGCCAGCATCTCGGGCGCGGTGAAGGTGGCGGCTTCTAGCAGCATCTGCCGCGCGGTCACGTCGCCCACCGCGCCGGCCACCAGCTGCGCCTCGCGCGGCGCCATCGGAAAACCTAGCTTGGCAATTGGCGCACCAAACCGCGCGCTGCTGCCGGCGATGCGGATGTCGCAGCAGCTGGCGATCTCCACCCCGGCCCCCATGCACGCGCCATCGATGCGCGCCACGATGGGCACATCACAAGCCAGCATGGCGGCGAGCCCGCCCCAGACGTCGTTCTCGTGAAAGTCGCGCAAGGCCGCAGGGTCAAAGCGGAAGTCGGGGTATTCAGAGATATCCCCGCCGGCGCAGAACGCCCCGCCGTCCCCCGCAATGAGCACGCAGCGCAGGCTGTCATCGCCGCGCTCGGCTTGCTGCTGGATGCCCAGGAACA
>SDXZ01000118.1 GCA_004210805.1 Acidovorax sp.
CGCCTGGCCTCCGAAGTGCTGGACTACATCGCCCCGCACATCAAACCCGGCATCACCACCAAAGAGATCGACCGCCTGGGCGCCGAATGCATGGCGCAGCAAGGCACCATCTCAGCCACGGTCGGTTACCAGCCGCCCGGCTACCCGCCCTACCCCGCCTCGCTGTGCACCTCGGTCAACCATGTGGTGTGCCACGGCATCCCCAACGACAAGCCGCTCAAGAAAGGCGACATCGTCAACGTGGACGTCACCGTGATCACCAAGGACGGCTGGTACGGCGACAACAGCCGCATGTACATCATCGGCGAAGGCTCCATTGCGGCCAAGCGGCTGTGCGCGATCACCTTCGAGGCCATGTGGCACGGCATCGTCCAGGTCAAGCCCGGCGCCCACCTGGGCGACATCGGCCACGCCATCCAGAAGTTTGCCGAAGCCCAGGGCTTCTCGATCGTGCGCGAGTTTTGCGGCCACGGCATCGGCCAGAAGTTTCACGAAGAGCCGCAGGTGCTGCACTACGGCCGCCCCGGCACGCTCGAGGAACTGGTGCCCGGCATGGTCTTCACCATCGAGCCCATGATCAACGCCGGCCGCCGCGAGGTGAAGGAATTCGGCAACGACGGCTGGACCATCGTGACCAAGGACCACAGCCTGTCCGCCCAGTGGGAGCACACGGTGCTGGTCACCGAGACGGGCTATGAAGTGATGACGCTGTCGGCCGGCTCGCCGCCGCTGCCCTCCTTCGTGACTGCGACCAAGACCTGACCCTGCGCCGGCCCCTGCCCGCCGGCGCGCACAACTCTTGCATGGCTTTTGGCATGGCCCAACTTCATCGCGACACCCGACGACCATGACCGAAATCCATGCCTCGCCTGAGGTGCGCCCCTTGGCCGACGTGCATTCCCTGCGGGACGCTTATCGCCGCGACAAGGCCGCGCTGCTGACCGACCTGCAGGCCACGGGTGCCTCGATCCGCGGCATCCGGGGGCTGCTGCGCAAGCTCTCCACCCTGGCGGGCGGCCTGCTGCAAACCTTGTGGCAACGCGCCGATCTGCCGGCCGACATGGCACTGGTGGCGGTGGGCGGCTTTGGGCGCGACCAGCTTTTTCCGCATTCGGACGTCGATGTGCTGCTGCTGTTGCCCGACGGCACGGCGCCCGAGGCCGGCAGCGTGCTGCGCGCCCAGCTGGAAGGCTTTATCGGCAGTTGCTGGGATGCGGGGCTGGAGATCGGCTCCAGCGTGCGCACGGTGGCGGAATGCCTGGCCGAAAGCGCGAGCGACGTCACGGTGCAAACCTCGCTGCTCGAGTCGCGCCTGGTGTGTGGCAACGCGGCGCTGTTTGCCGATTTCCAGCGCCAGTACCGCGAGCAGATGGACCCCCAGGCCTTCCTGGTGGCCAAGACGCTGGAGATGCGCCAGCGCCACAACAAGTACGAGAACACGCCCTACTCGCTGGAGCCCAACTGCAAGGAGTCACCCGGCGGGCTGCGCGACCTGCAGATGATCCTGTGGGTGGCGCAGGGCGCTGGCCTGGGCCGCAACTGGAAGGAGCTGGCCGCCAGCGGCATGGCAACCGCCTTCGAGGTGCGTCAGATCGAGCGCAACGAGGCCGTGCTGTGCCTCATCCGCGCGCGCCTGCATGTGGCAGCCGGCCGGCACGAAGACCGACTGGTGTTCGACCTTCAGACGGCTGTGGCCGAGTCCTTCGGCTACCGATCGCAGGCCCCCGATGGCTCGCGCCTGCCGATGCGCGCCAGTGAAAGCCTGATGCGCCGCTACTACTGGGCGGCCAAGGCGGTGTCGCAGCTCAGCCAGATCTTGCTGCTCAACATCGAGGAGCGGCTGAACCCGTCCACGCACGAGCCGCGCCCGATCAACGAGCGGTTTTTTGAAAAGGCCGGACTCATCGAGGTGGCGAGCGACGATCTGTACACACGCGACCCGCACGCCATCCTCGAGACCTTTTTGCTCTACCAGACCACTGTCGGGCTCAAGGACTTGTCGGCCCGCACGCTGCGCGCGCTGTACAACGCGCGCGGCGTGATGGACGGCGCCTTCCGGCGCGACCCGGTCAACCGCGCCAACTTCATGCGCATCCTGCAGCAGCCGTCGGGCATCACGCATGCGATGCGGCTCATGAACCAGACCTCGGTGCTGGGGCGCTACCTGTGGGTGTTTCGCGGCATCGTGGGGCAGATGCAGCACGACCTGTTCCACGTGTACACCGTGGACCAGCACATCCTGATGGTGCTGCGCAATGTGCGCCGCTTCTTCATGGCCGAGCATGCGCACGAGTACCCCTTCTGCTCCCAGTTGGCCGGTGGCTGGGACAAGCCGTGGATTCTGTACATCGCCGCACTCTTTCATGACATCGGCAAAGGCCGTGGCGGCGACCATTCGCAGATCGGCGCCGTGGAGGTGCGGCACTTCTGCCGCCAGCACGGCGTGGACCGCGAGGACGCCAAGCTCATCGAGTTCCTCGTGAGCGAACATCTCTCGATGAGCCGCATCGCCCAGAAGGAAGACCTGAGCGATCCGGATGTCATCGCCGCCTTCGCACTGCGGGTAGGCAACGAGCGCTATCTCACAGCGCTGTATCTGCTCACCGTGGCTGACATCCGGGGGACCAGCCCCAAGGTGTGGAATGCCTGGAAGGGCAAGCTGCTGGAAGACCTGTACCGCGCTACCTTGCGCACCTTGGGCGGCCGAGCGCCCGATGCCGCTGCCGAGATCGAGGCCCGCAAGCGCGAGGCCCTGGTGCTGCTGGCCCTGAGCGCCTTGCCCTTTGAAGCGCACAAGGCGCTGTGGGCCACGCTGGATGTGAGCTATTTCATGCGCCACGAGGCGGCCGATATCGCCTGGCACACACGGCACCTGTCGCGGCACGTGGGCGCGGCCAAGCCCGTGGTGCGTGCGCGCCAGTCGCTCGCGGGCGATGGCCTGCAGGTGATGGTGTACGCGGCCGACCAGGCCGACCTGTTCGCGCGCATCTGCGGCTACTTCGACCGCGCGGGTTTTTCCATCCTGGACGCGCGCGTGCACACCGCCAACAACGGCTACGCGCTCGACACCTTCCAGGTGGTGGCCTCGTCGCAACCGGGGCACTACCGCGAGCTCACGCACATGGTCGAAAGCGACCTGGTGCGGGTGATCGAAGCTGGGGGCCCGTTGCCGGAGCCGACGCGTCGACGGGTTTCTCGCCGGGTGAAGAGTTTTCCGGTGGCGCCGCGCGTGACGCTGCGGCCCGACGAAAAGGCGCAGCGCTGGCTGCTGGCCATCTCTGCCAGCGACCGCGCAGGCCTGCTCTACTTGGTGGCACGCATCCTGGCGCAGCACCACCTGAGCGTGCAGTTGGCCAAGGTCAGCACGCTGGGCGAGCGGGTGGAAGACACCTTCCTCGTGCAGGGGCCGGAGCTGCAGAACAACGCGCGGCAGATCCAGATCGAGACGGAACTGCTGCGCGAGCTGTCGGACTGAAGAGCGGTGTGGCGGGGGCAGCGCTGCTGTGCCCCGTCCTGCCCGGGCTTCAGCGGTGCAGCAATGCGACGGACTGAATGCTATTATTTTTATAGCCATAAGCGCTTATAGATTAAGCGCTAGCGGCCATTTCTATCTAATTTTGATGCTGTGGCGCACTCAAGCAGCGGGTCATTCGCCGCTGCAGACAACCGGCGCCGGGGAGATGCCGCATCGCCCGCCGCCGACCGCCCGAGCGCAATGCTCAGTCGTCTTCCGTGGCGCTGATGTAAGGGAACAGCACCTCGGTAAAGCCGAACTGCGTGAAATCGCGCACCCGCATCGGGTAGAGCTTGCCCACCAGATGGTCGCACTCGTGCTGCACCACCCGCGCGTGAAACCCGTCCACCGTGCGATCAATCGGATCGCCATAGGGGTCGAACCCCGTGTACCGGATGCGCGACCACCGCGGCACCTTGCCCCGCAGGCCTGGCACCGACAGGCAACCCTCCCAGTCTTCCTCTTCCTCGTCGCCCAGCGGCGTGATCACGGGGTTGAGCAGCACCGTGGGCGGCACCTGCGGCCGATCTGGATAGCGGGGATTGCGCTCATTGGAGCCAAAAATCACGAGCTGCAGGTCGACCCCTATCTGCGGTGCGGCGAGGCCCGCGCCGTTGACGGCGCGCATGGTGTCGAACATGTCGCGCACCAGCAGATGCACGGCATCGGTATCGAATTCGGTGACGGGCTGGGCAATGCGCAGCAGGCGCGGATCGCCCATTTTCAGAATGCTGTGTACGGTCATCTTCGAAGTGTGTGGGTTGGGCCGCGGGGCTTGAAAAGCGCAGCATAGCGCGGCAGTCATCGGCGGCTGTTCGTGCGACGTGCGCCATCTTGATCATCGCCAGGCGCGGGCTCGGGCGACAATCGCGCCATGGCCACCACGCCCCCTGACCCAGCAGATCCTGCTGGCGCCGACCACCCACCCATGCGGCCGTTGCCCTGGCCCGTGCGGTGGCTGCTGCTGGGGTTTGCGGTGCTGTGTTTGGTGATGGGCGTCATCGGCGTGATCGTGCCGGGTCTTCCCACCACCGTGTTCATCCTGATGGCCGCGTGGGCCGCGGCACGCAGCTCGCCACGGCTGTACCGGTGGCTCTGGACCCACCGGCTGTTCGGCCCACTGCTGCGCAACTGGGCGCAGGGTGGCAAGGTCAGCCGCAGCGCCAAGTGGAGCGCAGCCCTCTTCATGGCTGCCAGCGCAGCTATCTTGTGGATGGGTGGCGCGCGCACCTGGGTGGCTGCGGTGGCCTCTGCATGTATGGCCTGCGTGCTGGTCTGGTTGTGGCTCAGGCCCGAGCCCTGAGGGCGCCCGGTCGATGCCACGTGCACGCTCATCGGTGCGGCGGAGGTACTCCACGCAGGCCCGCTTGAGTATTCAAATCACTATTTTTGTGTATATAATCTAAGTCTTGTTCCTCGATAGCTCAGTTGGTAGAGCGCCGGACTGTTAATCCGTAGGTCCCTGGTTCGAGCCCAGGTCGAGGAGCCAAAATTTACAGGCCCTGCATGTGTACGCGGGGCCTTTCAGTTAGTCAATTGTCAGTACCGATCATTCCTCGATAGCTCAGTCGGTAGAGCGCCGGACTGTTAATCCGTAGGTCCCTGGTTCGAGCCCAGGTCGAGGAGCCAAATAAAAGCCCACCATGTCTTTCATGGTGGGCTTTTTTGTTGACGCGCAGACCGTCGATGCGCTGCCGCACCACATGCCGGACAATGGCAGGTATCCCGCCTCTGCCGCCCCACACATGTCCCCGCAACTGCCCTGGCTGGAACCCGACGACACCCTGCCCCATCCCGAACAGGCCTGGGGCCCGGCAGACCCGGCGCCGGGTCTGCTGGCCGCCGGTGGCGCACTGGACGTGGCGCACTTGCGAGCAGCCTACGCGCAAGGCACCTTCCCCTGGTATGGCCCGGGGCAACCCATCCTTTGGTGGGCACCCGATCCGCGCATGGTGCTGCCGGTGGCCGAGTTCAAATTGCACCGTTCGCTGCGCAAGACTCTGCAGGCTTTCCGTACCGACCCGTGTTCAGAAATCCGCGTTGACTACGCCTTTCACGACGTCATCACCGCCTGCGCAAACAAGGAGCGCGACGGCCAGGCGGGCACCTGGATCGTGCCCGAGATGGTGGCGGCCTACGCGCAGCTGCACGCAGCGGGCCATGCACACAGCGTCGAGACCTGGATCGACGGGCGTCTCGTCGGGGGGCTCTACTGCGTTGCCATCGGCCGGGCCGTGTTCGGCGAGTCGATGTTCGCCCACGCTACCGACGCCTCCAAAATCGCGTTGTCGGCGCTGGTAGCGATGTGCCGCCATCACCAAGTGGCGCTCATCGACTGCCAGCAGAACACCCGCCACCTGGCTTCGCTGGGCGGCCGCGAGATTCCGCGCGGCACATTCCTCGCGCACATCCGGCAGGCCCAGGCATTACCCCCTCCTGCGTGGACATTTGACCCCGTATACTGGAACGAGCTGCTGCCCTCCACCGCCTCCACGGCATGACGCAACTCAACGACCTCCCGCTGCAAACCCTGCAGTTCTATGCGACGGCTCCCTACCCCTGCAGCTATCTGCCGGACAGGCAAGCGCGCTCGCAGGTCGCCACCCCCAGCCACTTGATCCAGAGCGATGTGTACTCCGACCTGGTGGCCAAGGGTTTCCGCCGCAGCGGCATGTTTACGTACCGCCCGTATTGCGACGGCTGCCACGCCTGCACCCCCCTGAGGGTGTTGGTCAACGAATTCCAGCCCGACCGCAGCCAGCGCCGCTCCACGGTGCGACATGGCAACCTCCACGCACGCGTACTGCGGCTGTGTTTTGTGCCAGAGCACTACCAGCTGTATTTGCGCTACCAAAACGGCCGCCACGCAGGCGGGGGCATGGACCATGACAGCATCGACCAGTACACGCAGTTCTTGCTGCAGAGCCGGGTGAACTCCCGCCTTGTGGAGTTCCGCGAGCTGGATGCCGATGGCGAGCCAGGCACACTCAAGATGGTGTCTATCCTCGATGTGCTCGACGACGGCTTGTCGGCGGTCTACACCTTCTACGAACCAGAGCCGCACTGCAGCTATGGCACGTACAACGTGATGTGGCAGATCGCCCAGGCCCGGTCCTTGGGCCTGCCGCACGTGTACCTGGGTTACTGGATCGAAGCCAGCCCCAAGATGAATTACAAGGCCCGCTTCTCACCCCACGAGATCCGCACGGGCGGGCAATGGCAGCGGGCTGCCCCGGCAGCCACACAGACCGGCTGAAAGCGCGTTCGCATTTCACAAGATAAAATGGAGCGGTCGCTACAACACCGCCGCCATGAAAAAAATCGATCCGAGCATTCCCGCGAAACCAAGCGTTCAGGTGCTCGAGCGCATGTTCACTTTGATCGATGTGTTGGCGTCTCGTGAAGAGGCGATCTCGCTGAAAGAGATCAGCGAAAAGACCGGGCTGCACCCCTCCACCACCCACCGGATCCTGAATGACCTGACGATTGGCCGGTTTGTGGACCGCCCCGAATCAGGCAGCTACCGCCTTGGCATGCGGCTGTTGGAGTTGGGCAATCTGGTCAAGGCCCGGCTCAGTGTGCGCGATGCGGCACTGACGCCCATGCGCAACCTGCACAAGCTGATTCAGCAACCGGTGAATCTGAGCATGCGGCAAGGCGACGAGATTGTGTATGTGGAGCGTGCTTACAGCGAGCGTTCTGGCATGCAGGTCGTGCGCGCCATTGGAGGCCGCGCCCCACTGCACCTTACCTCCACGGGCAAGCTCTTCCTCGCCCTGGACGACCCGCAACGCGTGCGCGCCTACGCCACCCGCACCGGGCTCGCCGGCCACACGCGCAACAGCATTACCCAATTGCCCGTGCTCGAGCGGGAGCTTGCCAAAGCCCGGCAGTACGGCATGGCGCGCGACAACGAGGAACTGGAGCTGGGCGTGCGCTGCATGGCTGCAGGCGTGTACGACGACCAGGGCAAGCTGGTGGCGGGGCTGTCCATTTCAGCCCCTGCGGACCGGCTGGACGAAGGCTGGTTGCCCAAGCTGCAGGCCACCGCCAATGAGATATCGCACGCGCTGGGATTTATCGTCAGTACTGAAACCTCAGGTGACAGCGCAAGCGGCCGCAGCACCGGGCTTCGCTGACCTACTCAGCGCACTTCCTGGAAGAAGGCTCGGCTTCGTTAACCGCCTTGGCTGGCCACACCGCCACCATTGCTAAAACAAAAAGGCCGACCGGCTATGCCTGGTCGGCCTTTTGATCAATTCGCTGCGATCTGTATCGCGACCTCACCTGATATACACGATACCGCGGTTCACCTCAACCGTGATTGCCAGCGCGAGCCTGCAACGGTGCCGTCAGCGACGAAGGCAGCGTTTCTACCCAATGCCGCACACGTTCCGCGTCGCCCAGGCGGCTGAACTTGCCCGCAGAATCCAGGAACACCATGATGAGCTTGCGGCCAGCAACCTGCGTCTGCATGACCAGGCAGCGACCTGCCTCGGAGATATAGCCGGTCTTTTGCAGCCCAATGTCCCAGGTGGGGTTCTTCACCAGGCCATTGGTGTTGTTGTATTGCAGAGTGCGTTGGCCCACGGCCACTTCGTAGCCTGGCGAAGTGGACAGTTCACGCAGCAGCGGGTCACCGTGCGCAACGTTCACCAGGGTGGCCAAATCGCGCGCACTTGACTGGTTGCGGCTCGACAGGCCGGTAGGCTCCACATAGCGGGTGCCGGTCATACCCAACAGCTTGGCTTTGGCATTCATCTGCGCCACAAACACGTCGAGCCCGCCGGGATACGTACGGCCCAAGGCATGCGCCGCGCGGTTTTCGCTGGACATCAGCGCGAGGTGCAGCATCTCGCCCCGCGTCAGGGTCGTGCCCACGTTGAGGCGCGAGCGGCTGCCCTTTTCGGTGTCCACATCATCCTGCGTGATGGTGATGGGCTCGTCCATGGGCAACTTGGCCTGCGAAATGATCATGCCCGTCATGAGCTTGGTCAGCGATGCGATAGGCAACACGGCCTGGTCGTTCTTGGAGAGCAAGACCTCGTGTGTGTCCTGGTCGATAACGAGTGCCACGCTGGACTTGAGATCCAGGGGATCGTTGATCTCATGCAAGCCTGCCATCTGACCAAAGGAAGGCTTCGCGGGAACAAACGCGACCCGGGTCGCTGCCTTGGATGTCCTGGCGGACACGCGTACTGGCTTGGCTGCTGCAGCAACCTTGCGGGGCGCCACGGCCCGTTTGGCAGTAGCGCTGGACGCGCTGACCTGCGATTTTTTAACGGAGGCTTTTTTGCGGTCCTGTGCGTGGACGCCGGGCGCTACCAGCGCCGCGCTCACCACAACAAAACCCAGAAGCTGAAGAAAACGGTTCACTGCGGTGCGATTGCGAAGGTGCATCCGAATGCTCCAAACGGTAAGAAGTATTGTGCAGTGTACAGAATCAAAAAAAGTCGCGCAAGATCAATACCTTGCGCGACTTTCCCAGAAAGCGAATGAAATTATAAAGTGATCAATCAGCCTTGTGCGGCCACCCGATCAGCTTTACTTTGTAACTTGTTCAGGGCACTCAGGTAGGCCTTGGCGGAAGCCACAACAATGTCCGGGTCAGCCCCGACGCCATTAACCACGCGGCCGCTGTTTTGCAGTCGCACGGTGACCTCGCCCTGGCTTTCTGTCGAGCCACTGATCGCATTGACAGAATAAAGGACCATTTCCGCACCGCTCTTGACGAGCGATTCAATGGCCTTAAGGGATGCATCCACCGGGCCATTGCCATCCGACTGGCCTTGCACTTCCTTGCCCTCCAACGTGAAAACGATGGAGGCCTGCGGGCGCTCACCGGTTTCGCTGTGCTGGGACAGGGATACGAACCCGTATTGCTCCTTTTCGTTGGTCACGCTTTCGTCGCTGACCAGCGCCAGGATGTCTTCGTCGAAGATTTCGCTCTTGCGGTCAGCCAGCTCTTTGAAACGGGCGAAGGCCCCGTTGATCTCGGTTTCGCTGTCGAGCTGCACACCCAACTCCTGCAGGCGCGCTTTGAAGGCATTGCGGCCGCTGAGCTTGCCCAGCACGATCTTGTTGGCCGACCAACCTACATCCTCAGCCCGCATGATTTCGTAGGTGTCGCGCGCCTTGAGGACGCCGTCCTGGTGGATGCCGCTGGCATGCGCGAAGGCATTGGCGCCCACCACCGCCTTGTTGGGCTGAACCACGAAGCCGGTGGTCTGGCTGACCATGCGGCTGGCAGCCACGATGTGCTTGGCGTCGATGTTCAGGTCCAGGTCGAAATAGTCGCGGCGCGTCTTGATCGCCATGACCACTTCTTCAAGCGAGCAGTTGCCCGCGCGCTCGCCCAGGCCGTTGATGGTGCATTCCACCTGGCGCGCGCCGCCGATCTTCACCCCGGCCAGCGAGTTGGCCACGGCCATGCCCAGGTCGTTGTGGCAATGCACCGACCAGATCGCCTTGTCGCTGTTGGGAATGCGCTCGCGCAGCGTCTTGATGAAGTTGCCGTACAGCTCGGGGATGGCGTAGCCCACGGTGTCGGGAACGTTGATCGTGGTGGCGCCTTCGGCAATAACGGCTTCGAGCACGCGGCAGAGGAAGTCGGGATCGCTGCGGTAGCCGTCTTCCGGGCTGAACTCGATGTCGGCCACCAGGTTGCGGGCAAAACGCACCGACTGCTTGGCCTGCTCGAGCACCTGCTCGGGCGTCATGCGCAGCTTCTTTTCCATGTGCAGCGCCGACGTAGCGATGAACGTGTGGATGCGCGCGCTGTTGGCGCCCTTCAGGGCCTCGGCCGCCCGCGAGATGTCACGGTCGTTGGCACGAGAGAGCGAGCAGATGGTCGAGTCCTTGATGGCGTTGGCAATGGCCTGCACCGCTTCGAAGTCGCCATTCGAGCTGGCTGCAAAGCCGGCTTCGATCACATCCACCTTCAGTCGTTCGAGCTGGCGCGCAATGCGCAGCTTTTCGTCCTTGGTCATCGATGCGCCTGGGGACTGCTCTCCATCGCGCAAGGTGGTATCGAAAATGATGAGTTTGTCAGCCATGTCGTTCTCCTGGTATTGGTGGGTGAGGTCCCGCAACGTCAAAAATCTGGCGCCCAAAGCAAAAGGCCCGTTGCGGGTGCATACGGGCCTTTGTGGAAAAGTGTGCGCGTGCGCCTACTGTCTCCGCCCGTGGGGAGGTAGCAGTAGAGCCAGAGCAAACGTGTTCATGCAACGCAATGTAGCACAAGTGCTGCGCTGCCCTCACTGTCACTTGTGCAGCCCGCGCTCGTCTGGTTCGTCCGTCGAGGTGCTGATCACGCTGGTGTGCTGCCCCTTGGCCTTGCGCCAGGCATACACGCCGTAGCCGCTCACGCCATAGAAAACGAACAGGCCGAACAGCACGATGGGCGGGTGGATGTTGATGACCGCTATACCGAGCGCAATCAGCACGATGGCGGCAAACGGCACGCTCTTTTTCATCTGGATGTCCTTGAAGCTGTAAAACGGCACGTTGGTCACCATCGTGAGGCCCGCGTACAGCGTGAAGGCAAACATGGTCCACGTGATCTGCGACCAACTGAGCCACAAGTCCTCGCCAGGGCGAACGCCCAGCTCGGTCATCAGCCAGATAAAGCCTGCGACCAGCGCGGCGGCGGCCGGCGATGGCAGGCCCTGGAAGTAGCGCTTGTCCACCACACTCGTGTTCACGTTGAAACGCGCAAGGCGCAGCGCCGCGCAGGCGCAGTACACAAACGCCGCGATCCAGCCCCAGCGGCCCAGACCCTGCAAGGCCCATTCGTAAGCAATGAGTGCCGGGGCGGCTCCGAACGACACCATGTCGGAGAGCGAATCCATCTGCTCCCCGAACGCACTTTGGGTGTTGGTCATGCGGGCCACGCGCCCGTCAAGGCTGTCGAGCACCATGGCGCAAAACACCCCCACGGCGGCCATGTCAAAACGGCCATTCATGGCCATCACGATGGAATAGAACCCGCCAAACAATGCTGCCAGCGTAAAGAGGTTGGGCAGAATGTAGATGCCCTTGCGCCGTTTGCGCACCATCACACCGGGGTTGTCGGTGGACTCATTGCCGTCATGCATCAAATAGACCTCCAGCGCTTGCCCAGCCTACGCAAGTCGCTATTAAATTTATAGTTTTTTGACCTGAGCTCGAAGATCAGGCAGCGCGCGGTGCACGCCAAAGGCGAAGGCCGCAGTGTAGCGCTTGGAAACATGGCTCCCGACCTCGCACGTCCCCATAAGATCCGACCAGACTCAGGTCCGTCTGGCCACAAAAAAGGCCACCGAAGTGGCCTTTTGATGCATCCCTCTGGCAAGAGGAAAGAATCAGTTGCGGGTCTGGTCGACCAGCTTGTTCTTGGCGATCCAGGGCATCATGGCGCGCAGCTTGCCACCCACCACTTCGATGCTGTGGTCAGCCGTATTGCGGCGGCGGGCCGTCATCGATGGGTAGTTCAGGCGGCCTTCCTGGATGAACATCTTGGCGTAGTCGCCGTTCTGGATGCGCTTCAGAGCATTGCGCATGGCGGCGCGCGACTGCTCGTTGATCACTTCAGGACCGGTCACGTACTCGCCGTATTCGGCGTTGTTCGAGATCGAGTAGTTCATGTTGGCAATGCCGCCTTCGTAGATCAGGTCCACGATGAGCTTGAGCTCGTGCAGGCATTCGAAGTAGGCCATTTCAGG
>SDXZ01000119.1 GCA_004210805.1 Acidovorax sp.
CGCGTGGTGCCCATCCTGGTGGACGAAGCCCGCACCTTCGGCATGGAAGGCCTGTTCCGCCAGATCGGCATCTACAACCCCAAGGGCCAGCTGTACACCCCGGTCGACCGCGACCAGGTGATGTACTACAAGGAAGACAAGGCCGGCCAGATCCTGCAGGAAGGCATCAACGAAGCCGGCGGCATGGCCAGCTGGATCGCCGCTGCCACCAGCTACAGCACGAACAACCGGATCATGATCCCGTTCTACGTGTACTACTCGATGTTCGGCTTCCAGCGCATTGGCGATTTGGCCTGGGCGGCGGGCGACATGCAGGCCCGCGGCTTCCTCTTGGGTGGCACTTCGGGCCGCACCACGCTCAATGGCGAAGGCCTGCAGCACGAAGACGGCCACAGCCACATCCTGGCCGGCACCATCCCCAACTGCGTGAGCTACGACCCGACCTTCGCCCACGAAGTCGGCGTGATCATGCACCACGGCCTCAAGCGCATGGTCGAGCGCCAGGAAAACGTCTTCTACTACATCACCCTGCTCAACGAGAACTACCCCATGCCCGGCCTGCAGCCTGGCACGGAGGAGCAGATCATCAAGGGCATGTACCTGTGCAAGCAGGCTCCTGCATTGCCCGCAGATGCACCCACGGTGCAGCTGCTGGGCAGCGGCACCATCCTGCGCGAATCGTTTGCGGCGCAAGAGCTGCTCGAAAAGGACTGGGGCATTGCTGCGAACATCTGGAGCTGCCCGAGCTTCAATGAACTGGCGCGTGATGGCCAGGACGCCGAGCGCTGGAACCTGCTGCACCCCACGGCAGAACCTCGCGTGTCGTACGTGGCAGAGCAGCTGTCCAAGACCACGGGTCCCGTGGTGGCGTCTACCGACTACATGAAGTCCTACGCCGACCAGATTCGTCTGTTCATCCCCCGCAATGCCGATGGCACGGGCCGTACCTACAAGGTGCTAGGCACCGACGGCTTTGGCCGCAGCGATTTCCGCAGCAAGCTGCGCGAGCACTTCGAAATCAACCGCCATTACATCGTTGTGGCGGCCCTGAAGGCGCTCAGCGAAGATGGTGTGCTGCCCGCAGCCAAGGTGGCCGAAGCGATCGCCAAGTACGGCATCAAGGCTGACAAGATCAACCCGCTGTACGCATAACAACACCGGAGACGACAATGGCATTGGTAGACATTCAGGTCCCGGACATCGGCGACTTCGACGAAGTCGGCGTAATCGAACTGCTGGTCAAGCCCGGCGACACGGTCAAGGCAGAGCAATCCCTGCTGACGGTGGAGTCGGACAAGGCGTCGATGGAGATTCCGTCGAGCCACGCCGGCACCATCAAGGAAGTCAAGGTCGCACTGGGCGACAAGGTCAAGCAAGGGTCGGTCATCGTGGTGCTGGAAACCGCTGGCGATCAATCTGAGCCAAAACCGGCTCCAGCCCAGGCGGCACAAGCGCCAGCAGCTAGCAAAAGTGAAGCGGCTGCGCCGGCTCCGGCTCCGGCGCCCGCCGCCGCCCCTGCAGCCCCAGCCGCTGCGCCCGGCCCCATCGAGGTGCGCGTGCCCGACATCGGCGACTTCAAGGACGTGGCTGTCATCGAGATGCTGGTGAAGGTGGGTGACACCATCAAAGTCGAGCAATCGCTCTTCACCGTCGAGTCGGACAAGGCCTCGATGGAGATCCCGTCGCCCGCCGCTGGCGTGATCAAGGAACTCAAGGTCAAGATCGGCGACACCGTCAACATCGGTGACCTCGTGGCCGTCATGGAAGGCACCGCGCCAACCTCTAGCGCGCCCATTCCCCCGGGCACCCCTACGCTGGACATGCCGGCCGCCCAGTCCGAGCCGGACACGCCCACGCCCCGCCATCTGCCGGTGGAAGAGGCCAAGCCCCTGTCAGACGGCGGACCATCGCGTGCGTCTGCACCTGCCCCATCTGCCGCGCCATCCGCGCCCGCGCATGTCCCCGGCGGCATCACGGCTGGCCTGCCGCATGCATCGCCCTCGGTGCGCAAGTTCGCCCGCGAACTCGGCGTGCCCATCGACGAGGTCAAGGGCACGGGCCCCAAGGGCCGCATCACGCAAGACGACGTCGCAGCCTTCACCAAGCAGGTGATGGCAGGCGCGACCCAGACCAAGGCACAGGCTGCCAAGGCGCCAGCGCCGTCGGCCGGCGGCTCCGGTGTGGGCTTGGATCTGCTGCCCTGGCCCAAGGTCGACTTCACCAAGTTCGGCACGGTGGAGCGCAAGGACCTTTCGCGCATCAAGAAGATCAGTGGCGCCAACCTGCACCGCAACTGGGTCGTCATCCCGCACGTCACCAACCACGACGACGCGGACATCACCGACCTGGAAGCCTTCCGCGTGCAGTTCAACAAAGAGAACGAGAAGAGTGGCGTCAAGGTCACCATGCTCGCCTTCATGATCAAGGCCGCCGTGGCCGCGCTCAAGAAGTTTCCTGAGTTCAACAGCTCGCTCGACGGCGACCAGTTGGTGCTTAAGCAGTACTTTCACATCGGCTTTGCCGCCGACACGCCCAACGGCCTCGTCGTGCCCGTCATCCGTGACGCCGACAAGAAGGGCATCGTGCAGATCAGCCAAGAGATGGGCGACCTGGCCAAGAAGGCACGCGACGGCAAGCTCGGCCCGGCCGACATGACCGGTGGCTGCTTCTCCATCAGCTCGCTCGGCGGCATTGGCGGCCGTTACTTCACGCCCATCATCAACGCGCCCGAAGTCGCCATCATGGGTGTATGCAAGAGCAGCATCGAGCCCAAGTGGGACGGCAAGCAGTTTGCTCCGCGCCTCATGCTGCCCCTGAGCCTGAGCTGGGACCACCGTGTGATCGACGGCGCCTCTGCCGCGCGCTTCAACGTGTACTTTGCCTCGCTGCTGGCGGACTTCCGCCGCATCGTGATGTAACGACAAGAGGGCAAGACACACCATGGCAATCATCGACATCAAGGTGCCCGACATTGGCGACTTCGCCGAAGTGGCCATCATCGAAGTGCTGGTCAAACCCGGCGACACCATCAAGGCCGAGCAAAGCCTGATCACCGTGGAGTCCGACAAGGCCTCCATGGAGATCCCGTCCAGCCACGCTGGCGTGGTCAAGGAGCTGAAAGTGAAGCTCGGCGACAAGATCGCCGAAGGCTCGGTCGTGCTGACGCTGGAAGTGGAGGGCGCTGGCACTGCAGCCCCCGCCACTGCACCATCGCCTGCACCCGCTGCTGCACCGGCAGTTTCTGAGCAAAAACAGGCTCCAGCGCAGGTCCCACAAGCGCAAGCAGCTATCAATCCAGTAGCGTCGAGCTTTGCAGGCACTGCCGATCTGGACTGCGACGTGCTCGTGCTCGGCGGCGGCCCTGGCGGTTATTCGGCGGCGTTCCGCGCGGCGGATCTGGGCCTCAAGGTCATCATCGTCGAGCGCTACGCCACCCTGGGTGGCGTGTGTCTGAACGTGGGCTGCATTCCGTCCAAGGCGCTGCTGCATGTAGCGGCCGTGATGGACGAGGTCAGCCACATGGCGGACCTGGGCGTGAGCTTCGGCGAGCCCTCGCTCGACATCGACAAGCTGCGCGGCCACAAGGAAAAGGTCATCGGCAAGCTCACGGGCGGCCTAGCCGCCATGGCGAAGATGCGCAAGGTGACCACGGTGCGCGGCTACGGCAGCTTCGTCGGCGCCAACCACCTCGAAGTGGAAGAAACCACCGGCACTGCGCAGGACAAGACCGGCACCAAGAAGACCATCGCCTTCAAGAAAGCCATCATCGCCGCCGGCAGCCAGGCCGTGCGCCTGCCCTTCATGCCCGACGATCCACGCGTGGTCGACTCCACCGGCGCCCTGGCGCTCAAGGAAGTGCCCAAGCGCATGCTCATCCTCGGCGGCGGCATCATCGGCCTGGAAATGGGCACGGTGTACAGCACGCTGGGCGCACGCCTCGATGTGGTCGAGATGATGGACGGCTTGATGCAGGGCGCCGACCGCGACCTCGTCAAGATCTGGCAGAAGATGAACGCCAAGCGTTTTGACAACATCATGCTCAAGACCAAGACGGTAGGCGCCAAGGCCACGCCCGAAGGCATCGAGGTGACGTTTGCCGCAGCGGAAGAGGGCGGCACTGCCCCCGCACCCCAGGTGTACGACCTGGTCCTGCAGGCCGTGGGCCGCACGCCCAACGGCAAGAAGATCGCAGCCGAAAAGGCCGGCGTGGCCGTCACAGACCGTGGCTTCATCAACGTCGACATCCAGATGCGCACCAACGTGCCGCACATCTTCGCCATCGGCGACATCGTGGGCCAGCCCATGCTGGCGCACAAGGCGGTGCACGAGGCGCATGTGGCGGCGGAAGTGATCGCTGGTGAACTGCAGGGCAACAAGGAACTGGCAGCCGCCGCCTTCAACGCCCGCGTGATCCCGAGCGTCGCCTACACCGACCCCGAAGTGGCATGGGTCGGCTTGACCGAAGACCAGGCTAAGGCCCAAGGCATCAAGGTCAAGAAGGGCCTGTTCCCCTGGACGGCCTCCGGCCGCGCCATCGCCAATGGCCGCGACGAAGGTGTCACCAAACTGCTGTTCGACGACTCGCCGGAAGCCCATGGCCACGGCAAAATTCTGGGTGGCGGCATGGTCGGCACGCATGCGGGCGACATGATTGGCGAGGTTGCGCTGGCCATCGAGATGGGCGCTGATGCGGTGGACATCGGCAAGACCATCCACCCGCATCCCACGCTGGGCGAGAGCATCGGCATGGCGGCGGAGATTGCGCACGGCTCGTGCACGGACGTGCCGCCAGCGCGCAAATAAACCGCGCCAGCAAACGGTATACGGAGCCCGAACTGGCAACAGTTCGGGCTTTTTTTGTGGTCTCGCTGCTCGTCAGGTAGCGCGGCCTTGCACCTGCACCCTTCGATGCGGGCGGTACCCGATACGCTGCGGCGCCCCTGTGGAATACGCTGCAGCCTGGGCAGATTCCGCCGCGTTCGGTGCACGTCGAGCGGACTTATCACAATCCACTGCAGGGCCCGTGCGGCCGTCCACCATGCCTCCTGTCTCATCGAGTTTCAAGCCCCAATGCATCGGCCCGCTGCTAGTAGACCCCGCCCAGCATCCGCAGGGTCGGCCGCACCTCAGCGCTGCAAGTGGACTGGTGCGCTGCGGCCCATCGCTGTATGTGGTTGCAGACGACGAGCTGCACCTGGGCGTGTTCAACGACACCGTTGCCGCTGGCACGGCGCCAGGCCCGGGTGTCCTGGTCCGGTTGCTCGAAGGCGGCTTGCCCGCAGATCCAGCGCCGCGCAAAAAAGCCAAACCCGACTTCGAAACCCTGGCCCGCTTGCCACCGCTACCGGCCTTGCCCGGATGCCCGGCCGGGGCGCTGCTCACCTTGGGTTCGGGCTCCACGCCGCGGCGCGACACCGCCGTTCTGCTGGGGCTGGCCGGCCCGGGTCGTCTCAGCGGGCGCACGGCCATGGTGCCGCTGTCCCGCTTGTACGCCCCGCTGCGTGAGCGTTTCGCCGATCTGAATATTGAGGGTGCCTGGGTGGCTGATGGCCATCTGCACCTTCTGCAACGCGGCAATCAGAGCGACGCGCGCAGCGCCTGCATTCGATATGAATGGAGCGGTGTTGCCCCCTGGCTGGCGGGACTTCAGACACAACCGCCGGCGATCAAGAGCGTGCAGGTGCTCGAACTGGGCTCCGTGGAAGGTGTCGCGCTGAGCCTGACCGACGGCGTTCCGCTGGAGGGCGGGGCATGGATGTTCAGCGCGGTGGCCGAAGACACGCGTGACAGCGTGGCAGACGGCGCCTGTGTTGCGTCTGCGCTGGGGGTTGTGGCTGCCGACGGCACGCTGCGCGGCCTGGCAACCCTGGAAGGCGCGCCCAAGGTCGAGGGTATTGCCGTTCAGCGCGAAGGCACCGACTGGGTGGTGACCATGGTGACCGACCCCGACGACCGGGCCGTGGCCTCGCAGCTGCTGGCCTGCCGAATCCCCATGCCCTATTGGGTTTGAGCCTGCAGGAGGCAAGGCGCAAGGCGCATGGGAAATAATTATCATGAGTTACGTCATCCACCTCTGGGACCAGCCCAGCCCTGCAACCTGGGCCGAGGCCCAAGCCATCTTTCAGCCCCTGGCGAATCGACCTGCCCCGCGCAACCCGCGTTTCGCCGAACTGGCGCGACGCATCCGGGCCGACTGGCCGGATCTGGCCCACGCGTGGACGCTGGACGCGCCCGATGGCGGCGTCGACGAAGCGGTCTGGTCGTTGGGGCTGGATCGCACCCTGCCGGAGACCTTCTATCCACGGTTGATTGACGCGGCGCTGGCCTTGGGGCTGAGCGTCCACGACGAACAGGCCGGCGAATGCTTCGTGCCCGGACCCTGGAGGCTGTCGGAGGCTGGGCGTGAGCCGCTGGCTTGGCCGACAACTCCTGCTGCCGCTCCTGCACTGCTGGACGTGCAAGGGCGTGCCCGCGCCTTGCTTGCGCGACTGGCCGCCCACGGTTTCGAGCTGGAGACGCCGCCGTCACGCGGCAGGATAGGGCGGACCGTGCTGCGGCGCTCGACACCCCTGGGCCGACAGTGCATTGAGATCGCATGGACGGGCGATGCGGCCAGCCACCATGACGCCACGATGGTGTGCAGCATGGAGCCGATACTGCCCGGCCCTGTGACCAAAATATGTGGGGCCCAATCGATCATCGATCTGCGGATTCTCGATACACCTCAACTCAACGGCTTCCTGCTCGGCTTTGTGTCGGAGCAGCCGACGTCGCGCGAATACCGTGCCTCAGGCAGTGCCCGCCTGGATGCGCTGCTGTCCGCGTTGGCCGATTGGCTGCTCCAGGAACTGCTGCCCGTCCTGGATCACTGCCGAACGTGGGAGGGTTTTCTCGCCAACGAGCGCGAAGAGCCACGGCATCCGATCAGCGTGGAGCCCTATTTGGCCAACCTTGCCTTGGCCTTTTGCGCTGGCGTGCCCGACCTAGACGAGCGCTTCGACCAACTCATGCAGCGCCGCCGTCAGGCCCGAATCAATCCCGCTCAGTTGGCCCAAGCCTACGAAAGCCTGCGGACGCAGGCTGGTGAGTTCTTCGGCAGCTTCAACGGGAAATAGGCAGCCATGAGTTACGCCATCCATATCTGGGACCAGCCCACCCCGACGAACTGGGCCGAGGCGCAGGCCGCGTTCAATCGCCTCGCCGACCAGCGGGCCGCGCTGAATCCAAAGTTCGTCGAGCTGGGCCAGCAGATGAAGCCGCGTTTCCCGAATACGGCGATGCGTGGGACCTGGGCACACTCACCGCGTTGCCGGATGACGCGGTCTTGGCCGTGGACATCCATGATCTGACGCTGTTCTATCCCCGGCTCGTGGATGCAGCGGTGGAACTGGGACTTAGCGTTTACGACGGCAGCACGGGTGAATGTTTTGTGCCCGGCCCTTGGCGGCTGTCGCCTCAGGGTCGCGAGCATTTGGCCTGGAGCAACCCGGCGCCAGCGCCTGCAAAGCTGCCGGATATCGAAGGCCGCGTGCGAGCGCTGGTCCATCCGCAATTGCACACGCACGGTTTCAGGCTGGAGATTGCGAGGTCGTCGCCGGTCACGATGCAAGTCCACTGGCTCCGGGATGTGCCGCTGGGATTGCAGCGAATCTCGCTCGGATGGAAGAGCCGTTCGGACGGCGCGTTGTACGAGGCTCGCACATCAGCAGGGCTTCGTCCGGTGCTGCCGGCAGAGCTGGCGCCGCTGTGCGAACCGCAGCACATGGTTGATTTGCACATCATCCATGCGGGGGTGGTGCAGCAGTTCATCAGCCCGTTGCGGTCCGGCGCCTATGACATCAACCCGGTGGAAATTTCGAACCCCTGCCAGCTGGATGATTTCCTGGCAGCGACTGCGGACTGGCTGATAGCCGAGGTGTTGCCAATCTTGGACCAATGCCGCACATTGGCGGACTTTCTGGTCTATGACCTGGGCGAGCCGCGCCAGGCGATCGTCGTCAAACCGTACCAGGCCAACCTCGTGCTGGCCCACTGGGCCGGAGAAGCCAACATGGAACAGCGTTTTGAGCTGCTGGTCCAGCGCTGCGCTCACCACCGACAACCTGCGAACACTATTTGGCGCAGGACGCGTGTCCACGGCGTGAACCGCTTCCATGGCGACGCGAACGCCTTTGCCGTGGACGCATGAAAGCTGGCCGATTGAAGCGCGCATCGACAAGACCGTCCTTGCGCCTCCAACAACGGTAAGCGAGCAGCCGCGCAGGCGACGGCCAGGTCGCGCATGCCACCCCTACTCGGCGGGCAGTGTCCTGCCAATGCATCCCCCGGCTGCAGCTGTGCATGCCCCGCGCAGGAGTCCCGACAAAAGTCGTGGAAAATAGAGGGCTTTCTGCCGCACCCCGTGGGGCAGAACATCCGCCCGGCCTCCCAATCACTTTTGCTCCTCTGAGCTTGTCCATGTCAGACGTCAACTCCTCCAAGATCTCTGTCGAGAAAATCGGCGGCACCTCCATGACCGCCTTTGGCGATGTGCTGCGCCACATCATGCTGCACGATCCCAAGCGCATTTACGGCCGGATCTATGTGGTGTCTGCCTACTCGGGAGTGACGAACCAGCTGCTGGAGCACAAGAAGACGGGCGAGCGCGGCATCTACGCCCTGTTTGCGGAAGGCCAGGGCTACCAGGACGCCCTGACCCAGTTGGCAGCCAGCCTGAAAAAGCTGAACGCGGGCTACGCTGACCTGGGCCTGCCGCTGGACGTGGCCGACGCCTTCATCGACCAGCGCATTGGCCAGGCGCGTGAATACCTGGGCGCCATGCAGCACGTGCTGGCGAGCGGCTATTTGAGCCGCAAGGATGTGCTGCTGGCCGCGCGCGAAGTGCTGGCTTCCATCGGCGAATCGCACAGTGCATTCAACTCGGTCGAGATCTTGAAGGCCAACGGCGTGAACGCCACCCTGATGGACCTTGCGGGATTTGACGACAACGAAGCCTGGACCATCGACGAGCGCATTGCGCAAAGCTTCAAGGGCCTGGACCTCTCCGACAAGGTGGTGGTGGCCACGGGCTACACCAAGGGAACCGAAGGCATCATGCGCGAGTTCGACCGCGGCTACTCCGAGGTCACCTTCAGCAAGATCGCTGTCGAAGTGCGTCCCGCCGAGGCTGTGATCCACAAGGAATTCCACCTCTCGTCCGCCGATCCCAACCTGGTGGGCCTGGAAAACGCCATCGTGGTGGGCGCCACCAACTACGACGTGGCAGACCAGCTGGCCGACGTGGGCATGGAAGCCATCCACCCCAAGGCCGCCAAGCCCATGGAGCTGGCGGGTATCCCCATCCGTCTGAAGAACACGTTCGAGCCCGACCACCCCGGCACGCTGATCACCAAGGACTTTGTGGGCGAACGCGCGCGCGTGGAGATCGTCACCGGCACCGACAAGGTCACGCTGATCGAGATCCACGACCCCAGCATGGTGGGCACGGTGGGCTTTGACGCGGGCCTGATGAACGTGTTCTGCAAGCACGGCGTGAGCTACATCCTCAAGGCCACCAACGCCAACTCCATCGCCCACCTTGTGTGGGACAACCAGGTCACCCCCGCGCTCGTGGCCGAGCTGCAGGAGGGCTACCAGATCGTGACGATCAAGCCCAGCGCGATCGTGTGTGCCATTGGCTCCAACATCAGCATCCCTGGCGTATTGGCCAAGGCCGCGCAGGCACTGGCGGATGCCCAGGTCAACGTGAACTGCGTGTCGCAGACGCTGCGCCAGGTGAACATGCAATTCGTGATCGAACGCGCCGACTACAAGACGGCCATCAAGGCGCTGAACATGGCACTGTGCGTGAACTCCGGCGCACCCGTTCCACGCGGTTGACGCAGCAGTTGCGGCTGGCGCCTGGCCCGCCGCAATGCTGTCCCGGCGGGCGCTGCACAACGCCCCCTCGCCAGAGACAAGCCCGCACAGTGCGGGCTTGTTGTCGCTTGAAATACCCCAGTCGCTGGCGTCATGCGCCGCCGAGCAGCCGCGCGAACAGATCCCTTCCACCCATCTGCCCTCCTTTGAGCATCAGCTCCAGCCCATGGCGGGCGGGGTCTGTGCTGTGGCCGAGGCTGATGGTGACGCCTGGGCACAGCGTGGTGCGGTACGACAACCCCCACAACTGCAGCGCATGGACCGCTTGGCTCGATGTATCGCCGCCGGCGATGCCCACCCGGCGCAGCGGCGCGCCCTGTTCTGCGCGGGCCTGCACCACGCGGGCGATCAGGTTGGCGCTGGCCTTAGCAACCTGCGCGGCGGCAGCGGTGTTCACTTCGCTGCCGTCGGTCGGGCCGGTGTAGGCCAGCACATGCTGGCCTGCTTGCAAGCCGTTGCAGATGGCCTCTTGCAAGGTCTGCGTGTGGGCCCCATCGCTGGCAAGCCGCTGCGCATCGACAGGAATGCGGTGGTAGTCACCAGCGGCCTGGACCTGTGCCGCGGTCAGGGGCGACAGGCTGCCGGCCCACGCGAACACAGGGCCGTCGGCCCGCGCTAGTGGCGGCGCAGCGTGAGGGGAAAGCTCAGCCCAGTGGGCCACCAGCGCTTGCGCCACGGCGCTTGATCCCACCGCCAGCAACCGGCCGTGGTGTTGAGAATGTTCCCACAGCAGGCGGCCTACGGCAGCCAGTTGGTCGGGCGCGGTCAGGTCCAGCAAGGTGGCGACCAGCGCGGGCGTTGTGGCAGCGCTGCCACCAAGCAAGGCCTGCAGCGCAGCATCCACGGCCTCTGGCGCTGCGTCGTAGTGCGGGTAGTGCAGGGCGGTGATGTTGGCCAGCCCTTGGCTTGCCAGGTGCACGCGCAGGTCCGCTTCGTCCATGGGCGTCACAGGGTGTCGGCTCATGGTTGGGTGCCTATCAATACGGTGCACGGCGCCACCGCTACCGGCCGCCGCAAACAGGTTGCTGAACGCGCAGTAGCGGCCCAGGCTGGGCTGGCCACCCACGATGGGTACCCAGCGGTTCTTCACCAACGGATGCAGCGTCTGGATGGCGCACGCGATATTGCCGACATGGGGCGCGCTGTCGAAGGTGGAGCACACCTTGTAGTGCAGCACCGGCGGCGCCAACTGCTGAAAGAACCGGCCCACAGGCGACAACTCGGCACGCATGGCATCGGGCGCCATGGCGCGGGCTGCGCCTGCAATTCCCACCGCGTCCAGCGGCCCGGCCGCAGCCAGGGCCTCGGCGCTGGGCACGCCCATGAACAGCATGGACCGCAGACCCGCCTGGGCCAGCACGGCCAGCGTGTCGGTGGCGCCGGTGAAGTCGTCGCCGTACCAGCCAAACCGTGGGGCGGTGGATGTCATGGGTTACTTACTTCTTGCCGAAGAATTCGATAGCCCGGCGCAGCTCGGGGGCGTGTACCGCGCGTTCGGCCAGGGTCTCGCCCTTTTGCACTGCGTCCCATGCCTGCTGCAGGCTGGCCACGCCGGCGACGGGGCCGTCGGGGTGGGCCAGGATGCCGCCGCCGGACATGAACAACAGGTCGCTGGACTGGATGCTGTCCCACGTAGCGGGCACGGTGCCGGCCCACTGGCCGTTGGAGAAAGCGGGCAACACGCGGTCGTCCAGCCCTTCGCACAGCGGGGCCAGCGTGTCGTGGGCCGACTCGACCACTTCTTCATCGGTCTGCGAAAACTTGCCCTGCAGGCCGTGCACATGCATGTGGTCCACACCCGCCAGGCGCCACAGCGTCTGCCAGGCGTTGAACGAAAAACCCAGCAGCGGGTGGCGAGACAGTGCACCGTAGCCGTTGCGGTGGCCGTGCAGGGCCAGCGGGCTGTGGCGGCGCAGGGTTTGCACGGCCGAATAGCCGCACCAGTTCAGGCTCACCATCACACAGCTGCCACCTTCGGCGGCAATCAGGTCGGCGTGGCGGCGCATGGCGTCGGTCTCGTCGGTGATGTTGAAGGCCACCATCACCAGCTTGCCGGTCTTGTCCTGGTGGGCGCGCACACGGCGCATCACGGCCTTGAC
>SDXZ01000323.1 GCA_004210805.1 Acidovorax sp.
TCGTTCGCCTACACCGTGGCCAAGAACCTCGACATGCTGGGCACCGACCACGTGCGCCAGGTGCGCAAGGACTGCGCCAGCGTCATCCTGTGGTGCGCCGAAAAAGCCACCTGGATGGCCGGCGAGGGCGTGCAGATCTACGGCGGCAACGGATATATCAACGAGTACCCTCTGGGTCGCCTGTGGCGTGATGCGAAACTCTACGAGATCGGCGCCGGCACGAGCGAGATCCGCCGCATGCTGATTGGTCGAGAGCTGTTCGCCGAGACCTGCTAAGCCCACCGCCGCACGGCGGCCAAGTTGACTTTAAGGACCCCCATGACGACCTCCATCGAAGACCTCTTCGTACACAACCGCGCCTGGGCTGCCCAGATGGAGCGCGAGCGCCCTGGCTTCTTCACCGGCCTCCTGGCCCAGCAAAAACCCAAATACATGTGGGTGGGTTGCTCGGACAGCCGCGTGCCGGCCAACCAGATCACCGGTCTCGAGCCCGGCGAAGTGTTCGTGCACCGCAATGTGGCCAACGTGGTGGTGCCCACCGACCTCAACTGTTTGTCCACCATCCAATACGCGGTCGACCAGTTGCGCATCGAGCACCTGATGGTCGTGGGCCACTACGGCTGCGGCGGTGTGCTGGCGGCGCTGGAAGGCATTCGGGTCGGCCTGGCCGACAACTGGATTCGCCACGTGCAGGACGTGCGCGACCGCCACCGTGACCTCATCGCCTCGGTCGATCCGAAGTGGCGCCACGACGTGCTGTGCGAGCTCAACGCGATCGAGCAAGTGGTCAACATTGCGCAGACGACGGTGATGCTCGACGCCTGGGGCAGCGGACAGCAGGTCACCCTGCACGGCTGGTGCTATGGCCTCAAGGACGGCCTCATCAACAACCTGCACATGACGGTGGACAGCACCGAAGGCCTGGACGCCATCTACAAGGCCGCCATCGCAGGTGTGGCCGCGAAGCACCGCGAATAGCCCGGCCCGCAAGGCGCGCCATGTTTCCCCAGCGGCTCGATGCCCCCGAGGCCTACGGCATCGCCAAGGCGATGATGGATGGCTTCAACCGCCACTACCGGCTGTTCCGCACCGAGTCCGCGCGCGCCAAGCACCGCTTCGAGACGGCCGACTGGCCCGGCCAGCAGCGCGCGCAGCGCGAGCGCATCGAGTTCTACGACCTGCGCGTGAAGGAATGCGTGCGCCGGCTTGAAAAAGAATTCAGCGCCGGCTCGCAGCCTATGGATGTGTGGCACCAGATCAAGCTCCACTACATCGGCCTCTTGGTCAACCACCACCAGCCCGAGCTTGCCGAGACCTTCTTCAACTCGGTCACCACCAAGATCCTGCACCGCACGCACTTTCACAACGACTTCATCTTCGTGCGCCCGGCCGTCAGCACCGAATACATCGAGAACGACGAGCCCGCCGCGCTGCCCACCTACCGCGCGTACTACCCCTCGCGCAGCAACCTGCACAGCACGCTGCAGGCCGTCATCGACAACTTCCGCCTGCAGCGCGAGTTCGAGGACCTCGCGCGCGACACCGCCCAGGTGCTCGCGGCCATCGAGCCGCGCATTGCCCACATGACGCTGCGCGCCAACTTCCAGATCCAGGTGCTGGCCAGCTTGTTCTACCGCAACAAGGGCGCGTACGTGGTGGGCAAGATCATCAACGGCTTCAGCGAAGTGCCGTTCGCGCTGCCCATCCTGCACACCGACAGCGGCAAGCTCGCCATCGACGCTGCCCTGTTCGGCGAAGACGACCTGCTCGCGCTCTTCAGCTTTGCGCGTGCCTACTTCATGGTCGACATGGAGATCCCCAGCGCCTACGTGCAGTTCCTGCGCAGCCTCATGCCACGCAAGCCGCGGGCCGAGATCTACAACGCCCTGGGCCTGGCCAAGCAGGGCAAGACGCTGTTCTACCGCGACTTCCTATCGCACCTCAAACACTCCAGCGACAAGTTCCGCATTGCGCCGGGCATCAAGGGCATGGTCATGCTGGTGTTCGACCTGCCGAGCTTTCCCTTCGTGTTCAAGCTCATCAAGGACTTCTTTCCGCACCAGAAGGAAACCACTCGCGAGCAGATCAAGGGCAAGTACCTGCTGGTCAAGCAGCACGACCGCGTGGGCCGCATGGCCGACACGCTCGAATACAGCGAGGTGGCCTTTCCGCGCGACCGCTTCGACGATGCGCTCATCGCCGAGATCGAAAAGTTCGCCCCCAGCCAGCTCGAGATCAGCGACCGCGACGGTGACGGCCAGACCGAGGTCATCATCAAGCACCTGTACATCGAGCGACGCATGGTGCCGCTCAACATCTACCTGCAGGAAGCCTTCGACGCCGGCCTGTCCGACCCGCGCGCCCACCAGCGGATGGAGCGCAGCGTGATCGAATACGGCAACGCCATCAAGGACCTGGTCGCCGCCAACATCTTCCCGGGCGACATGCTCTGGAAGAACTTCGGCGTCACCCGCAACGGCAAGGTCGTGTTCTACGACTACGACGAGATCGAATACCTTACCGACTGCCACTTCCGCCGCGTGCCCGCGCCGCGCAACGAAGAAGAAGAGATGAGCGGCGAGGTCTGGTACAGCGTCGGCCCGCGCGACGTGTTCCCCGAAACCTTCGGCCCCTTCCTGCTGGGCAACGACGCCGTGCGCGAGGTCTTCATGAAGCACCACGC
>SDXZ01000120.1 GCA_004210805.1 Acidovorax sp.
CCGTGGCCATTGCAGACCCCACACCCGCGCCCAACGCCCCCACCGGCGTGACCACGCCGCAGCCGCCAGCGCCGCCCATCGAGGCTCCGGTCGCGCCTCCGGCGCCACCCGCTCCACCGGCACCGCCTGCCCCGCCCAAGATCGAGTTGCCATCGAGCGACGCGGCCTACCTGAACAACCCCAAGCCCAGCTACCCCGCCATCAGCAAACGCATGGGCGAGCAGGGCAAGGTGGTGCTGCGCGTGCTCATCGGCGTTGACGGCACGCCGCAGCAGGTGGAAATCAACAAGTCCAGCGGTTTCGACCGGCTGGACAAGCAGGCCCAGGAGGCCGTCATGCGCTGGCGCTTCGTGCCCGGCAAACGCGACGGCGTGCCGGCGACCATGTGGAACCTGGTCCCTGTCAATTTCGTTCTCGAATAACCAGTCAATCAACGCTTTAGATCAGCTTCAGGGAGTTTTTTCATGGAATCGCAATTCGGCATCGCCAACGTATGGATCCAGGGTGACTTTGTCACCCGCGCGGTCGCAGTCATCCTCTTGGCCATGTCGCTGGCCTCGTGGATCGTCATCATCATCAAGGCGTTGGACATCATCAAATTCAAGAAGCACACCCGCGCCGCGCAAGACTTCTGGCACAGCGAAGACTTTGCCGCAGGCCTGACCAAGCTGGGTGCCGACAACACCAACCCCTTTCGCCACCTGGCCCTGGAAGGCCGCGAAGCCACCGCCCACCACCGCAACACCAAGGCCCACCTGCATGACAGCCTGGACGTGAGCGACTGGGTCACGCGCTGCCTGCGCAACTGCATCGACGAATTCACCGCCCGCCTGCAGTCGGGCCTGGCCATCCTGGCGTCGGTCGGCTCCACCGCCCCCTTCATCGGCCTGTTCGGCACCGTCTGGGGCATCTACCACGCGCTGCTCGCCATCGGCACGTCGGGCCAGTCCACCATCGACAAGGTCGCCGGCCCCATCGGCGAGGCGCTGATCATGACGGCCCTGGGCCTGGCCGTGGCCATCCCCGCCGTGCTGGGCTACAACGCCCTGGTGCGCGGCAACAAGTCCATCCTGGGCGGCCTCAACAGCTTTGCCCACGACCTGCACGCCTACTTCGTGACCGGTGCCCGCGTGAACGCCGGCGGCGAACAGGCCAAGGTCCTGCCCCTCAAGAAAGGCGCGTAAGCCATGGCCTTCGGAACCCAAGACGATGCCGATGACGTGATGAACGAGATCAACATGACGCCCCTGGTGGACGTCATGCTGGTGCTGCTCATCATCTTCATCATCACCGTGCCGGTGATGAAGCACTCGGTCAACGTAGACCTGCCCCGTGCCACCAACCAGCCTGAGGACGTCAAGCCCGAGACCGTGCGCCTGTCGGTGTCGGCCGACGGCAAGTACTTCTGGAACGAGTCAGAGGTCACGGAAGAAGAACTCTTCCCCCGCCTGCAGGCCGAGGCCGCCAAGCAGCCCCAGCCAGATCTGCACATCCGCGGCGACAAGGAAGTGCGCTACGAACGCGTGGCCCAGGCCATGGCGGCGGCCCAGCGCGCGGGCGTGCGCAAGATTGGTTTTGTGACGGACCCAGCGCCCTAGCCTAGGCTGGACTGTTTCCGCTCGCCACCCGGCACGCCTCCGCACGCACGGCCTGCGGCGGGCCTGCCGGGTTTCTTTTTTGACAAGCGCCGATGCCATTTTTTTGCGCGGCGGACCCCATAGATGGTCACCGCGACTGGCCCTGGGGCCGGAGGTCGCATTCCGGACCGGCCCCAACGCGACCTGTAGTTTTCCCGCGGATCATCAGTCGGCGCTCGCTGGGCCCCACAAACCGTCGAACAGCCCAGCATCAGAACAAAAAGAAACACTCCAATGGCTTGACTTGTAATTGCGAATCACTATCATTAACACATCGCACTGCAACGCACCAGGAAACACCCAATGCAAGCCACACTGACCGCCGCATCCATCCTGCGCCCCGCTTCGTCCAGCAAGGCCGCAGCGCAGGCCCAGGGCCCAGCCAGCCAACGCACCGAAGGCGCGGCGGCCGCGGTGGACAGCAGTGCCCTGCTCCAGGGGCAAAAAACGGTCGCCATCAGCCACAACGGCTCGGTGTACCGCCTGCAGGCCACCAAGCTGGGCAAGCTGATCCTGACCAAATAAGTGACGAGCATCCGTCCGACGCGCTCAATGCCAGTGATGCATTTCCCGCGTTCGGGGTCCATGCTGAGGACCCCGCTCCACGCGCACCGCATGGTGCACGCCACCACCTAGTTTCATCGTGGGGCGACTCCCGGGCTTGCAACAAGCTCGCAAGGGTCGTTTTTGCCAGCCAACGGGTCCGCCCGCGTAGCCAGGCTTTTTTTCAGTCCCGCGATCGTCAGAAAAACAAAAACCGGCCTGAGGCCGGTTTTTTTGTGCCCAGGGATTCCAGGGCGTGATTTTTGAGCCTTTTTGGGCCCTAGCGCTTGATACAAAAGCGCCAATAGCTATCAAACATATAGCAATCTCACAAACCAATTGCCGCAATGCCTGCGCGCGCAACCTGTGCATCCTCGGTGGACTTCACCCCGCTCACGCCCACGGCACCCAGGCACTGCCCATCCTTGAGGATCGGCACGCCGCCTTCGAGCAGGCCGTCGATGCCTGGCGCGCTCAGGAACGAAGTCCGGCCTCCGTTGATCACGTCCTCATACACCTTGCTCTCGCGGCGCCCCATGGCGGCCGTGCGGGCCTTGGAGGGCGCGATGTGCGACGACACCGCCGCAGCACCGTCCAGGCGCTGCAGCCACAGCAGGTGGCCGCCGTCGTCCACGATGGCGATGGTCACGGCCCAATGGTTCTTCAGGGCTTCGGCTTCGGCTGCGGCGGCAATGGCTTTGACGTCGGCCAGTTCGAGTTCGTGCTTGGTTTTCATGAATGGGTCCGGGGAAAAGAGAAGGAAAGAAGTATCGGTGCCCGGCCAGGCCTACAGGCCGGCCGGAGGGCAGCGCACGTGAGCATAGCGGCATCGCCCGGGCCCCTCACCCTCATGCAGGTTGAAAGTACCCTTACCAAAAGTAGGTAAGCCGACGCGGTCATTGCAAGTCAAAAAACCGCCACCACCTAGAATTTGCAGTGTCTGCGCTGTGCAGGCCAACAAGGAGAGACACAAGATGAATGACCAAGTCACCACCCTGGGCCACTCTGCGGGCTATGGCATCTCGCAGGAAGACCGCCACCGGGTTCTTCGCAATACCTACTGGCTGCTGGCCCTCAGCATGATTCCTACGGTGCTCGGCGCCTGGATCGGCGTGGCCACGGGCATCACCCAGTCGCTGCGCGGCGGCGTGGGCCTGATCGTGTTCCTGGGCGGCGCGTTCGCCTTCATGTTCGCGATTGAAAAGACCAAGCGCTCTGCCGCTGGCGTGCCGGTGCTGCTGGCCTTCACGTTCTTCATGGGGCTGATGCTCTCGCGCCTGATCGGCATGGTGCTGGGCTTCAAGAACGGTACCGACCTCATCATGACGGCATTCGCCGGCACCGCCGGCGTGTTCTTCGTGATGGCCAGCCTGGCCAGCGTGATCAAGCGCGACCTGTCGGGCATGGGCAAGTGGCTGTTTGTGGGCGCCATGGTGCTCATGGTCGGCGGCATCATCAACGTGTTCGTCGGCTCCAGCGTGGGCATGATGGCGATCTCGATGGCGGCCATCGGCATCTTCAGCGCCTACATGCTGTACGACATCAAGCAGATCCTGGACGGTGGCGAAACCAATTACATCAGTGCCACGCTGGCCCTGTACCTGGACGTCTTCAACGTGTTCCAGAGCCTGCTCGCCCTGCTGGGCATCATGGGCGGCGAACGCGAATAACGCGCCCGGGCCATCGGCCAGAACAAAAGGCTCCCTGCGGGGAGCCTTTTTCTTGGGCGGCCGGATGTATCAAGCCTCAATAGCCAGGCTGAGCTGCCGATAATGCAAGTACATGTATCGCCTCCCTGCTTCCCCCCCGCTGCGTCTGCTGGCCGTGACTGCCCTTGTGGTGCTGCTGGCGGGCTGCGACAAGATTCCCGGCCTGGGCCCCGATCCCCGCGTCGCGCAGCGCGAGGAAGAAGCCAAGGCCATTGGCGGCGCCTGCCGCCACGCCCTGCGGGGGCTGGAAGACTGCTACATGCTGAACCCCAAGGCGGCCAAGGCCTCGGTGTTTGCCGGGTGGAAGGACATGGACGCCTACATGCGCGAGAACAAGATCGAAGGCGCCCCCTCCGTGCTGGGCAACGCGGAGAAGCCCGAACGCAAGGGCAACGGCGCTGAGATCGAAACAGAAACCCGCGACCCCGCAGCAAGTCGCAGCCGAAGCTGATCCCTGCGGGGTTCGCACGCCCTGCTTGCTGTGCAGGGCGCCGCGGGGGCCGTCACCGCTGACCTGATCCCGCCCTCCCGCTACCGCAAATCATCCCGCGAGATGGGCCTGCCCCCTGCGCCTGAACCAGGCCAAGGGGTGAGCAAGCCCCTCAGACCCGCTCGAACACCGCCATGCTTTCCACGTGCGCGGTGTGCGGGAACATGTTGACCATGCCCGCTGCCGTGCACTTGTAGCCGCCCTTGTGCACCAACAGGCCCGCGTCACGGGCCAGCGTGGCGGGGTTGCAGCTCACGTAGACGATGCGTTGGGGCGGAATCCAGTTCTCGGCACCGGCCGGCAGCGGACCAGCCCCCTCGGCACCGAGTCGGGCCTGCTCAAGGTCCGCCAGCGCGGTGGCAAGCGCAAAGGCACCTTCGCGTGGTGGATCCACCAGCCATTTTTCAGCCGAGCCGTCGGCCACCAGCATCTCGGGCGTCATCTCAAACAGGTTGCGCGCTACAAAATCAGTAGCTGAAAGCGCTTTACCGTTAAGCGCTAGAGCCTGATTCAATGCGTAGTTTTCGCGCGAGCGAGCGACCAGGGCCTCGCTGCCTTCAATGCCCAGCACCTCGCGGGCCTGCGTGGCCAGCGGCAGTGTGAAGTTGCCCAGGCCGCAGAACCAGTCGATCACGCGCTCATGCGGCTTGACGTCCAACAGGCGCAGCGCCCGGCTCACCAGCACGCGATTGATGTGCGGGTTCACCTGTGTGAAGTCGGTGGGCTTGAACGGCATGGTGATGCCGAAATCCGGCAGCGCGTACGAGAGCTCTTCACCGCCTTCGTCCAGCAGCTTTACCGTGTCTGGCCCCTTGGGCTGCAGCCACCACTGCACGCCGTGCTCGGCGGCAAAAGCGCGCAGCCGGGCGATGTCATCAGCGCTCAGCGGCTCCAGGTGCCGCAACACCATCGCCGTGACGCTATCGCCACAAGCCAGTTCGATCTGTGGGCAGGTATCGCGGGCGTCCATGCCGGCAATCAGCGCACGCAGTGGCATCAGCATCGCGTCCACATGGGGCGGCAAGACCTTGCACGTCTGCATGTCGGCCACATAGCGACTCTTGCGCTCGTGAAAGCCGATCAGCACCTGGCCCTTCTTGATCACGTGGCGCACCGACAGCCGCGCCCGGTACCGGTAGCCCCAGGCCGGGCCTTCGATGGGCCGCATCACGGTTTCAGCCTTGACCTTGCCCAGGTGCCAGAGGTTGTCTTCCAGCACCCGCTGCTTGACGGCCACTTGCGCGCCCACGTGCAAGTGCTGCATCTTGCAGCCACCGCAGGCACCCGCGTGCAGCCCAAAATGCGGGCAGCCAGGGCGCACGCGCTGCGACGATTCGCGGTGGATCGCCGTCAGGCTGGCCTGCTCCCAGTTGTTCTTCTTGCGGTGGGTGTTGGCGGTGACCAGCTCAAACGGCAGGGCACCATCGATAAAGACGACCTTGCCATCAGGCCGCCGGGCCACGCCCTGCGCGTCAAGGTCCATGGACTGCACCTGCAGCCAGCCCTCGGGCAAGTCGGTTGCGCTTTGCGCGCAGGGTTCAAACGAGGGGGATAGTTCTTTCGGTTCGCTCATTCCCCGATTGTCTCAGGCCCGGGCGGGCGCCTTGCCCGACCTGAGGCGGCGCTTCACCTGAGATCAGCTGCGGTCGGCGCGTGCGGCACGCCGGCCGGCACCACCGCGCATCGAGACCGAGGCCAGAGGCAGCTTGTTGATGGTGAGGTCGCAGTTGTGGTTGTCAGGGGTGAAAACCAGCGTCGAGTTGGGCGCGACGAGCGGAAGGGTTTCGTGGATCTGGCGGGACATGTCGATCGGCGGCTCGGGGGCGCGGTAGACGAGGTCCTTGTCGGGGCCATAGACCAGGTAGCACGAGGCCGCCGCGGACTGGCTGAAAAGTGCAGCCACCAGGGCTGCGGCAGCGTATGGAAGGGCCTTCATGGTTGCTTCTCCTGAAACTGACGGTTCTGCCGGGCATTATGCGGGCTTTGGCCTGCCCGGCCAATGCAGCTGTGGCCTGAAAACCGCTCTACGCAGGCGGTTCCGTAACGCTGGGCACAAGGCCCGAGCTACCTCAAGTGCAGATGGTTGGTGTGCTTGACCTCTTCCATCACCGCATAAGTGCGCGTCTCCCGCACGCCGGGCAGCTGCCAGAGCACTGCGCCGGCAAATACGCGGTAGGCATTCATGTCGGCCGAACGGGTCTTGAGCAGGTAGTCGAAGCCGCCGGCCACCATGTGGCATTCCATGATCTCAGGATGCACCTGCACCGCCGCCTTGAACTGATCGAACACGTTGGGCGTGGTGCGGTCGAGCAGTACCTCCACAAACACGAGCATGCCCGCGCCCAGCTTGAGGGGGTTCAGGCGGGCCTCGTAGCCCAGGATGAAACCATCGCGCGTGAGGCGCTGCACGCGCGCCAGCACTGCTGTGGGCGACAGGGCCACGGCCTCGGCCAGCTTGAGGTTGGCAATGCGGCCGTCTTCCTGCAGGATTGACAAAATCTTGCGGTCGATACGGTCCAGATCGGTTTCTGCTTGCATGTTGGTTAGCGATTTATTCGGTAGACATGGCAATTTTCGACCATTTATTCATCGCAAGTCCAAGGATCATCGCCCATAACGCCAGACGCAGATTTGGCGCACACATCACCGAAAGACACCGCCATGACGCAGCCCAACGCCCAGCCCTCCGCTCCGTTTGCAGACTTCGCCCCCCGCACCCTGTTGAGCAACCCGCTGCGCGCGGCCATCACTGCCGCCTATCGCCGCCCCGAGCCGGAAGCCCTGGCCCCGCTGCTGGCCCACGCCCGCCTACCCCAAGAACAGGCTGCAGCGGCCCAGCAGCTGGCACTGCGCATTGCCAAAGCGCTGCGCGAACGCAAAGCCAGCGCGGGGCGCGCGGGCATCGTGCAGGGGCTGCTGCAAGAGTTTTCACTGTCGTCCCAAGAAGGCGTGGCGCTGATGTGCCTGGCCGAGGCCCTGCTGCGCATTCCCGACAAGGCCACGCGCGACGCGCTGATCCGCGACAAAATTAGCCACGGCCAGTGGGATGCCCACCTGGGCAAGAGCCCGTCCCTTTTCGTCAACGCCGCCACCTGGGGCCTGCTCATCACCGGCAAGCTGGTAGCCACACACAGCGAAAGCAGCCTGGGCAGCTCGCTGGGCCGCCTGATCGGCAAGGGCGGAGAGCCGCTCATCCGCAAAGGTGTGGACATGGCCATGCGCATGATGGGCGAGCAGTTTGTGACCGGCGAGACCATTGACGAAGCCCTGCGCAACGCCCGCACGATGGAGGCCGAAGGCTTTCGCTATTCGTACGACATGCTGGGCGAGGCCGCGCTGACCAGCGCAGACGCGCAGCGCTACTACCAGTCCTACGAACAGGCTATCCACGCGATTGGCAAAGCGTCTGCCGGGCGCGGTATCTACGAAGGCCCTGGCATTTCCATCAAGCTCTCTGCCCTGCACCCGCGCTACAGCCGCGCACAGTTTGGCCGCGTAATGGACGAGCTGTACCCGCTGGTGCTGCGCCTGACCGCGCTGGCCAAGCAGTACGACATTGGCCTGAACATCGACGCCGAAGAAGCCGACCGGCTGGAGCTGTCGCTGGACCTGCTGGAGCGCCTGTGCCACGAGCCCACTCTGGCGGGCTGGAACGGCATTGGTTTTGTGATCCAGGCTTACCAAAAGCGCTGCCCCTTCGTCATCGACTACGTGGTGGACCTGGCCCGCCGCACCCAGCGCCGCCTGATGGTGCGTTTGGTCAAAGGCGCGTACTGGGACAGCGAAATCAAGCGCGCCCAAGTCGATGGCTTGGAGGACTACCCGGTCTACACCCGCAAGGTGCACACCGACATCTCGTACATTGCCTGCGCCAAGAAGCTGCTGGCCGCGCCCGAGGCCGTGTACCCCCAGTTCGCCACGCACAACGCCGAAACGGTGGCCACCATCTACCAGCTGGCGGGCAGCAACTATTACGCCGGGCAATACGAATTCCAGTGCCTGCATGGCATGGGCGAGCCGCTGTACGAGCAGGTGGTCGGTGCCATCGCTGCCGGCAAATTGGGCCGCCCGTGCCGCATCTACGCCCCTGTGGGCACGCACGAAACGCTGCTGGCTTATCTGGTGCGCCGCTTGCTGGAAAACGGCGCCAACACCTCGTTTGTGAACCGTATTGCCGACGAAACCATTGCGCTGCAGGAGCTGGTGAAGAGCCCCGTGCAGGTCGTAGACCAGCAAGCCGCAGTGGAAGGCACTGCGGGCCTGCCCCACCCCCGCATTGCCACGCCGCAGGGCCTGTATGGCGCGCACCGCACCAACTCGCGCGGGCTGGACCTGTCGAACGAGAACACGCTGACCGAACTGGCTGCCGCCCTGCAAGCCACTGCCGCCCATGCCTGGAACGCCGGCCCCTTGCTGGGCACCGATGCCCCTGCAGGCCCTGCCCAGCCAGTGCGCAACCCCGCCGACCACAGCGACATCGTGGGCCAGGTGCAAGAGGCCACCGCCGACGACGTGGACCAGGCGCTGGCCCACGCCGAGGCCGCCGCAGCACCCTGGGCTGCCACACCGCCCGCCGAGCGTGCCGCCGCCCTGCTGCGCGCGGCCGACCTGCTGGAAGAGCGCATGTTGCCCCTGCTGGGCCTGCTGATGCGCGAAGCCGGCAAGAGCGCCAGCAACGCCGTGGCCGAGGTGCGCGAGGCTGTGGACTTCTTGCGCTACTACGCGGCACAGGTGCAAAACACCTTCGACAACACCACCCACATCCCGCTGGGCCCTGTGGCGTGCATCAGCCCCTGGAACTTTCCACTCGCTATCTTCATGGGCCAGGTCGCGGCCGCGCTGGCCGCGGGCAACCCCGTGCTGGCCAAGCCCGCCGAACAAACCCCGCTGATCGCCGCCGAGGCCGTGCGCCTGCTGTGGCAGGCCGGTGTGCCCCGCGCCGCAGTGCAGCTGCTGCCGGGCCAGGGCGAAACCGTGGGCGCGCGCCTGATTGGCGACGCCCGCGTGATGGGCGTGATGTTCACCGGCTCCACCGAGGTCGCGCGCATCCTGCAGCGCACCGTGGCCGGGCGGCTCGATGCCGCAGGCCGCCCCATCCCGCTGATTGCAGAAACCGGCGGGCAGAACGCGATGATCGTGGACTCGTCCGCCCTGGTCGAACAGGTGGTGGGCGACGCCGTGTCGTCCGCCTTTGACAGCGCAGGCCAGCGCTGCTCGGCCCTGCGCGTGTTGTGTGTGCAAGAAGACGCAGCCGACCGCGTGGTCGAGATGCTGCAAGGCGCCATGGGCGAGCTGCGCGTGGGCAACCCGGGTGCGCTGCGCGTGGACGTGGGCCCGGTCATCGACGCTGAGGCACAAGCGGGCATCACCCAACACATCGAGAACTTCAAGGCCAAGGGCCAGCGCGTGTTCCAGCACCCGAACCATGTGTTGGCAGCCGGAGCACAGGGCACCTTTGTGCCGCCCACCTTGATCGAGCTGAACCACATTGGCGAACTGCAACGCGAAGTCTTCGGCCCGGTACTGCACCTGGTGCGCTACGCCCGCAACGACCTGGACCAGTTGCTCGACCAGATCAACGCCACCGGCTACGGCCTGACGCAGGGCGTGCACACCCGCATCGATGAAACCATTGCCCGCGTGGTCAACCGCGCCCACGCGGGCAACGTCTACGTGAACCGCAACATGGTCGGTGCCGTGGTGGGCGTGCAGCCGTTTGGCGGCGAAGGTCTGTCGGGCACCGGCCCCAAGGCAGGCGGGCCGCTGTATCTGCTGCGGCTGCTTTCCCAGCGGCCAGCCGACGCGCTGGCCCGCACCTTTGCCGACGCGGACCGCATCGCGCCACCTGAGGAAACGCAGCGGGAACGGCTGCTGGCCTCGCTCCATACGCTGCAGCAATGGGCTACGGCACAAGACCATCCCGCCCTCGCCCGCACCTGCGTGCGGTTTGCCGCAGAAACCCAAAGCGGCACTGCCCGCACCCTGCCCGGCCCCACGGGCGAACGCAATGTCTACACCCTGGCCCCGCGCAGCCGCGTGCTGTGTTTGGCGCAAGGCGCTGACGATCTGCTGACTCAAACCGCCGCCGTGATGGCTACGGGCGGCACAGCGCTCTGGCCGACCGACCAAGCTGGCCTGCGCGCACAACTGCCCACACGGGTACAGGCCCAGATCGCGTTGCAGGACAACGCGCTGGTGAACAGCGCGGTGGGGCTGGACGCCGTGCTGCACCACGGTGACGCGACTTCTCTGCACACGGTGTGCACCGCCCTCGCCCGACGCCACGGGCCGATCGTGGGCGTGACAGCGCTGCCAACCGGCGCGGTGGATATCCCGCTGGAGCGCCTGATCATCGAGCGCGCGCTGAGTGTGAACACGGCGGCTGCAGGCGGAAATGCGAGCTTGATGACGATTGGATGAGCGCCCGGCACCGGCGTGCCATCCGGCGGAAAAATTTGAACCAAATTGGCCGCCAGCGCTTGCTAATCAAGCGCTGTTAGCTATTGATTCAATAGCATTTCAAGACTGAGATGCCAAGGGCAGATTGAGCAACAGGTTCTGCGGCTTGATGCGCACCACGCCCTCGGCGTTGGTCGCTAGCCCCAGATACACCGGCTTGCCCGCCACATCGGCGCGCATCTCGGCCGGGTTGGCAAAGGTCAGCGTGAACAGGCTCACCAGCCGCGCCATCCGATCCGCATCCACAGGGTGGTCCTGGTACAGGTCATTGAGGAGGGCCGTGGATTCCACGTCCAACCCCACGTGCCAACGCCACGCGCCGTCGGTGACCTGGTGCACGGGCTCGATCAACACCTGAACACCCAGCAGGTGGGCAACCCACCGCTCCAGCACCCGCGCCAGCGCCTTGAGGCCCGAGCGCGCGCGCGTCATTTTGAAGGTCAGGCCATGGCTCAGGTCCTGCGTCAGCTCGTGGGTCAGGTCGAGTAAAAAGTGGTGGCGATCGCTCGCCTGCCAGTACTGACCGGCGTTGTCGGCGGCCAACACCTGGACCTGCGCCGTGGGCTGCAATGCGCCGCTTCGCAGCAGAAGGCGCCCCACCTCCCCCAAGCCCGCTGTTTCATTCAACATGTCCAGCGTTGCACGGTCGCCCGCCAACATCTGCCCATCTTGCAAGGTGATGCGCTGGGGGCGGAACAGCATCTCGGCCGCACGGGCTTCAAAGGCGTCATTGCAGTCATCGAGCAGGTTGCGCAGCAGGGCCTGCACCACGGCGTCAACGAACACAGCTGGCACGTTGACCGCCCCACTGCGCATGAGTTGCAGGTAGTACGCCTCCAGCGTGCCCGCGGCCAGTAAGCCATCGCGAAAGCGCAGGAACACGGTGTAGTTTTCGCGGGCATCGTCGTCTTGCACAGCCGCCAACTCCTGAGGGGCGACGCTGCGTGCTGGCGACATGGCCAAAGATTCGTGCAAAGCCACCTCCGCCGGGCAAGACTCCGGCACCAGGGCCAACTCGGGCCGGGTCAGCAGCCGCTGCAGGTACCCCTCGGTGGGTACCAGCCAGCCGCGCGTGTCCCGGGCGAGCATCTGGAAGCCGCATCCGGGCCAGAAATCAGCGGCCGACGTCATGGCAATGCCCTCCGCCGCGGGGGGGA
>SDXZ01000324.1 GCA_004210805.1 Acidovorax sp.
GAGGCCGCAGGCGCCGCCTGGTGGCCGCTGGCCCTGGCGCGCCAGCTGGACGACGCCATCCTGAACCTGCGCACCAACGAACTCGACATCGGCACCTGGCTGCTCAAGACCGAGGGCGATGCCCAGGCCGTGCTGGCCAGCGACGCCACGCTGATCGCCCACCAGGACCACTGGCTGGTGCGCGAGACCATCGGCGCGTTGCGCCGCACGTTCGCGCGGCTGGATGTGTCCTCGCGCAGCCTGTTCGCGCTGGTGGAGTCGGGCTCGGCGTTTGCCGGATCGCTGGCCGAGCTGGCGCTGGCCGCCGACCGCACCTACATGCTGGCCCTGCCCGACGACGCCGAGCGCGCACCCAAGCTCACGCTCAACGAGTTCAACTTCGGGCTGCTGCCGATGGTCAATGACCAAAGCCGCCTGCAGCGCCGCTTCTACGAAGAAGCCGCCCCGCTGGAAGCCGCGCGCGCTGCGGCCGGCAAGCCGCTGGACGCGGACGCCGCACTGGCCCTGGGCCTGGTGACCGCCGCCCCGGACGACATCGACTGGGACGACGAGATCCGCATCGCCATCGAGGAGCGCGCCGCCATGTCGCCCGACTCGCTCACCGGGCTGGAGGCCAACCTGCGCTTTGCCAGCAAGGAAAACATGAACACCCGCATCTTCGGCCGCCTGACCGCCTGGCAGAACTGGATCTTCAACCGCCCCAACGCGGTGGGCGACAAGGGTGCACTCAAGGTCTACGGTACCGGTGAAAAAGCCGGCTTTGATCTGAACCGCGTCTGACCCTACCCCCACCCCAACCGATTGACCTCCCCACCCGTTCAGGCTGAGCTTGTCGAAGCCCTGCGCAAGCCTTCGACAAGCTCAGGCCGAACGGATATGAACCTCCACTTGAAGGACTGGCCATGAGCACGATCAACTACAGCGAGAAGATCCCCAACAACGTCAACCTGGGCGAAGACCGCACGCTGCAGCGCGCGCTCGAAGGCTGGCAGCCCAACTTCATCAACTGGTGGGACGACGTGGGCCCCGAGGGGTCGACCGACCACGAGGTCTACCTGCGCACCGCCGTGAGCGTGGACCCGCAGGGCTGGGCACAGTTCGGCCACGTGAAGATGCGCGACTACCGCTGGGGCATCTTCCTGAACCCGGGTGACGCCAACCGCGAGATCCACTTCGGCGACCACAAGGGCGAGAAGGCCTGGCAGGACGTGCCCGGCGAGCACCGCGCCAACCTGCGCCGCATCATCGTGACGCAGGGCGACACCGAGCCCGCGTCGGTGGAGCAGCAGCGCCACCTGGGCCTCACCGCGCCCAGCATGTACGACCTGCGCAACCTGTTCCAGATCAATGTGGAAGAAGGCCGCCACCTGTGGGCCATGGTGTATTTGCTGCACAAGCACTTCGGCCGCGACGGACGCGAGGAGGCCGAGGCGCTGCTGCAGCGCACCTCGGGCGACGTGGACAACCCGCGCATCCTGGGCGCCTTCAATGAAAAAACGCCCGACTGGCTGGCGTTCTTCATGTTCACCTACTTCACCGACCGCGACGGCAAGTTCCAGCTCTCGGCCCTGGCCGAAAGCGCGTTCGACCCGCTGGCCCGCACCACCAAGTTCATGCTGACCGAGGAAGCCCACCACATGTTCGTGGGCGAGTCCGGCGTCTCGCGCGTGCTGGCGCGCACCGCGCAGGTGATGAACGAGCTGAAAACCGACGACCCCGCCAAGGTGCGCGCCGCCGGTGCCATCGACCTGGGCACGGTGCAGCGCTACCTGAACTTCCACTACAGCGTCACCATCGACCTGTTCGGCGCCGACCAGTCGAGCAACGCGGCCATCTTCTACAGCTCGGGCCTCAAGGGCCGCTACGAAGAAGGCAAGCGCACGGACGACCACATCCTCAAAGGGCAGACGTACAAGGTGCTGGAGGTCAAGGACGGCCAGCTGCTGGAAAAGGACGTGCCCATGCTCAACGCCCTGAACGAAGTGCTGCGCGACGACTTCATCAAGGACTCGATGGCCGGCGTGGGCCGCTGGAACAAGGTGCTGGAAAAAGCCGGCATCCCCACGCGCCTGTCGGTGCCGCACAAGGCCTTCAACCGCCAGATCGGTGCGCTGGCCGGCATCAAGATGTCGCCCGACGGCCGCGTGGTGAGCGACGTGGAATGGGCCGCACGCAAGGCCGAGTGGCTGCCCACCCCGGAGGACTTTGCCTTTGTCGCGTCGCTGATGGGCCGCGTGGTGGAGCCCGGCAAGTTCGCGGGCTGGATCGCGCCACCGGTGATGGGCATCAACCGCCAGCCGGTCGACTTCGAATACGTCCGCTTCGGCTGATCCGCCCACCCACCAACACGCCACCGCAACCCCGCTGCCCCACGGCGGGGCCCCATGGGCCGGGGACCCCACGTATTTGCCGATAGCGCACCCCGCCCGCCTCCCGGTACAAACCACGTCACTACCGCGAGGCCTTCAGGAGAACACCATGGACATGGCCGTCGACGCCGCCGTCATCAAGCAGCACCTGATCGACCCCGAGATCTGCATCCGCTGCAACACCTGCGAGGCGACCTGCCCGGTGGGCGCCATCACGCACGACGACAACAACTACGTCGTGCGGGCCGATGTGTGCAACGGCTGCATGGCCTGCATCTCGCCCTGCCCCACGGGCTCCATCGACAACTGGCG
>SDXZ01000121.1 GCA_004210805.1 Acidovorax sp.
GACGCGGTGGACGTGATCACCTCCATCAGCCGCCCCGAGCAAAGCCAGATCAGCGTGCGCTTTCGGCTGGAGAAAGACGCCGACAACGCCGCCGCCGAAGTGCGCGACCGCACGGCCCGCGTGCGCAACCGCTTGCCGGATGCCGTGGACGAGCCCGTCATCGCCAAGGTCGAGGCCGATGCCTCGCCCGTGATGTGGCTGGCCTTCAGCAGCGAAACGCGCAGCCCGCTTGAGATCAACGACCTGGTCAATCGCATCGTCAAGCCGCGCCTGCAGACGGTGACCGGCGTGGCCGATGTGCCCATCTACGGCGAGCGCAAATACGCCATGCGCGTGTGGCTGGACCCAGAACGCATGGCCGGCTACCGCCTGACCACGCAGGACGTGGAAGACGCCATCCGGCGCAACAACCTGGAACTGCCTGCCGGCCGCATCGAATCGCAGCAGCGCGAATTCAGCGTCACCTCGCAAACCGACCTGTCCACACCGGGCCAGTTCTCCGAGATAGTGATCCGCACCGTCAACAACTTCCCCGTGCGCATCAAGGATGTGGCGCGGGTAGAAGAAGGTGCCGCCAGCGACCGCAGCCGCGTGCGCCTGAACGGGCGCGAGGCCATCTCGGTCGGGGTGATCCGCCAGGCCACGGCCAACCCGCTGGAACTGGCCAAGGGGGTGCGGGCCATGATGCCCATCCTCAAGGCCGATCTGCCCGCGGACATCCTGATCGACGTGGCCAACGACAACTCGCTCTTTATCGACCGGTCCATCAAGAGCGTGTACTCCACCATCATCGAAGCCGTGGTGCTGGTGGCGCTGGTGATTTTTGTCTTCCTGCGCACGCTGCGCGCGTCCATCATCCCCATCATCACCATCCCGGTGAGCCTGGTGGGCAGCTTTGCGCTGATGTCGCTGGCGGGCTTCTCCATCAACACGCTCACGCTGCTGGCCCTGGTGCTGGCCATTGGCCTGGTGGTGGACGATGCCATCGTGATGCTGGAGAACATCTACCGGCACATCGAGGAAGGGCTCGACCCCTTCTCCGCCGCCATCAAGGGCGCGCGCGAGATCGGCTTTGCCATCGTGGCGATGACGCTGACGCTGGTGGCGGTGTATGCACCGCTGGCCTTCACGCCGGGCCGCACGGGCCGGCTGTTTGTCGAATTTGCGCTGGCGTTGGCCGGGGCGGTGGTGGTGTCGGGCTTCGTGGCGCTGACCCTCTCGCCCATGATGTGTTCGCTGCTGCTCAAGCACAACCCCAAGCCCAACTGGTTCGACCGCTCCATGGAGCGCTGGCTCACCAAGTTGTCGGACGCCTATGGCCGCCTGCTGCGCTGGATCGTCACGGCCCGTTGGGGTGGGAGCGGCAAAGACGGCGGCACCGGGCGCGGCGGCCGCATCCGGGGCGCGATCTTCCAGGCACGCTGGATCGTGGTCGGGATCATGGCGATCAGCGGCGCCGCCCTCTTCGTGGTGTACCCCAGCATGCGCCAGGAGCTGTCGCCACTGGAAGACCGGGGCACGGTGCTCGTCAACGTCACCGCGCCCGACGGCGCGACCCTCGAATACACCAACCGCTACGCGCTCGAGCTTGAAAAAGTCGGGCGCGACTACCCCGAATTCGACCGCATCTTCGCCAACATCGGCAACCCCACCGTGGCGCAAGCCAGCGTGATCTACCGCACCGTCGACTGGGAGGAGCGCAAACGCACCACGCTGGAGCTGGCCCGTGACCTGCAGCCCAAGGTGGCCGGCCTTCCCGGCGTGAGCGCGTTCCTCATCACACCACCATCGCTCGGTCAGGGCTTCCGTGCGCGGCCGCTCACCTATGTGATCCAGACCTCCGACACCTACGAGAACCTCAACCAGGTCACCACGGCGTTCATGGCCGAGATCGCGCAGAACCCGGGCATCGTCGGTCCCGACATCGACTTGCGCCTGAACAAGCCCGAGCTTCGCATCGAAGTGAACCGCGAGCGCGCGGCCGACCTGGGTGTGAACGTCGACGTGGTGGCCAAGGCCATCGAGACCATGCTGGGCGGGCGCACGGTGACGCGCTACAAGCGCGATGCCGAGCAGTACGACGTGATCGTGCAGACCGCCGCACGCGGGCGCACCACGCCCGAGAACATCGACGCCATCTACGTGCGCGGCCGCAATGATTCGATGATCCCGCTCTCAAGCCTGGTGAAGGTGCGCGAGAGCGTGAGCCCGCGCGAGCTCAACCACTTCGGCCAGCGCCGCTCGGCCACCATCACCGCCAACTTGTCGCCAGACTATTCACTGGGCGAAGCGCTCAAGTTCATGGACGACACCGCCGCCAAGGTGCTCAAGCCCGGGTACACGACCGATTTGAACGGCACCTCGCGCGAGTTCAAGAGCTCGCAGGGCGCTTTGGGCATTGTGTTCGTGCTGGCGCTGGTGTTCATCTTCCTGGTGCTTGCCGCGCAGTTCGAAAGTTTCATCGACCCGCTGGTGATCATGGTGTCGGTGCCGCTGTCGATGGTGGGCGCGCTGCTGGCGCTCAAGTGGAGCGGCGGATCGCTCAATGTCTATTCGCAGATCGGCCTGATCACGCTGGTGGGCCTCATCACCAAGCACGGGATCCTGATCGTCGAGTTCACGAACCAGCTGCGTGAGCAGGGCATGGAGATGGTCGATGCGTTGGTCAAGGCCTCGGCCCAGCGCCTGCGCCCCATCCTGATGACCACCGGCGCCATGGTGCTGGGCGCCATCCCGTTGGCGCTGGCCACTGGCGCAGGTGCCGAGACCCGCATGCAGATCGGCTGGGTCATCGTGGGCGGCATGTCGCTGGGCACGCTGCTCACCATCTTTGTGGTGCCCACCATGTACACGCTGTTCGCGCGCAAATCGGTGCCGGGCGCGAACACGGCGGTGGCGACCGAAGAGCCCGCGCACACGCTGCACATGCATGATTACGTAGGCAAGTAGCTGTTGTGCTGACTCTCAAACAAAAGGCCCCGTCGGGGCCTTTTGTTTTTGTGTCGGCCGGGATTCGAGCCCGAGTTGCTCGCCGCCCACCGCTGGAGGCGTGGTCAGCCCGCCGGCGCTGCAATGGTTTGCAGGGCGTTCACGATGTCCTGCTGGCCCTGCGGGCGCACCAACCGCTCTACTTCTTTGCCGTCCTTCAAAAACACCAGCGTCGGCCAGAGCTTCACGCCAAAGCTGCGGCCCAGGCGCTGGCCGGGGCCGTCTTCCACCTTCACGTGGGAGACCTCAGCACGGTCCTTCAGGGCGCCCTCGATCAGGGGTTGGGCCCGCTGGCAGTGGCCGCACCAGGGCGTGCCGAACTCCAGCACCGTGGCGCCGTTCAGGCCGTCGATGTCTTCGCGGGATGGTGGCTGGGCAAGGTGTGTGGCGGTGTAGGGCATGGCGTGTTTCTATCAACAAAGGGTGTCCAGCGGAATGGGTCCAGCGTACGCAGTCAGGGCAAGGTGAGGGCAGGGGCTATCGCCGCGAACGGGTGTCAGTGCGGGACGACACCGCGATCCACGAGGGCCTTGCCAGGGCGGATCAGATGGCGCCGTCAAACACCATCACGTCCACCATGTCGCCCACGGCCACGTTGCCCTGGCCGTGGTGCAGCACGATGAGACCGTTGGCCTGCACCATGGAGCTGAGCACGCCCGACCCCTGGTTGCCGGTGGTGCGCACCTGCAGCATGCCGTCGGGTGCGGTGGTGACGGTGCCACGCTGGTATTCGGTTCGGCCGGGTTTTTTGCGCAGGGCTTCAGTGCACACCGCACGCAGCAGGGGCGGGGCGGGGCGGGTGCTGCCCATCATGCGCAGCAGGGCGGGGCGCACAAAGGCGAGGAACGTCACCATCACCGCCACAGGATTGCCGGGCAGGCCAAAAAGCACTGCCCCTTTGTCTAGATTAGGTTCACTATCATTTTTATAGCTATCAGCGCTTATGGATAAAGCGCTAGGGCCTGTTTTGGCTTCAAATTCAGCGCCGGCGATGCGCCCCACGGCCATCGGGCGGCCGGGGCGCATGGCGATGCGCCAGAAGGCCACGTCGCCCAGCTTCTTCATCATCGTGCGGGTGTGGTCGGCCTCGCCCACGCTCACGCCGCCGCTGGTGATGATGGCGTCGGCTTGCTGGCCCGCGCTGCGGAACGCGGCCTCCAGCAGCTCAGGCTCGTCGCGCACCACGCCCAGGTCGATCACTTCTACGCCCAGCCGCGTGAGCAGGCCGAACACCGTGTAGCGGTTGCTGTCGTACACCGCGCCTTCCCGGGGCGCCTCGCCCAGGCTCAGGATTTCGTCGCCGGTCGAAAAATACGCTACGCGCAGGCGCCGGTAGACCGTCACGGTGGGCAGGCCCAGGCTGGCCACCAGGCCCAGCGCCGCGGGCGTGAGCAGCTCGCCACGCGCCAGCGCCACGCCGCCTTCCATCAAGTCTTCACCCTTGAAGCGGCGGTTGTCGCCCACCCGCAGCACATCGGCCGCAATGGTGATGTGCTGACCCGCGTCAGGTGAGCTGGTGAACTCCTGCGGCACCACCGTGTCCAGCCCCGCGGGCATGATGGCGCCGGTCATGATCTTCACGCACTCGCACTCACCCGCGGCCACGCTGCCGGCCCAGGCCTTGCCAGCCAACGCTGTGCCCACCACGCGCAGCGTGAGCGGCTGGCCCGCCACCAGTTGTGCGCCGGCCAGCGCATAGCCGTCCATGGCCGAGTTGTCGTGTGGCGGCACGCTGATGGGCGATACGACGTCGCGTGCCAATACGCGGCCGAGCGCCTGGAAGAGCGGCAGCTCTTCGGTCTGCGTCACGGGTTCGACCAGGCGGTCCAGAAACGCGTTGACGTCTGCAGCGCTCAGGGCCTGCGGGTCGTAGCCCTGCAGTTCAGCGGCGATCTGGGCAATGGTCTTCATGGGCGATGAGGCAATCGATTAGGGCAATCTGCTCTGCCGAGTTGTGGTCACCGCGGTGCGGCTGCGGTCACTTGGAGCGGCAGACCGGAAAAGGGTCCGAGGTTAGCAAAAGCAGCATGTGTAGCTTGTCGTAGGCCACGTTGTTGACCACGACGGCGCGCGGCAGCAGCCCCCAGGCGCTGAAACCCGCCTGCTCGTACAGCCGCACGACGTGGGTGTTGGTTGCCGTCACGGTCAGCACCAGTTGCGTGAGCCCGGGCACTTGGCGCGCGGCCTGCACACAGGCGGCCACCAGTTGCTGCCCGATGCCTTGGCGCTGCGCCGCGGGCGCCACCATCATGCCGACCACGCTGGCGCAGTGGCGCTGCTGGGCGCGTTGCTCACGTTCGCAGCCCACACAGCCCAGCAGCTGACCAGTAGCGTTGAACGCGCCCAAGAAGAACATGCCCGATTCCACCGACCCAAAACGCACCGCGTATTCCTTGGCCGGGCGGCCCACCGACGAGGCGTAGTCGGACGTGAACGCATCGGGCGCCGTGCGCAGCGCCTCGTCGCGCAATGCCTTGTAGGCCACGGCATCGGCCGTCGTCAGCGCGCGGATGCGCACTGCCGGTGGGGCGGGCACCGGGGCCGCGGATGCATTGCTGTGGGCGTTGGGCATGGTGGGGGTAAATACAGCGCTGGTGTGCTACGCGATGTGTTGTACGGCGTGCGGGATATGGCTGGGAGCGCGCAGTGCGCTCCAGGGCCTAACGGTTCGCCGCCCCCTCCAGCGCGTGCAGCTCGGCCAGCGTGTTGGCGTTGAAGAAGGCTTGCGGATCGTCACCCGGCTGGTCAAACGGCACCAACGCGCAGCGGTGCTGGCCCGTCCACGCGTCAATCTTGCGGCCACCTGCCTGGGTGAACGCCACCAGGCTTTCGAGCAGCTCCACGCGCAGCAGGCAGAACACCGGCTGGGGGCGCACGTTGACGTGGCCCTGGCCGTCGTCCTCCGGCGCACACGCCATGGCGATGTCCGCGTCCTGCTCGCTGGCAGCCACCGCCAGGCGGGTGGCCAGGTCGAGCGGGAAGAGGGGCGTATCGCAGGGCACCGTCAGCAGCCACTGTGTTTCGCAGCGCTCAAGCCCGGTCAAAAAGCCTGCGAGCGGGCCGGCATAGTCGGCCAGCACATCGGGCCACACCGGCGCGCCAAACGCCTCGTAGGCCGCCAGATTGCGGTTGGCGTTGACCATCGAAGCGCCCGTCTGCATCTGCAGCCGCATCAGCGTGTGCAGCGCCAGCGGCAGCCCGCGAAAGTTCTGCAGGCCCTTGTCGACCCCGCCCATGCGGGAGCCTCGGCCGCCGGCAAGCACAAGGCCGGTGATGTCTTGGGTGTCAATCATGGAGGTGCGCCTGGCGTAAGAAAGAATGTGTTAACTGGGCTGCTGGCCACGCAGTGCGGTCAGTTGCAGGCATGAAAAAACGGCCGTGCAGGCCAGCAAGCCCAGGGACACAGGTTGCGTGAATGCATCGTGCCCCAGCGCAAAGAACAGGCCATGAATCGCCACGGTCAGGGCCCCCAGACAAGGCATCAGCTTGTAGAACACCAGGGCGTTGGCGCCCGTGCCGCGGGCCACCTGCGCCTGCGCGTACAGCACCAACGCAATGATGGGCAGGTTCAGCAACAGGTTGACCTGGTTACCGCCGGGGATGTGAAACAGCTCCCATTCGTGCCAGTACGCGGCGTCGATCTGGTGGGTGATCAGGACCGTGGCATTGGCCAGAAACAGCGCACGGTGCTTGGGGGCGAGGGGCATGGCGTGGGTTTGAGGAAAAGAGGATGTCGGCAGCAACCCATGGTGCCTTAAAAATCGCTGTTCGAGCCATCGCGCGGCGGCAACGCTCTGCAGGGCAATCGTGTTGCGACGGCCACCACTGTTATCCGCCGATGTAGCTCATCTCCACCCGCCGCGCGCCCTGCCCGGTGTCCGCCGGCAGGCTGCTGCGCAGCTCCGAATAGCGGTCGGTGCGCTGCTGCCAGATGGGGGCGATGGCCGATGCGATGGCCTCGTCGCTGGCGCCGCCGCGCAAGAGGGTGCGCAGGTCGTAGCCCTGGCTGGCAAAAAGGCACAGGTAGAGCTTGCCTTCAGTGGACAGGCGCGCGCGGTTGCAGTCGTGGCAGAAGGCCTGGGTCACGCTGCTGATCACGCCCACCTCGCCCAGGCTCGCGTCGTGCTGGCCGGCGGCATTGGCGTAGCCCCAGCGCTCGGCGGTCTCGCCGGGGCTGCTGGGGCTGAGCTGCACCAGTGGCAGCTCGGCGCGCAGGCGCTCGATGAGCTCGGCCGACGGCAGCACTTCGTCCATGCGCCAACCGTTGGTGGCGCCCACGTCCATGTATTCGATAAAACGCAGCGTGGTGCCTGTCCCGCGGAAGTGGCGGGCCATGGGCAGGATTTCATGGTCGTTGGTGCCGCGTTTGACCACCATGTTGACCTTGATCTGCGACAGGCCCGCGGCGTGCGCCGCCTCGATGCCGTCGAGCACGTCCGCCACCGGAAAATCCACATCGTTCATGCGGCGGAAGATCGTGTCGTCCAGGCCATCCAGGCTTACGGTCACGCGGTTCAGGCCGGCGTCCTTCAGGGCCTTGGCCTTGCGCGCGAGCAGCGATCCATTGGTGGTGAGCGTGAGGTCCGGCGCCAGGCCGTCCACCGTGCGCAACTCGGCCAGCTGGGCCACCAGCGCTTCAAGGTTCTTACGCAGCAGGGGCTCGCCGCCGGTCAGCCGGATCTTGCGCACGCCGTGCGCCAGAAACAGCCGCGCCAGCCGCGTGATCTCTTCAAAGCTGAGCAGGGCGCCATGGGGGAGGTAGGGGTAGTCCTTGTCGAACACTTCCTTGGGCATGCAGTAGTTGCAGCGGAAGTTGCAGCGGTCCGTGACGCTGATGCGCAGGTCCCGCAGCGGGCGGCCCCGGGTGTCGGTAAGCAGGCCCGTGGGCGCCGTGGCGTGCAACGGCACCCGTGCCGCCAGTGCGGCGATGCGTTGGTCAACCAGGGGAATCACACGTTCGGCCATGGCGTGATTTTGCCGCATGGGCTGCTTGCGCGGGGGGATGCCCCTGGCAGGGGAATTGACCGGGATCAATGGGCGGCGTGGCGGCGCAGCCTGCGGGGACGGGGCAGCGAGGTTGCGTATTCAGGCCGCGACGCAGTGCGCGCCGGCAAAACCATGGGCGAGAGGCGAGGAATGCGGCAGCCTTGGACGGCCAAGTCCCGCCGCACCCCCGCCAGCGGGCCTCAAACGCAGCGCGCGCCGTCCACCTCAATGCACACACCGCTGATGAACGAACCTTCGTCGCTGGCCAAATAGAGCGCGGCGTTGGCCACGTCGAGCGCGGTGGAAAAGCGGCCCAGCGGAATGCTGGCCAAAAACTTGGCGCGGCGCGCCTCGTCCACCGGGCCACCGGCAAACTCGGCGGCCAGGCCGGTGTCGGGGTTGAACACCGGGTTGATGCAGTTCACTCGGATGTTGTCGGGGCCCAGCTCGGCGGCCATGGACTTGCTGGTGATGATGACGGCGCCCTTGGAGCCGTTGTACCAGGTCAGGCCCGGGCGGGGCCGCAGGCCCGCGGTGGAGGCGATGTTGATGATGCTGCCGCCACCGGCCTTGCGCAGCGCGGGCACGGCGTGGATGGCCGACAGGTAGATGCTCTTCATGTTGATGGCGTAGACCTTGTCAAAGTCTTCCTCGCTCACCTCCAGCATGGGGCGGTTGCGGTGCGTCCAGCCCGCGTTGTTGACCACCACGTCGAGCTGGCCGTACCTGCGCACGGCCTCGTCCACCATCGCCTTGACCTCGGCAGACTTCGTCACGTCGGCCTTGAAGAAGGCCGCTGTGCCGCCCGCTGCCGTGATCTCGGCCACCACGCGCTGGCCACCGGCTTCGTTGATGTCGTTGACGATGACCTTGCCGCCCTCGGCCGCCAGGCGCTTGGCAATGCCCTCGCCAATGCCGTTGCCGGCGCCGGTAACGATGATGGATTTGTTCTGTGCGCGCATGGGGTCTCCGATGGGGTGTTTTGGGGTTGAATCAAATTTGATAGCTGCTTGCGCTGATGTATCAAGCGCTAGAGGCTGATTTGACTGATATTTCTGGTGTGGTCGACTGGGGCGATGTGCCCGAGGCTCGCGCGGGGGCGGCAGGCGCCTCTGGCACCCGGCCGTAGAACTGCGGAAAAAATTCCTGCACGCCGTTGCCGTTGAAGTCCCACCCGGTGCACTGGCCCAGGTGGCGGGGCGGGTCATCGGGGTTGCTGGCGGCGAACACGGCGGGCACCGACTGAAAGGCCGCCGTCGCCAGGTTGAACAGCAGCTCGCGCAGGTGGGTGCAGCTGGCCACGCCGCCCAGATGCTTCTGGATTGCCTGGCGCCAGCCGCGCGCCATGCTGCAGCCCACCATCTGCTGCAGCGCGGCCTGGGCCTCGGTGCAGCCCTTGAGCGGGTGCGAATCCATGGCCACATCGATGGCCTGCACCACCAGCTGGCGGTTGACCGTGACGCGCAGCCACATGTGGTGGATGGCCTCGCCCGACAGGCGCGTGCGCATCGGATCGCGGTGCGAGGGCGCGTCGTAGGCTTTGCTGTCGTGCAGCTCGCCTTCGATGTCCCACAGGCCATCGTCGCGTTCAAAGCCCTGGTAGTTCACCCGGCGGACATGCTTCAGGGTGCGGGGGGCGGGAGGGCTCAGGGGCATGGCGGAAGAAAAGTCGTCGTACAGAAGAAGCCGAGGTTAGCGGGGCCTGCACGCGCCGTCGTGTGCGAGCGGGACACCTGTGTGCTTCAGCCGTACTTGATGGCGACGGTCTTCAAGGTCGTGAAGCCATACAGCGCTTCGAAACCCTTCTCGCGGCCGTAGCCGCTGGATTTGACGCCGCCAAACGGCAGCTCCACGCCGCCCGCAGCGCCGTAGTTGTTGATGAACACCTGGCCGCTGTGCACGCGCTTGGCCATGCGGAACTGGCGGGCGCCGTCGCGCGTCCAGATGCCGGCGACCAGGCCGAACTGCGTGGCGTTGGCCAGCTCAACCGCATGGTCTTCGTCCTGAAACGACATGGCGCACAGCACCGGGCCAAACACTTCTTCCTGCGCCAGGCGGTGGTTTACCGGCACGTCGCGCAGCAGCACGGGGGCCTGGTAGTAGCCGGTGTCGGGGGCCTCTGGCACCACCACACCTTGCGCCACCATCGGGATGCCAGCCACCTGGGCATCCGACAAGAAATCCCACACGCGCTGCTGCTGGGTCTGGCGGATCAGCGGGCCCACGTCCAGGTCCATCGCGGCGGGGCCCACACGCAGCTTTTCAAACGCGTGACCCAGGCGCTCGAGCAGCGGCTCGTAGATGAGAGCGTCGATCAGCACGCGTGAGCCGGCAGAGCAGGTTTGCCCCGCGTTCTGCACGATGGCGTTGATGACGACGGGTATGGCAGCGTCCAGGTCGGCATCGGCAAAGATGATCTGGGGGCTTTTGCCGCCCAGCTCCAGCGTCACGGGGCAGTGGCGCTCGGCCGCCACCTGCTGGATCAGCGTGCCGATCTTGGGGCTGCCGGTGAAGCTGATGTGGTCGATGCCCGGGTGGCGGGCCAGCGCGTCGCCCACCTCGTGGCCATAGCCGGTGACGATGTTGAGCGCGCCGGAGGGGAACCCCACCTCGGCCGCCAGCTGCGCCACGCGAATCAGCGACAGGCAGGCGTCTTCGGCCGGCTTGACCACGCACACATTGCCCGCCGCCAGGGCGCCGCCCACGCTGCGGCCAAAGATCTGCATGGGGTAGTTCCAGGGGATCACGTGGCCCGTGACTCCGTGCGGCTCGCGCCAGGTGAGCACGCTATAGCCGTCGGGGTAGGGAATCGTCTCGCCGTGAAACTTGTCGCACGCACCGGCATAGAACTCGAAGTAGCGCGCCAGCGCATTCGCATCGGCCCGCGCCTGCTTGGTTGGCTTGCCGCAGTCGCGCTGCTCCAGCGCGGTCAGCTCGTCGGCATGCTCCAGGATCTTGGCCGAGAGCTTTTGCAGCAGGCGGCCACGCTCGACCGGGGCCAACTTTTGCCACACCGCGTGATAACACTGACGCGCCGCATGCACCGCCGCATCGATGTCGTCAGCGTTGCTGCGCTGGATTTCGTCGAAGGGCTGGCCGTCGGACGGATCGATCATGGGGATCGTGCGGCCTGACGCCGACGGAACCGAGGCGTTGGCGATGTAGTTCAGTTGCATGGCCGTCATTTTGCCCGGAAATGGAACGTGTGCTTATTATTTGAGCCAGATAAGCCTCTGGAGCTTATTGCATAAGCGCTGGCAGCTATTGTTTCAGTAGCATGTGGCGCGCAGTGCAGCCAGGTCCAGGATTTCCACCTCGCCGCGCTGCACGCGCAGCAGGTGGCGCGCCTCCAGGTCCTTGAGGATCTGGTTGGTGGTCTGGCGTGAGATCGCCAGCATCAGCGACAACTGCTCTTGCGAGATGGACAGCACACGGCGCGACTGGCCCTCGGCCGTCCATTGGCCGTAGCCCTCGGCCATCATCACCAGCCGCCTGGCCAGCCGCTGTGGGGCGGGCAGCAGCGCCAATTCTTCCATCGCCACAAAGGCGGTGCGCAGCTTGTCGGTGAGCAGCAGGGCCAGCGCGTGCCAGTGCACCGGGTGCGCCTGCAACCAAGCCTGCAGCCGTTCGTGCGGCACCTGCAGCAGCGTGCTGGCCTCGGCCGCGTGGGCGTCGTGCGTGCGGGCCGAGCCGTCAAACACCGAGATCTCGCCAAACCAGTGGGGTGGCTCCAGCCGCGTGAGCAGCGCCGCGCGCGCCTCATTGGCCCGCCCGCCCGTGCCCGAGATGCTGATGGCCCCGCGCACCACCGCGTACAGACCACAGGGCGCGTCACCCCGCAAAAAGAGCACCTCGCCCGCCTGCAGCTGGCGCAGGTGCGCCATGTCGATCAGCGGCTGGGCAAAGTCCGCGGGCAGGTGGGCAAACCAGCGGCCGGACGCAAGAATGGGCAGATAGGCGGCAAAGTCGGTCATGCAGTCTGAGCAGTGCGCAAGGCGCGCGGTGGAGGGC
>SDXZ01000122.1 GCA_004210805.1 Acidovorax sp.
CGCTGCAGCGAGCCGTTGACGGGCGCCAGCATCTTGAGGGGCACCTGGTCGGCGATGTACTGCACGATGGCCGGGCCTTCGCGCAGGCGCGTGCCGTCGTCCAGCTCCAGCATGGGCACGTAGCCCAGCGGGTTGATGCTGTAGTAGTCGGTGCCATCCTGCAGCTTGTGGCTCTTGGTGCTGGCCAGCACGGGCGTGAAGGCCAGGCCCGCTTCGTGCAGGGCGATGTGGGGAGACAGGGAGCAGGCGCCGGGCGAGTAGTACAGCTTCATGGAGAGGTCCTTCAAAAAAGTGACGGGAAACCCCGCATCCTATGCCTTGCGCATGACCCTTGCCGTCGTCTTGGTGTGCGCAGTGTTGTGGGACGCACCCCCCAATGTCAGCTGTCGTAGCCGGGGGCTTCGCGCTGCACCTTGCGCAGCAGCGCTGGCCAGGCGAACGCGCCGCCTAGGCCCCCGGTCTGCACGCGCATGGCCTGGGCCACGCCGCTCACGATCTGCGGGTTCACGGCCGTGAGTTCGCCGCCCGCCTGCGCGTCGATCTGGATGCGGCAGGTGTTCTCGAAGGTGTACATCGACAAAAACGCATCGGCAATGGTCTTGCCCACGGTGAGCAGGCCATGATTGCGCAGCATGAGGAAGTTGGCCTCGCCCAGGTCGGCCTGCAGGCGCGGCTTTTCCTCGTCGCGAAATGCCACGCCTTCGTACCCGTGGTACGCCAGCGAGCCCAGCACGAAGGTACTTTGCTGGCTGATGGGCAGCACGCCGCCCTTTTGCGCGCTCACCGCCACGCCCGCGCGGGTGTGGGTGTGCAGCACGCAGCCGGCTTCCTGCCGGGCCTCGTGCACGGCGCTGTGGATGACGAAGCCCGCGGGGTTCACAGGGAAGGGCGAGTCGTGCAGTTTGTTGCACTGCATGTCCACCTTGATCAGGCTCGACGCCGTGATCTCTTCGAACATCAGGCCGTAGGGGTTGATGAGGAACTGGTGCTCGGGCCCAGACACCGATTCGGGCAGCTTCGCGCTGATGTGGGTGAAGACCAGGTCGCTCCAGCCGTAGAGGCTCACGAGCCGATAGCAGGCGGCCAGGTCGCAGCGCAGCTGCCATTCTTCGGGGCTGACGCTGGCTTTGAGCGAAGGGATGTCGAGCATGGGGCTTGTCTCCGGGTGTTGTGGCTGGAAACGTCCACTGTAGGCCGCCTGAGCCCTGGGGACTGTCCGGCAGGCTACACAGAGGCCTGGTTCTTGGGGCTTTCCCGCAATGTCGCCGCTGTTCCATTGCGTCGTGAGAACCTCCAATCGCCGCGCGGGGTGCGTCCCTAAAGTTCATTCATCCATCCCATCAGTCGGTGGGAGGGAACAACCGGACTTCTGGAGATCACCACCATGCGCAATCCCACATCGAAGATCGCGAGGCTGCTGGCCTCGTTCGCCGCCGCCACCTGCCTTTCGGCCCTGGGGCTATCGGCCCATGCCCTGGAGACCGTGGACAAGGGCGCCTTCACCATCGCTTTCTCTGGCGACATGCCCGGCACCGGCTACCAGGACGGCAAGATGGTGGGCTACGACGGCGAGATCCTGCAGCGCATTGCGCAGGCGCTGCAGCTCAAGGTCAAGCCCGCGCTGATGGAGTGGTCGGGCACCATCGCCTCGGTGCAATCCAAACGCGTGGACGTGATGGCCGGCACCATGGGCTGGACCGAGCAGCGATCCAAGATCATGGCGCTGAGCGACCCCATCCACTATTTCAAGAACGGCATCACGCAGTCCGACAAAACCGACTGGAGCAAGCTCCGGGACCTGGAAGGCAAGAAGGTCGGCACCATCACCGGCTTCTCGTTCATCCCCGAGCTGCGCAAGATCAATGGCCTGCAACTGGCGCTGTACGACACCTCGGACGCTGCCGTGCGCGACCTGCTGGCCGGGCGCATCGACGCGGTGATCGGCGACCCGCCGGTGATGCAATACGCCATCTCGCAGAACCCGCAGTGGAAGGTCAAGTTCAATGCCTTCTCCGAGGCATCGCCCGACTACCCGCTGCTCACCGGCCTGGGCCAGGTGGTGTTCGGCCTGAACAAGGACAACCCCGAACTGGTGAAGGCCGTGAACGCCGAGATCGCCAAGCTCTGGGGCAGCTGCGACCTTCGCAAGATCGGCAAGACCTACGGCCTGGTACAGGACGTGTGGTACATCCCCGTGGGCCAGAACGCCCGTGCCGGCGTGGACCGTGCGGCGGACTGGAAGCTGCCGTCGTGCAAGGGATGAACTAGCGCCACGTCACATCGCCGGTTGCCCGATGGGGTCTCGGCGACTTGCCAAGCCGCATGCTGTCACAGGCATGCGGCTTTTGTCTTTGGCCTGGCATTGCGGGGCCGCCAGCCAACGCCGCGGCGCAGCGCAGCGCGCGGTCAGTCAAGCCTCCACCGTGCCGGCCTGCAGCGCCTTGCGCATGCGGCCCGGCGGCATGCCGTACAGCTGCTGAAAGTGCCGGATGAAATGCGATGCGTCGGCAAAGCCGCATTCGTACGCGATGGTGATCACCGGCAGGGCGGTGCTGGTGAGCATCCATTTGGCGTATTTGAGGCGCGCATTGCGGTAGTACTCCGACGGCGTGGTGCGCGTCTCGGCCAGGAACACGCGCTCGAGCTGGCGGCTGCTTGAGTCCACCAGCCGCGCGATGACCGCGATCTCGAGCGGCGTGCCGATGTTCTTCTCCATCAGCACGATGGCCTGGCGCAGCTTGTCGTGGTCGGTGGTGCCGTAGCCCAGTGCGTGGCGGCGCGCCACGTGGGTGTGGCCGGCCGAGGGGTTCACCGTCATCTGGTGCACGACCTTGGCGGCGCGGTCGGGGCCGCAGTGCAGGCGCACCAGCTCGGCCGTGAGCTCCACGATGGAGATGCCCCCCGCGCAGGTGATGCGGTCGCCGTCGAACAGGTAGTGCGCATCCGTCACGTACGGCAGCGTGGGGAAGGCCTGCTGCCAGTCGTCCACATGGTAGGGGTGCACGCAGGCGCGCCGCTGCGCCATCAAGCCCGCATGCGCCAGTGCGAACGAGCCCGTACAGATGCCAATCAGCGGCTTGCCCAGCGATGCGGCGTACTGCAGGAACTCGCGGTAGCGCGGGTGGGCCGAGGGGATGGCCGGCAGCAACCCGCCGATGACGGCGATGTAGTCGTAGTCGCAGTCGGACGAGAGCGATTCCTGCACCGGCACTGCTACACCGCAGCTGGCGGCCACCGACTGGCCCGGTATGCCCAGGATGGTCCACGAGCAGCGGATCTGCCGGCTCTGGTCGCCCACGTCGGCCGCGTGGCGCAGGCCGTCGCACAGACCCGCCAGCGACAGCAGCGGGAACTGCGGCCACAGCAGGATGCCCACGCGCAGCTCGGAGGCCGAAGAGGCCTTGCGCCGCGGCGCGCTGGGCCGCGACGCCACATCGAGCTTCCCGATCAGTGCACCAATGTCGTCTTTGTTATGTGCACTGGCCTGGTGCGGGTTTGCACCGACTTCGACGCTGGCGGCTTGGCGCTTGGTGTTGGTGGGGGGCATCGGGTTTTCCCTGCATGTCGCATACGTTCAATATAGCGGCGACCGCCTGCAATGAACAGAGGGTCGCCATTCCTAGCATGGAGGCACTGGGTAGCGAGGACATGCGGGTGCAATTTGCATGCCGCAGCACCCGCACCACCGTCTGGAGAACCATGCTGTGAACGACGACCATCCACCCCTGCTGCGCGTGAGCGGCCTCACCAAGAGCTACGGCCAGGCCGAGGTGCTCAAGGGCATTTCCTTCGATCTGAAAAAGGGCGAGACGCTGGCGCTGATCGGGCCCAGCGGCTCGGGCAAGTCCACCTGCCTGCGCTGCCTGAATTTCCTTGAAAAGCCCAACGGCGGCGAGGTGCTGCTGCAGGCCGAGCGCATCGGCCAGGTGCCTGCGCGCAAGGGCGGCGGCTGGCGCCTGATGAGCGACACCGAGATGGCGCCCCAGCGCCGCGAGATCGGCATGGTGTTCCAGCTGTTCTACCTGTGGCCGCACCTCACGGTGCGCGACAACGTGGCGCTCGGGTCCATCAAGGCCGGCGGCATGCGGCGCGACGAGGCCCACGCACTGGCCGACAACATGCTCGAGAAGGTGCACCTGCGCCACAAGGCCGACGCCTACCCCGAGCAGCTGTCGGGCGGCCAGCAGCAGCGCGTGGCCATTGCGCGCACGCTGGCGCAAAAGCCCAAGCTCATCCTGTTCGACGAGCCCACGTCGGCGCTGGACCCCGAGTTGGTGGGCGAGGTGCTGGGCGTGATCCGCGAGCTGGCCGACGAAGGCCGATCGATGATTCTGGTGACGCACGAGATCCGCTTTGCGCGCGATGTGGCCGACCGCGTGATCTTCATGGAAGGTGGCCACATCGTCGAAGAGGGCCCCGCCGCGCAGGTGATCGACGCGCCGCGCATGGAGCGCACGCGCAGCTTTCTGGGCCAGGTGGGCGCGCAGGTGGGTGCTCAGGTGGGGCCGGGTGCATGACCATGCCCAGCCTCGATACCTTCACCCTGATCGCGCTCACACTGCTGCGCGGTGCGTGGACGGCCGCGCAGGTGGCTGCAGGCGCTGCGCTGATCGCCGCGGGCCTGGGGCTGCTGCAGGCGCTGCTGGTGGTCTTTGTGCGCCACCGCGTGCTGCAGGTGGCCATTGCGGCGTACGTTGAATGGATGCGCAACGTGCCGGCGCTGGCGCATTTGTTCGTGCTGTATTTCGGGCTGGCGTCGGTGGGGGTGCGGCTGTCGCCGCTCGCGGCCGCGGTCATCGGCCTGGGCCTGGTGGGCGCGGCCATTTTGTGCGACGTGTTCGCGGCCGGCCTGCGCTGCCTGCATGTTGGCCAGCGCGAAGCGGCCTTGGCCGTGGGGCTGACACCCTCGCAGGCTCTGCGCTGTGTGCTGCTGCCGCAGATGCTGCGCGTGACGCTGCCGTCGCTGGGCAACTACGCGAGCCAGCTGGTCAAGGACACCTCTATCGCGTCGGCGATTGCGGCGCCCGAGGTCATGTTCTATGCCCGCAACTTGGTGACGTCCACCTTCGAGACGCCGTTGATCTACCTGACCGCCATGCTGCTGTATGCGGCGATGGTGCTGCCCATCAGCTGGGCCTTCACGCGCCTGGAGCGCCACACCGCCAGGGGGGCACGATGACCGCATTCTTTGCAACCTATGCCGAGTACATGGGCGAGTGGTGGCCGCGCCTGCTGGGTGCTGCCCGCGTCACGGCCGAGCTGTCGGCCATCGGCTTTGCCATCGCCATCGTGCTGGGCGCGCTGCTGGTGTGGATGCTGCGCAGCGGCGTGACTGCATTGCGCCGCTCCGCGCAGGGCTTCATCCAGCTGCTGCGCGCCATACCGCTACTGGCGTTGCTGCTGGCCATCTACTTCGTGCTGCCTTCGTTCGGCATCACGCTGTCAGGCTACTGGGCCGGGGCCCTGGGCCTGGGGGTGCACGGCGCGGCCTATGTGGCGGAGATCCTGCGCGGCGGGCTGCAGTCGGTGCACGGCGGCCAGCGCGAGGCGGGCCTGGCGGTGGGCCTCACGCCGCGCCGCGTGTTTTTGCATGTCACGCTGCCGCAGGCGGCGCGCGTGATGCTGCCGCCGTTGCTGAGCAGCTATGTGGCGCTGCTGAAAGACAGCTCGCTGTGCGCGCTGATCGCCACCAACGAACTCATGCTGGCTGCCAAGGCGATGTCCAGCGAGTACTTTTTGCCCCTGCACATCTTCATCCTGGTGGGGCTGTTCTATTTCGCGATCGCTTTCCCGCTGTCCATGCTCTCGCGCTGGCTGGAGCGCCGCCTGGCGCAGGGCCGCCGCACATTGGGGGCCGCATGACGAGCTTCAATTCAACCGTGCCATCCATGGTCTACGCGCCGCTGGCAGAGCAGGCCGCAGCCATCCGTGCGGGCACCATGTCGAGCGAGGCTTTGGTGGAGGCGCAGCTCGCGCGCATCGACCGGCATGGCGCGCAGCTGCACGCTTATACCGAGGTGTACGCCGACGAGGCGCGCGCTGCTGCGCAGGGCCTGGACCGCATGGCCCGTGCAGGCGTCTTCGTCGGGCCGCTGCACGGCGTGACGGTGGCGGTGAAGGATTTGTTCGAGGTGCAGGGCAAGGCGATTGCCGCGGGCTCCCGTGCGCAGCCTGCGCGCATCTCCGCCCTGAATGCGACGGTGGTGCAGCGCCTGCGTGCGGCTGGCGCCATCGTGGTCGGCAAGACCCACACGGTGGAGTTCGCATTCGGCGGCTGGGGCACCAATGCGGTGATGGGCACGCCCTGGAACCCGTGGGATGTGCACACGCACCGCACGCCGGGCGGCAGCAGCAGCGGCTCGGCCGTGGCGCTGGCGGCAGGGCTGTGCAGTGCGTCCATCGGCACGGACACGGGCGGGTCGGTCCGCATACCGGCGGGGCTGTGCGGCGTGGTGGGCCTCAAGACCACGCGCGGCCTCGTCAGCCGCCACGGGCTCATCGAGCTGTGCCCCACGCACGACACGGTGGGGCCGCTTACGCGCACGGTGCGCGACAGCGCGCTGCTGCTCGAGGTGCTGGCAGGCGGCGACCCGCACGACGCGGTGTCGCTGCAGGCGCCCGTGCGCTCGGTGCTGCCGCAGCTTGAACGCGGCGTGCAGGGCCTGCGCGTGTGGACGCTGCCCGAGGCCGAGCGCCACGATGTGGATGCGGATGTGCTGGCGGCCTGTGACGCTGCCGTGCAAGTGCTGGTGTCGCTGGGCATGCAGCGCGTGGAGCGCGCCCTGCCGCAAAGCTGCGCCGAGTCGATGCGCGTGGCGGGCAGCCTGATGAGCGCCGAGGGCTACGCCAACCTGGGCCCGCTGTTCGAGCAGGACGGGCTGGAGTTCGACCCGCACGTGCGCCGCCGCATCTTGCTGGGGCGCGATATCGATGCCGCGCAGTACATCACGCTGCTCAAGCTGCGCGAGCAGGCCAAGGCCGACATGCTGCGCGCGATGGAGGGTGTGGATGTTTGCGCCTTTCCGACCAACGCGATCGCCGCGATCCCGGTGAATGCGGTGGACGAGCTGGCGACGCCGCTGTCGCGCTTTGGCCGCTTTGTGAACCTGCTGGATCTGTGCTCGCTGGCCGTGCCTGCGGGCTTCACGCAGGAAGGCATGCCGGTGTCGCTGCAGGTCATCGGCCGGCCGATGGACGAGCCCGTGATCCTGCGCGTGGGCCATGCGTTCGAACAAGCCACCGACTGGCACCGCGCGGTGCCGCCGGGCTGGGATTGAGCGGCGCATCCCTCCACAGTTCTGCAACCCCCAGGAGCTTTCACCATGTCTGCGTTGTCCCCACGCGCGCCCTTGGCGTGCCTGCTTTGTGCCGTCGTAGTCCTGCTGTGCGGTGCTTCGGCCCCGTCAGCGCATGCGCAGGCACCGGCGCCCACCGGTGTCTCGGCACTCGAGCGCATCGCGCGCAGCGGGGTGGTGCATGTGGGCTACATCCCCACGCCGGGCACCTTTGCGTTCCGCGACGCTGCGGGCGAGACGGTGGGCTACTCCATCGACGTGTGCCAGCGCGTGGTGCAGAACCTGCGCAAGGTGCTGGCGCAACCGGCGTTGCGCATCGAGTTCAAACCGCTGGAGGCTGCGCAGCGCATACCGCTGCTCAAGGCCGGCGCCATCGACATCGAGTGCGGCGGCAACACCAACACCGTGGTTCGGCAAAAGGACGTGGACTTCTCGCACACGCTGTTCACCACGGGCGTGCGGTTCCTCGCGCGCCAGGCCGTGCTGATCGACGGCGTGCCCAGCCTGTGGCGGCGGCGCGTTGCGGTGAGCAAGGGCACCACGGCGCAGGAGACCATGGCGCGCGTGCAGCGCGAGCAAGAGCTGCAGGTCGTGGTGGTGGCCACCGACGTCGAGGGCGTGCGCCTGGTGGAAGAGGGCACCGTGCATGCGTTCGCGCAGGACGACATCCTGCTGTATGCGCTGCTGGCCGCGTCGCCGAAGAAGGACAGTCTGCACGTCACGGGCCGCCACCTCACCGTGGAGCCGTATGCCTTCATGTTGCCCAAGGACGATGCGCCGCTGCGCGAGGTGGTGGACCGCACGGTGCTCGCGCTCATGCATTCGGGCGAGCTGGCCGGCTTGTACCGCAAGTGGTTCGACACCGATGCGCTGCGCATCCCCATGAGCGCCCACATGCGCGAAAACATCCGCTACCCCAACAAGTACGGCATTCCCTAAGCGCGCGACGGCGTTGCCGCAGTGGCCTTTTTCAGTCCCTTCATCCCAGAGCTTTTCATGAACACCAGCATTCCCTTCATCAGCGACCGGCAAGTGGCCCAGGCGCTGGATTTCGCATCGGTGGCCACCGTGCTCGGCGAGGCCTTTGCCAGCCTGGCCGCGGGCGGTGCCGCCGTGCACCAGCGCCAGCGCACCGATTGCCGCGACCTGCGGCTGAGCACCATGGGCGCGGTGTGGGCCGAGCGCGGCGTGGCCGGGGTCAAGGTGTACCCCACGGTGCGCGGGCAGTTCAGCTTCTCCATCCTGCTGTTCGATGTGGTGACCAACCACCCGCTGGCCGTGCTGGATGGCAACGAGATCACGCGGCTGCGCACGGCGGCCATCACGGCGCTGGTGGCGTCCAAGGCCGGCCCGCTGCGGCCGCGTAAGCTCGCGGTCTTTGGCGCAGGCCTGCAGGGCCGCGCGCAGGCCGAGGCTTTGAGCGGCTGGTTCGACTTCGAGGAGATCGCGCTGGTGGACCCCGCGGGCGACCCGGCGTGGGCGCGGGCGCTGGCGGTGCAGGCGGGCTGCTCGGCGGCCTTCACCACGCCCGAAGCGGCGGTGCGCGGCGCGGACATCGTGGTCACGGCCACGCGCTCGGCCACGCCGGTGTTCGATGGCGCGTGGCTCGCGCCCGGCGCCTTCGTGGCCGCCATGGGCATCAGCGCACCCAAGGGCCGCGAGCTGGACGAGACCACCATGGGCCGTGCGGCCCGCATCGTCCTGGAATGGATGCCGCAAAGCTTGGCCGAAGCCGGCGAGGTGGTGCTGTGGCAAGGCCGAACGGCCGGCGCGCCGCTCGTGGACCTGCCACAGCTCTACGCGGGCGATGCGCCGTGGCGGCCCGAGGCGCCGGGCATCACCGTGTTCAAGTCGGTGGGCATTGGCCTGGCCGATGTGGCGGTGGCGCAGCTGGCGGTGTCGCGCATCCTGCAGCGGGAGCCGGCCCTTGAAGGCACGCTGCCATGAAGGTCTGCGTGATCGGTGCGGGTGTGATCGGCTGCGCCACGGCCTACGAACTGGCGCGCCAGGGGCACGATGTGCACCTGCTGGACGCTGCGCAGGCGCCGGGCCTTGGTACCAGCTATGCCAACGGCGCGCAGCTGAGCTACAGCTATGTGGAGCCGTTCGCGTCGTCCGCTACGCTGCGCGCCTTGCCCAAGCTGCTGCTGTCGCGCGGCTCGGCCGTGCGCTTCTACCCGCGTTGGGATTGGCGGCAGTGGGTGTGGGGCCTGCAGTTTCTGCGTGCCTGCTCGGCACGGCAGTCGCTGCGGGGCACTGCGCAGCTGCTGCAGCTGGCGCAGGCCAGCCGCCTTGCCCTGGCGCAGTGGATGCAGGAGGAGGCCTGGTCCTTTGGCTTTGAAGAAAACGGCAAGCTGGTGCTGTGCCCCACGCCACAGGCGCTGCGCCAGCAACAGCGCCAGGTGGCTGTGCAGGCTGCCATGGGCTGCCGGCAAGAGGTGCTGAGTCTGCGCGAATGCCTGGACAAGGAGCCCGCGCTGCAGGCGGCGCCCGGTCTGCCCTGGGCCGGTGGCGTATGGACCCGCGACGAATGCATCGCCGACCCGCACCGCCTGTGCCTGGACTTGGTGGCCAGCCTGCGCCAACGCGGTGGCACGGTGTCGCTCGGGGTGCAGGCGCACTCGTTCACGCGGCACGCCGGCCGCGTGAGCGCGGTGGTCACCAACCAGGGCGAAATCGCTGCCGATGCCTTTGTGCTGGCTACCGGACCCAGCGCAGGTCCGCTGGCGGCACGGCTGGGCATTCACCTGCCCATCCATCCCATCAAGGGCTACAGCATCACCGTGCCGTTTGAGGGCGGCGTGGTGCGGCCCCGCGCGAGCGTGACCGACCTGGGCCGCAAGACGGTATTCGCGCCGCTGGGCGCGCACCTGCGCGTGGCGGCCATGGCCGAGGTGGGCGCCACCGGCCTCGACGTCCCCGCGGACCGTGTGCGGACCATGGTGGATGCTGTGGCCGCTACCTATCCGGGTGTGTGCGACCTGAGCGCCCCAGCCACCTGGGCCGGGCTGCGGCCCGCGACGCCTACGTCCGTGCCCGTCGTCGGCCGCTGGCGCGGCAGCAACGTGTACCTCAACGTGGGGCATGGTGCACTGGGCCTGACGCTGGCCGCCGGCAGTGCGGTGGCGCTGTCGCAGCAGATGCAATCAGCGCAGACTGCGTAGCTCGCCCGTGGGCGGGGCCGTCTCAGGCCACCACGGGCTTTTCAGGAATCGGCGCGCGCATGCCCGCGTTGATCAGGTTCCAGGCGTTGATCACGCCGATGGCAAAGCCCAGCTCGGCGATCTCGGTGTCGTTGAACTGGGCCTTGAGCAGCGCGAATTCCTCATCGCTCGCGTCGCTGTGGGGCGTGGCGGTGATGACTTCAGCCCAGCGGAAGGCGGCGCGTTCGCGGTCGCTGAAAAAGGGGGCCTCGCGCCAGCCGGCGACGGCGTTCAGGTGGCGCGGCTCCATGCCGTCCTTAACCAGGTACGACCAGTGCATGTCCATGCAGTAGGCGCAGCCGTTGATCTGCGAGACGCGCAGGAAAACCAGTTCGGCCAGGCGGGCGCCGATGGTGCCTTTCTTGATCGTCTCCGAAAGGTTCACCAGACCCATGAAGGCCTTGTTGGCGAGCTGGTGGTAGGGGACGCGGGCGGTGTGCTGGGACATGACAAATTCCTTGGTGGTGAAGGGACTGAAGAGATGAAAGGCAGAACAGCATCGAAGCGGACATCGCTTTGTTCGATGGCTCGTTCGTTGTTGCCTTCCATATCTATCAAGACGCGTCGGATACGCGGGCTGTGACAGCCCGCTCCAATTTTTTGTCCCTCAATTCAGCGTGAGCGGGATGCCTGCGAGCTTGTCCGGGTTGCGCACGGCGTAAATGGCGACGATGCGTTCGCCATCGGTCACCACCGCCTGGGCCGATTCGAGGCGGCCGTCCAGATAGCGCAGCAGGCCGGGCTCGCCGTTGATCTGCACGATGCGGTAGACCGCCTTGTCGGCCAAGCGCCGCCACAGCGCCCAATACAGGTTGGCGATGCGAAAGGCGCCCAGCAGCGGACGCGGGAAGGACTGCACCTTGCCGCCGCCGTCGCCGATCAACATCGCGTCTTCGGACAGCAGCGCCTGGATGGCATGGCGTTCGCCGCTGTGGGCTGCGGCCACAAAACGGGCGAGCAACTGGTGGTGTACGGGTTGGGGCACGTCAAACCGGGTGCGCGCCTGCTGCACGCGTTCGCTCGCTCGGTGCACCATCTGCCGGCAGGCAGCTTCGGTCTTGCCGAGCTGGGCCGCCACTTCGGGGTAGTCGTAGTCAAACACCTGGCGCAGCAAAAACGCTGCGCGTTCCTCCGGGCCCAGGCGCTCGAGCACGTACAAGAAGGCGACCGACAGCTCGCCCGCCAACTCCGCTGCGGCTTCGGGTGTGCGTTCGTCCAGCGACTCCACCAGCGGCTCGGGCAGCCACCAGCCGACATAGGCCTCGCGCTCGGCTTTCAGCGCCCGCAGCCGGTCGATGGACAGGCGCGTGACCACGGTGACCAGCCAGGCCTCGGCCGACTGAAGGGTGCTCGCATCGGTGCGGCTCCAGCGCAGCCAGGCGTCCTGCAGCACGTCCTCGGCGTCGGCGCGCACGCCCAGCATGCGGTAAGCGATGCCAAAGAGCCGGGGGCGCAGGGTGGTGAAGGGG
>SDXZ01000123.1 GCA_004210805.1 Acidovorax sp.
AGCTTGCCGCCTTCGATGCGCGGGTCCACAAACGTGCCCAGGCCCACCTTGGTCAGCAGCCCGGGGCTGCGGCTGGCGATGTGGCGCGTGAGGTGCGACAGGCTGCCCTGCGGGAAGTTATAGGCCTCCACCTCGCCGTCAAAGACCATCTTCATCATCTCGGCGCCGGTCTGGCCGAAGTGGCCCGCCACGGTGCGCTTGATCATGCCCGGGTGGGCAAAGTGCACCATACCCGCGTCCTTGCTGTTGCCGATGGCACCGCAGGCCCAGGTGGTCACGTTCTTCGGGTGGCCTGTGTCGAGGAAATTCTTTTCCACGCCCTTGAGCACTTCCTCGGGCAGGCTGGAGACGGCCAGGCCGCCCAGAAAGATGGTGGCGTTGTCGGGGATCAGGGCTCCGGCTTCGGCGGCGGTGATGATTTTCATGGTGACTTTCAGCTGAACACTATTGTTTCGATAGCTGCTAGCGCTTGTTTAGTAAGCGCTAGAGCCCGATTTCTCTTAAAAATTAGGCCTCGGTGTTCTCAATCAGCAGAGCCATGCCCTGCCCGCCGCCCACGCAGGCGCTGGAGATGCCGTAGCGCAGGCCGCGGCGGCGCAGCTCGCGCGCCAGGGTGACCGTCAGGCGCACGCCGGTTGCGGCCAGGGGGTGGCCCAGCGCAATGGCACCGCCGTTCACGTTGAGCTTGTTGCGGTCGAGACCCAGCTCGCGCTCCACCGCGATGGTCTGCGCGCCCTGGGCTTCGTTGATTTCAAACAGGCCGATGTCATCCAGCGTGAGCCCGGTGCGTGCCAGCAGCGCGCGGATGGCGGGTGCGGGGCCGATGCCCATGGTCTCGGGCGCGACGCCGACAGCCGCAGCACCGCGCAGGCGCGCCAAGGGCTTGAGACCGCGCTGCTGCACATACGCATCGCTGGCCACCACAGCGCCCACGGCCGCATCGACCAAGGCCGAGCTGTTGCCCGCCGTCTGCACGCCGCCGGGGTAGACGGTGCGCAGCGCTGCCAGGGCCTCGATGGGCGAAGGGCGCGGGTGCGTGTCGCGGTCGAGCTGCGCCACCTTGCGCGGCAGCGTGATGCCGCGCGTTGCATAGCCTGCCAGCTCGAACTTCTCGCTCGTCACCGGCACGATCTCACCGGACAGGAATCCGTCGGCCTGGGCCTTGAGCGCCAGTTCGAACGAGCGGGCCGCGTAGGCGTCCACATCCTCCCGGGTGATGCCGTACTTCTTCGCCAGGTTCTCAGCGGTCTCGATCATCGTGACGGGGCCGGCGGTGTCGATCAGCGCCTCCATCAGGAAGTCCTTGAACTCCACCGGCGCACCGAGCTTGAAGCCCGTGCGGTGCGTGTACGCGGCAATCGGGTTGCGCGTCATGGACTCGGTGCCCACCACCAGCGCGACATCGGCATAACCCAGCGCGATCTGGTCGGCGGCCTGGCGGAACAGCTCGAAGCCCGTGCCGCAGATGCGCTGCACCAAAATTGCAGGCACGCTCTGCGGCACGCCCGCATACAGTCCGATGTGGCGCGGCAGCACAAAGGCGTCGAAGTCGGCCTGCGCCATCGACCCGGTGATGACGGAGTTGACGTCGGTGGCGGGGACGCCACTGCGCTCCAACACCGCGCGGGCCACTTTGATACCCATGTCGGTGGGCGACACGTGCCCGAGCGGCCCGCAGTAGTCGACCATGGGCGTGCGCACGCCGTCGACCAGCCAGGCGTTGAGCGGCGCAGAAAAGGAATGTTCGGTGCTTGTCGGCATGGCTCAGGCTTTCTGTGTGGTGGTGTCGGTCACGCGCAGCACGGTGGCGTAGCCGGTGTCGCCCGCGGCGCAGCCGGTGAACAGGCCCACGCCGCCGCCGCGCAGCACCAGTTCCTCGATCAATTCGATGATGGCGCGCAGGCCGGTGGGCGCCTGCGGGTGGCCCCAGATGATGGAGCTGCCATAGTTGTTCATGCGCTCCCACGCAAAGCCGGTGTCGCGCGCCAGTGCGATGTCGTTCACCGCAAACGGGTTGTGCGTCTTGATGGCGTGCACGTCGGCGATCGACAGGCCCGCGTGCTTCAAAGCGTTGAAGGCCGCGGGCGACGGCGCCATGGGCATGAAGCCGGCCTCGACCCGCGACATGCCAAAGCCCAGGATCTCGATCTCGATGCCCGCGTCGGTGGACGCTGCGCGCGCCCGTTCGCGCGTGGTGACGATGGCGCCCGCATTGCCGTCGGCCGGGTGCGTCTGGCCGCCAAAGGTCACGGTGCCGCCCTCTTTTACCGGCTTGAGCTTGGCCAGGCCTTCGGCGGTGGTGGGGAAGATGCCTTCGTCGGCACTGAGCGTGCCGGTCTGCTTGCGGAACTTCGAGTCGGTGACGGGCACGTCGGCCATGTAGCGCTTTTGAAAGGCGCGGTCGTCGGCCAGCGCTGCCTGGTACTGCGTGTAGCGGTGCAGCTTGAGCGCATGCTGCTCTTCGGTGGTGATGCCATAGCGCGCTGCCACGTTCTCGCCCGTCTGCAGCATGGGGTTCTTGGCGTAAGGGTCGTGGCCCATGTTGTCGGGCACCCAGTGCTCAGTGATGCCGTAGCCGCCGGTGCCGCTCGAATCGGGGTAGTACACCACCGGGCCGTTGGACTGGCGGTCGGCCATCACCAGCAGCGCGCTGGTGGCGGTGCCGCACGCCACCTCTTGCGCGGCCATCTGCAGCGCGCGCACGCTGGTGGCGCAGGCCTGCTGCACCGTGGGGCCCGCCACGCGGTCGATGCCCATCAGGCCCGTGACCCACGGCAGGCCGTAGAAGCTGCCCTTTTGCGGGTTGGTGATGCCCAGGATCGCCAGGTCCACCGCCGCCAGGTCGTAGCCGCGCGCGGCCAGCGCCTGCTTGCCCACGGCGGCCGCCAGCGGCAGCGCGTTGAGGTTGGCCAGCGAGCCCTGCCACTTGGCAAAGGGCGACGACCAGTAGATACCGTAGGGAATGAAGGCGTTCATGACGGGTCCTTGCTGTGAATCGGTGTCATTTTAGTTATTTATCATAATCATATGAGCACGCGAAAAAGCTAGGGAAACCCCCTAGCAAAGACCACCGCCGCGGCCTTGTTTTAGTTATCTTCGATAACCATAATTTCACCAACTCTCATCGAACACCATGACGCAGCATTCCGACATCTCCCTTGAAATCCGCGGCGAACGCGAGGAAATCGCGGTCATCCGCCTGACCCGCCCGGCCAAGCGCAACGCGTTGAACGATGGCCTGATCCTGGCGCTACGCAATGTGATGGACACGCTGCCCGCCAGCGTGGGCGCGGCCGTGATCGATGGCCAGGGCGAGCACTTTTGCTCAGGGCTGGATCTTTCGGAGCTGAAAGAGCGCGATGCCGGCCAGGGCCTGCATCACTCGCGCATGTGGCATGCCGCGCTGGACCGCGTGCAGTTCGGCCCCGTGCCGGTGGTGGCCGCGCTGCACGGTGCGGTGGTGGGTGGCGGCCTGGAGCTGGCCAGCGCCTGCCACATCCGCGTGGCCGACGAGTCCACCTTCTACGCGCTGCCAGAAGGCTCGCGCGGCATCTTCGTGGGCGGCGGCGGCGCGGTGCGCATCCCGCGCCTGATCGGCACGGCACGCATGACCGACATGATGATGACAGGCCGCGTCTACAACGCAGTGGATGGCGAGCGCGTGGGCTTCGCGCAGTACCTCGTGCCCACCGGCACGGCGTTCGACAAGGCCTTCGAATTGGCCCAGCGCATCGCCCAGAACGCGCCACTCACCAACTATGCGCTGATGCACGCGCTGCCGCGCATTGCCGAGCAGCCGTCGGACCAGGGCCTGATGACCGAAGCCATGATGGCCGCCATCGCCCAGAGCGCGCCCGAAGCCAAGGCCCGTGTGCGCGCTTTTCTCGACGGCAAGGCGGCCAAGGTCAACAAGGGGTGAATATGCGGTCTCCCACACGCGCTCGTGAACTTCCGAGGACATCCACGATGGCAACCGGCCCCGCCCCTCGCTACCGGCCGCTGCGCTTTGGCGTGACCGAAGTCACCACTCGCCAGGGCGACAACGGCGTGGTCTACGTGCGCGCCCAGCAGGATCTGCAACCCCACCCCGAGCGCCTGAGCGACCGGCTGGCGCACTGGGCACAGACCACGCCCGACCGCACCTGGATGGCGCAGCGCGTGAAGAACGCGGACGGCAGCCTGGGCGACTGGCGCCACATCAGCTACCACGAAGCTTGGCAGTCCGCGCGCCGCATTGCGCAAGCACTGCTCAACCTGGGCTTGAGCGCCGAGCGCCCGGTGGTGATGCTGAGTGAAAACGACCTGGACCACGCACTGCTGTCGCTGGGCTGCCTGGTGGCGGGCGTACCGCAGTGCACGGTGTCCTCGGCCTACTCCACCGTGAGCAAGGACTACGACAAGCTGCGCCACGCCATCAACACACTTACTCCTGGCCTGGTGTTTGCCAGCAGCGGCGAGCGCTATGCCGCCGCCATCGGCGCCACCGTGGGCTCTGACGTGCACGTGGTGCTGGGCCAAGGCACACTGCCCGGCCGCAGCACCACGCCCTTCAGCGCGCTGCTGGCCACCGAGGCCACGGCGGCGGTCGATGCCGCGCATGCCGCCATCACGGGCGAGAGCATTGCCAAGTTCATGTTCACCTCGGGTTCCACCAAGGCGCCCAAGGCCGTGATCATCACGCACGGCATGTGGACGGCCAACCTGCAGCAGATGAACCAGTCCATGCCCGTGCTGGTCGAGACCGACCTGGTGCTGGTGGACTGGTTGCCGTGGAACCACACGTTTGGCGGCAACCACAACTTCGGCATCGTCATCTACAACGGCGGCACCCTGTACCTGGACGAGGGCAAGCCCACGCCCACGGGCATGGCCGAAACCATCCGTAACCTGCGCGAGATCGCGCCCACGGTGTACTTCAACGTGCCCACGGGTTTCGAGGTGATCGCGCAGACCATGAAGACCGACGAGCAGCTGCGCAAGAACCTGCTCAGCCGCGTGCAGATGTTCTTCTTTGCGGCCGCAGCGCTGTCGCAACCCATCTGGGACGCCTTGTTCGACGTGGCCGAGCGCGAGGTGGGCGAGCGCATCGTGATGAACACCGGCCTGGGCATGACCGAGGGCTGCCCCTTCTGCGTGGCCGTGAACAGCCCCAATGTGCAGGCCGGCGACATCGGCGTGCCTACGCCGGGGCTCGAACTGAAGCTGGTGCCCGTGGACGGCAAGGTCGAGGTGCGCTACCGCGGCCCCAACATCACACCCGGCTACTGGCGCAATTCCGAAGCCACGCGCGACGCCTTTGACGAAGAAGGCTTCTACTGCTCGGGCGACGCCGTCAAGTGGATCGACGAGAACGATCTGAACAAGGGTCTGAAGTTTGACGGACGCATCGCCGAGGACTTCAAGCTGTCCACCGGCACCTTTGTGAGCGTAGGGCCCATGCGCGCCAAGATCGTCGCAGCCTGCGCGCCCTATGTGCAGGACGCGGTCATCACGGGCATCAACCTCAAGGAAGTGGGCGCCCTCCTCCTGCCAACACCGGTGGTGCGCCAGCTCAGCGGCCTGCCCGACAGCGCGTCCTTGCAGCAGGTGCTGGAGAGCGGGCCCGTGCAGCAGCACTTTCAGCAGGTGTTCGATCGCCTCGCGTCCGAGTCCACCGGCAGCGCAACACGCGTGGCGCGCGCGCACCTGATGGCCGAAGCGCCCTCGCTCGACAAGGGCGAGATCACCGACAAGGGCTCCATCAACCAGCGCGCCGTGCTTCAGCACCGCGCAGCGTTGGTGCAGGCACTGCACGACGGCAGCCTACCCTTCACGATCGTTCCGCAGCATTGAAACGTCAACCGACAAGGACAACCCCATGCAGATTCAAGGACAAGCCGCCATCGTGACCGGTGGCGCATCAGGCCTCGGTGAAGCCACCGCCCGCGAACTCGCGCGCCTGGGCGCCAAGGTTGCCGTGCTCGACCGCAATGGCGAGCTGGCCGAGAAGGTCGCTGCCGACATCAGCAACGAGTTTGGCAACGGCGCAGCTGTTGCCTGTGCCTGCGACATCACCGACCCTGCCAGCGTGACCGCCGCGCTGGACAAGGCCGCGGCGGCCCACGGCCCCGCGCGCATCCTGATGAACGTAGCCGGCATCGGCAGCGCCAAGCGCATCGTGCAGCGCGACGGCAGCGCCGCGCCGCTGGAAGACTTCACGCGCGTGGTCACCATCAACCTGATCGGCAGCTACAACGTGAGCCGCCTGTTCGCCGCGGCCTGCGCCAAGCTCCCCGCTTTGGACAACGGCGAGCGCGGCGTGATGATGTTCACCGCCTCGGCCGCTGCCTTCGACGGCCAGGTAGGCCAGCAGGCCTACAGCGCCTCCAAGGGCGGCCTGGTGGGCATGACACTGCCCATGGCGCGCGACCTGGCGCAGCACGGCATCCGCGTGTGCACCGTGGCGCCCGGCCTGTTTGCCACCCCGCTGATGAAGGAATTGCCCGAAGCCGTGCAGCAGTCGCTGGCGGCCAGCATTCCCTTCCCCCCGCGCCTGGGCAAGCCCGAGGAGTTTGCCGAGCTGGCCTGCCACATCGTGACCAACGGGCACCTGAACGGCGAAGTGATTCGCCTGGATGGCGCGCTGCGCATGGCGCCACGATGAGAAGCCCCCTGAGCCGCTTCGCGTCATCCCCCCAGGGGGACGCCACCGGTGGCCTGGCAAAGCCAGTTCCACGGTGGCGCTGGCTTGCGCAGCGCCAGTTTCAAGCGCCGTGGGAGGCGCAGCCCCGTCGATAACGAGAGGGTGTACGAACACCTCAGTTGATTTTTGAAATTTCTGTCAGATACACACCAGGAGACAAACATGACCACCACTCGCCGTCAATTCGTTCAGGCCCTTGGCGCCAGCGCCGCGCTGGGCGCCCTGCATCCCTTCGCCGCCCATGCGCAGGTCGAGCAGGTCAAGGTCTACTTCGGCTTTCCCGCCGGCAGCTCGGGCGACACCGTGGCGCGCCGCGTGGCCGAGAAGTGGGGCGGCACTGCGTTCAGCAAGAACGCCGGCGTGGTGGAGAACAAGCCCGGCGCAGGCGGCCGCATTGCGCTCGAGACACTGAAGGCAGCCCCGGCCGATGGCTCGGTGCTGGCGCTGGCACAGGTGTCGGCCCTGGCCAACTACCCGCACATCTACAGCAAGATGAACTACACCGACAAGGACTTCGCGCCCGTGTCGATCGCCGCCGTGATGCACCACGGCCTGGCCGTGGGCCCCATGGTGCCGGCCAGCGTGAAGACGGTGAAGGACTTCCTGGCCTGGGCCAAGGCCAACCCCAAGGACGCGAGCTACGGCTCGCCTGGCGCGGGCTCCACGCCCCACTTCCTGGGCGCACTGCTGGGCATCAACAGCGGCGTGGACCTGCGCCACGTGCCCTACCGCGGCTCCATCCCTGGCGTGACGGACGTGGTGGGCGGGCAGGTCGCCGCGATGGTCACGCCGCATGGAGACTTCATTGCCAACTACAAGGCGGGCAAGCTGCGCATCCTGGCCACCTCGGGCCCCAAGCGCTCGCAGTACGTGCCCGACGTGCCCACGTTTGCCGAGCAAGGCTTCCCCGAGCTGACCACCGAGGAGTGGTTTGGCTTCTACGCACCGGCCGCGACACCCAAACCCGTGATCGCCGCCGCCAACGCCGCCATCAACGCGGCGCTGAAGGAAAAGTCGGTCATCGACAGTCTGGCCATCGTGGGCCTGATGCCCCACGGCTCCACGCCCGAAGAGCAAGCGCGCTGGCAAAAGGCCGAGTACGACAGCTGGGGCCCGCTGATCAAGAAGATCGGGTTCACCGCAGAGTCCTAAGAAGCCCCCTGAGGCGCTGACGCGCCTTCCCCCCAGGGGGACGCCGCCAGCGCGGCGGGGCGGCCCTTGCGCAGCGGCCCTCGCCCGGGCGCGCTCCGGTATCGACGGGCGGCGGGCGCAATCCTCGCCCCACCCGTTCGGGCTGAGCCTGTCGAAGCCAGCGCGCAAGCAGCCACCTTGGCTGTGCAGACGAAATTTGGAAAAAAACGGCCTCCAGCGCTTTTCAGATAAGTGCCAGCAGCTATCAAATAGTGAGCAATCCATGCAAGCACGCCAGGCCCTCACCGACATCCAGTTCCTGCTGACCGAGGTACTGCAGGCCCCTGCGCGGTGGCAGGCGCTGGCGCCGTTTGCCGACACCGATGGCGAACTGGCTGTGCAGGTGCTGGAAGAAGCGGCCAAGTTTGTAGACAGCGCCATCGCCCCCCTGCAGCGCACCGGCGACGAAGAAGGCTGCCGCTTTGACGCGGGCCATGTGCATACCCCCGAAGGCTTTCGCGATGCGTACCAGGCCTTCTGGCAAGCGGGCTGGCCGTCGCTCTCGTGCGCGCCGGAAGACGGCGGCCAGGGCCTGCCCGCGGTGCTCGAATGTGTGCTGTTTGAATGGCTGGCCGGTGCCAACCACGGCTGGACCATGGCGCCCGGGCTGCTGCACGGTGCGTACGAATGCATCCGGCACCACGCTAGCGACGACCTCAAGGCCCGCTATCTGCCCAAGATCGCCAGCGGCGAATGGCTGGCCACCATGTGCCTGACCGAAGCCCACGCGGGCAGCGACCTGGGCCTGGTGCGCACACGCGGCGTGCCGCAGCCCGACGGCAGCGTGCGCGTGAATGGCAGCAAGATTTTTATCTCTGGCGGCGAACACGACCTGACCGACAACATCGTGCACCTGGTGCTGGCACGGCTGCCCGATGCACCGGCGGGGCCCAAAGGACTGTCGCTGTTTTTGGTGCCCAAGGTATTGCCGAACGTCGAAAGTCCGGATGGCCTGGGCGAGCGCAATGCCGTGGTCTGCGAGCGCATCGAAGAAAAAATGGGCCTGCACGGCAGCCCCACCTGCGTCATGCGGTTTGACGACGCCACCGGCTGGCTGGTGGGCGAGCCGAACAAGGGCCTGAGCGCCATGTTCGTGATGATGAACGCCGCGCGCCTGCACGTGGGCCTGCAGGGCATTGGCCTGTTGGAAGCTGCGTGGCAAAAGGCCAGTGCCTACGCGGCCGAGCGCCGCCAGATGCGCGCGCCCGGCGCCAAGGACACGAGCCTGATCCAGGACCACCCCGCCATCCGCCGCATCCTCGCCACGCAGCGCGCGTGGATCGACGGCGGGCGTGTGCTGGCGTACCACACGGCGCTGCAGCTCGATGCCGCCCAGCACAGCACCGGCGCGGCCGAGCGCACCGCCGCGCAGCGCTGGTGTGCGCTGGTCACGCCGGTGCTCAAGTCCGCGCTCACAACCCAAGCTTTTCACGGCGCGAGCGACTGCCTGCAGGTGTTCGGCGGCCACGGCTATGTGCGCGAGTGGGGCATCGAGCAGATCGTGCGCGATGCGCGCGTGGCGATGATCTACGAGGGCACGAACGAGATCCAGGCGATTGACCTGCTGGTGCGCAAGGTGCTGCCCGATGGCGGCGAGGGCCTGGCTGCGCTGCTCGACGCCCTGCCCGCGGCGCCGGGCGGCCACGCCATCACGCCCACCGCAGCGCTGGCGCGCCGCCGCACGCTGATCGAGGTCACCCAGGCGTTGGCCCGCGCCGCGCAGGCCGACCCCGAGCTGCCCTACTGGGTGGCCGACGACTACCTGCGCGCCGTGGCGCTGGTGCTGCTGGAATGGGCCTGGGGCCACATCAGCGCGGCCAGCCCGGCTGCTGTTCCACACGGCAGCGCGGGCGCTGGCGCGGGTGCATCCGCTGAAGCCGTGGCGCGCTGGGCTGCACCGGACGAGGCGTTTGCCCGCTGGGTGCTGCCCGAGTTCGACCTGCGCATTGCCATCGTGCGCGAGCGTCTCGCGACGACCCCCAGCGCCGAATTTGTGCCCGAATTGGCCTCCAGCGCTTGTTCCATCGGCGCAACCAGCTCCTGATTCAGTAGCAAACCCAACCCTCCATTCTTTTCCCCTCCCACAGCGTGTCGAGGCCGCGCTGCGGGCCTTCCTGCGCCTCAGAAAAACCGGAGACAACAGCATGAACATCGCGAAAAGAAGAATGCGCATCCACCCGCTGGCCCTGGCCACTTTGCCCGCCGCCCTGCTGATGGGGTGCGGTGGCGGGTCGTCTGATACGGCGCTGCCGCAGCTGGCCGCGGCGTCCCCCGGCAAGCTGGCCACTTGTGCCGAGCTTGCCAGCCGGTTCAACCACCCTGGCACCCAAATCACGCAGGCCGAGCAGATCGCAGCCGGCGTGCTGACCCGTGGCACCGCCCCTTTGGCGGCGCACTGCCTGGTGCGCGGCGAAACGAATGCGCGCACCAGCCCGCAGGATGGCCGGCGCTACGCCGTCGGTTTCGAGATGCGCATGCCGCTGGACTGGAACGGCCGGTTCTATTACCAGGCCAACGGCGGCTCCGATGGCGAGGTCGTCACCGCCCTCGGCGGTGGCGGTCCCATGCCCACCACGGCGCTCCAGCAAGGCTTTGCCGTCATCAGCTCCGACGCCGGGCACAAGGGCGGCCAAGACCTCTTCTTCGGCATTGATGCACAGGCCCGGCTCGACTATGGCTACCAGGCCGTGGCCAAGCTCACGCCCATGGCCAAAGACCTGATCTCCGCAGCCTATGGCCGGCGGCCTGACCGCTCGTACATCGGCGGCTGCTCCAACGGCGGACGCCACACCTTCGTGGCCATGACGCGCATGCCCGGCGAATACGATGGCTACCTGGCCGGTGCGCCCGGCTACCGCCTGCCGCTGGCCGCCATCGCCAACCAGTTCGGCGCCAAGCAGTACGCGACCATTGCCACCAACCCAGCGGACCTGTCCACCGCGTTCACCAGCGCCGAACGGGCCATGGTCTCTGCCAAGGTGCTTGACAAGTGCGATGCGCTCGACGGGGCAAAGGACGGCATCGTGCAAGACACCGCCGCCTGCCAGGCCAGCTTCGACTTCCAGCGCGACATCCCATCGTGCTCCGGCGCGCGGGACGGCAGCTGCCTGACGCCCGCCCAGAAGACGGCGATCGCGCCCATCTTCTCGGGCGCTGTGGACAGCAAAGGCAACAAGTTCTACGCGAGCTTCCCGTTCGACACCGGCCACAACGCCGCGGACTCGGCATTCTGGGAGTTCTTTGTTTCCACCAACATCGACCCCGCGATGACGGCCATGACCTGGGGCTCGCCGCCGGTGTCCCCCACGGGCTTCAGCGCCCCGGCGTTTGCACTGGGCACGTCCATCGACACCATGCTCGCATCGGTCAACGCCACCAGCGGCGTCTACACCGAATCGGGGTTGAGCTTCATGCAGCCCGTGAACCCGACCAACCTGTCCACGCTCAAGCAGCGCGGCGCCAAGGTGATGGTCTACCACGGCGTGAGCGACCCGATCTTCTCGGCCAACGACACGGCCAGCTGGTATGACGGCCTGCGCAACAACAACAGCGGCGACGCATCGAACTTTGCGCGGTACTACCCCGTCCCCGGGATGTCGCATTGCGGCATGGGCCCGGCCACCGACCAGTTCGACATGCTCACGTCCCTGGTGAACTGGGTGGAAAAAGGCCAGGCACCCGACAGCGTGGTTGCCGGCGTGCGGACTGCAGGCAACGTCGCCGGCCCCAACCCCGACTTGCCCGCCAGCTGGTCCGCCAACCGCACGCGTCCGCTGTGCGCCTACCCCAAGGTGGCGCGCTACAACGGCACGGGCGACATTGAAAGCGCCAGCAGCTTCAGCTGCAAGTAGCGCAAGGCCGGTGGGCGCAGGCGCTGGCCGCTTGAGCCCACCGCTGCCCACCGCTGCCCACCGCTGCCCACCGTTGCCCACCGCACTCCATTGCATCCCCCAGCAAGCCACCGCAATGCGCCCTGCGGTGGCTGCTTTTTCTTGCACGGGGCGGGCGCCGCTGCCACGATGCAACCGCAGGGCTAACGCGCGCCGCGCCGCGCCGCGCTGCACCCACCTCCGCCCCCCAACGTTTTCAGGAGA
>SDXZ01000124.1 GCA_004210805.1 Acidovorax sp.
GTGGACCACAAGGCCGGCACCGTGAACGGCGTGCCTGCCGTGATGGCCAGCTCCTGGGGCAAGTCGCTGGGCGTGGTGCAGCTGGCGCTGCAGTGGGATGGCGCCAAGTGGACGGTCAACAAGGCGGCCAGCAAGTCCGAGCTGCGCAACATCCAAAGCAAGAACGCGGCGGGCACCACGGTGACGGTGGATGCGGACACCAGCGTGGCGCCGCTGATCGAGACCCAGCACCAGGCGGCCATCCAGTACGTGAAGACGCCCATCGGCCAGACGGACTTCCGCATGAGCACGCTGTTTGCCGATGTGGGCGACCCAGGCGCGATCCAGATCGTGAACCAGGCGCAGCAGGCCTATGTGGCCGCGTACCTCAAGGCCAGCCTGCCGCAGTATGCGCAGCTGCCCGTGCTGTCGGTGAGCGCGCCATTCAAGAGCGGTTTCCAGGGCGGCGCCGACTACACCGACGTGGCCGTGGGCCCGCTGGCCATCAACAACGCGGCCGACCTGTACCTGTACCCCAACACGGTGTACGCGGTGAAGGTCAACGGCGGCGACATCAAGAACTGGCTGGAAGCCGCCGCCAAGCGCTTCAACCAGATCGACCCGGCCAAGACCGGCGAGCAGCAGCTCATCAGCACCTTCCCGGGCTACAACTTCGACATGTTCACGACTGCCGATGTGCAATACGAGATCGACGTGACGAAGCCTGTGGGCAGCCGCATCCAGAACCTCTCCTACCTGGGCAAGCCCATCGATGTGGCGCAGGAGTTCGTGATCGCCACCAACAACTACCGCGCCACCAGCGGCAAGAGCTTCATCGACAAACTGGATGGCTCGGGGACCATCTGGGCCTCGCCCGACGCCAACCGCGACGTGGTGATCGAGTACGTCCGCAAGAACCCGGCCGTGACCCGCACGGGCAACGGCGCGGCCAAGAGCTGGCGCTTTGCCAAGGCCACGGTGGCCGGGCCGGTGGTGTTCAGCTCGGGCGCCAATGGGCTCAGCGTGGCGCAGGCTGCGGGCCTGTCGAACGTGACCCTGGTGGCAGCCGATGACGGCTCGGGCAAGGGCACGTCGAAGTACGCGGTTGACCTGTCGAAGTAGAGGGGTGGCTGGCGGACGCTGGCCTTTGTGGACGGGCAACCAGTCTGGGTTATTCGCTATTTTTTTAATAGCTGCTAGCGCTTATGGGATAAGCGCTGGAAGCCATTTTGGCCTCAATTTCGGTGCAGCACGGGCTGCAGCAGCACCACTAGCGCGCCGGCACCGCCGTCCATGGGGCGGGCTTGCACAAAAGCCAGCACCTCGTTCTTCTGCACCAGCCAGCGCTGCACTCGGCTTTTGAGCACGGGGCTTTTGCCCGGCGAGCCCAAGCCTTTGCCGTGCACCACGCGCACGCAGCGCAGGCCGGTCTTGTGGGCGTGGCGGATGAAGTCGCTCAGCGCCTCGCGCGCCTCGTCCACGCGCAGGCCGTGCAGGTCCAGCTGGCGCTGAATGCTCCAGTGGCCCGAGCGCAGGCGGCGTGTCACCTCCACGCCGATACCGGGGCGCCGAAAGCTCAGCTGGTCGTCGGTGTCGAGCAGCGTGCTCACATCAAAGTCGTCGCTGATGGATTCGAGCAACACGCGCTCTTCGTCCAGCCAGTGCTGCACCGGCAGGGGCGGCGGCAGGCGGCGGCGCAGGCGCGCCAGATTGAGGTTGCGCAGGGGCGTGACCTCGCCCACGCTGCGGCTGAACAGGTGGCGCTCGGCCTCCTGGCGTGCTGCCGCCTCGCGGCGGGCTTTTTCTTCGGCCTCGGCGCGCTCCTGGGCTTCGCGCAGGCGGCGGGACACAGCGGCCAAGTCCTGCAGTTGCGTGATGCGTTCGCCCGCCCTGCGTGGTGCCGGTGGCGCGCGCCGCCGCGGTGCGGGTGGGGCTGGTGTGTTCGCGGTGGATGCTGAACCCGCGGGCCGGGGTGGCTGCAGCGGGCGCTGCCCCGCCTTGGCCGCGGCCCGTTGGCTGGCCACTGCGGCGCGCCTTGCCCCGCGGGGTACGGCACTGGCGGCGGGCGCGGGATCGGGTGCCGATGGGGATGCGCTGGCCGGGCCATCGCTGGCAGCCGCACCGGGGCCGCGCCCGGCGCGCGCAGCGCGGGCCAGCGCGGCCTGCAGCGCCGTGAAGGGTGTTGGTGGCGGCACCGGAGGCGAGGAGGGCGGGGGGGCTGCTGGCATCACACCAATCCCTTTTCCGCCATCGACAACGCCTGCCCGGGCGCCACGATCACGTGGTCGAGCACGCGCACGTCCACCAGGGCCAGCGTGGTTTTCAGCGTCTGGGTCAGCGCCTCGTCGGCGCGGCTGGGCTCGACGCTTCCGCTCGGGTGGTTGTGGGCCAGCACCACGGCAGCGGCCTGGTGGTGCAGTGCGCGCAGCACGACTTCGCGCGGATACACGCTGGTCTGCGTGAGCGTGCCGCGAAACAGCTCCTCCATGGCCAGCAGGCGGTTTTGCGCGTCGAGGAACAGCACCGCAAACACCTCATGGCCCTTGGCTGCCAGGTGCAGCTGCAGGTAGTGCTTGACGGCGTCTGCCGAGCCGAAGACCTCGCGCTCGCGCAGCTGCTGGGCCAGGGCGCGGCGCGCCAGCTCCAGCACCGCCACCAGCTCGGCGCGTTTGGCGGGGCCCAGGCCCTTGATGCGTTCCAGATCTGCGGCGCTGGTGTGCAGCAGGCCGGCAATGCCACCGAACCCGCCCGTGATCTTGCCGGTGGCGGTGTCGATGGATGGAGGGTCGAGCAGCTCCTGCGCCATCTGCAGCACGCCCTTGCCCACGATGCCGGTGCGCAGCAGGATGGCCAGCAGTTCGGCATCGGCCAACGCAGCGGGGCCGCGCGCGAGGAGCTTTTCGCGCGGTTGGGCGTCGGCAGGCAGGTCTTTGAGGGGCATGGCGCAGGGTCTTTGACGCCCGTCAGGAGCCGACGGCGTAGGGCTATGCCCGGTTTTCTACAATACAGATCAGTTTATCGGGACTTTCATGACCTCTATCGACGCTTCCCTTCCCACTGTGCAGCCCGGCTCCTTCCTCACGCTGCACTACCGCCTGGCCGGCCCGGCGGGGGATGTGATCAACACTTTTGCCGACAAGCCCGCCACACTGTCCCTGGGCGGGGGCCAGCTGTCGCCTGCGATGGAGCAGCACCTTCTGGGCCTGGTCGAAGGCACCCGCACCACCTTCGAGCTGCCCGCGGGCGAGGCCTTTGGCGAGCGCAACCCCGACATGCAGCAGTGGGTGGCCAAGAAGCTCTTGAACCAGCTGGGCGACCCCGACGAGCGCTACAGCGTGGGCGACGTGGTGCAGTTCCCCACGCCCGACGGGCAGGGCAGCTACGCCGGCGCGGTGCAGCAGGTGCGCGAAGACGGCGCGGTGCTGTTTGACTTCAACCACCCGCTGGCGGGCCAGCCGGTGACGTTCGAAGTCGAACTGATCGGGATTCTGTGATGCAGGCCCCGCAAGAGATCCTGCTGGCCGAGCCGCGCGGCTTTTGTGCCGGCGTGGACCGCGCCATTGAAATCGTGGAGCGCGCACTGCAAAAATTTGGCGCGCCCATCTACGTGCGCCATGAGATCGTGCACAACACCTATGTGGTCAACGACCTCAAGGCCAAGGGCGCGATTTTTATCGAAGAGCTGTCGGACGTGCCGCCCGGCGCCACGCTGATCTTCAGCGCCCACGGCGTGAGCAAGGCGGTGCAGCAAGAGGCCGTGGCGCGCGGCTTCAGCATTTTTGACGCCACCTGCCCGCTGGTGACCAAGGTGCACGTCGAGGTCGCCAAGCTCGCCAAAGAGGGCTACGAGTTCATCATGATCGGCCACAAGGGCCACCCCGAGGTCGAGGGCACCATGGGCCAGCTTGACCACGGCATCCACCTGGTGGAAGACGTGGCCGACGTGGCGCGCGTGCAACCCGCGCAGACTGCCAAGCTGGCAGTCGTCACGCAGACCACGCTGAGCGTGGACGATGCGGCCGAGATCAGCGCCGCCGTGCGCGCGCGCTTTCCGCAGGTGCGCGAGCCCAAGCAGCAGGACATCTGCTATGCCACGCAGAACCGGCAGGATGCCGTCAAGGTGCTGAGCCCGCAGGTGGATGTGGTGATCGTGGTGGGCAGCCCCACCAGCTCCAACAGCAACCGCCTGCGCGAGCTGGCCGCCAAGCTGGGCACCACTGCCTATATGGTGGACAGTGCGGACGAGCTGCGCGGCGAGTGGTTTGACGGGGCCCAGCGTGTGGGCCTGACCGCGGGGGCGTCGGCGCCCGAGATCCTGGTGCGCGAGGTGATCGACCGCATCAAGGCGCTGGGCGCGGTGTCGGTGCGCAGCATGGACGGCATCGAGGAGACCATCAAATTCCCACTGCCCAAGGGGCTGCGCATCGACGCGGCGACGGGGCTGGAGATTCGCGAGCGCACGCCCGAGACCGGACCTGCGGCGCATTGAGGCGCGGGGAGCGATGCAGGGCGGTCCCTTGCGGCTTGCGGGGCATTTGCTCCTAAATTAATAGCTTATAGCGCTTATGTATCAAGCGCTAGAGGCCATTTTGATGCCAAATCGGTGATGTCCCAGCCGTCATAGCGGCATCGCTTGCCCGCTCCACAGGTCCAGCGGCGGGTCGGCCGCCACGGCGCGCAGGATGTCGGTGCGCGAGATAAAGCCCGCCAGCGCGCCCGCATCGTCCGTCACCGGCAGGCCGGGCAGGCCCGTTTCCAGCAGCACAGCCGCCACGCGGCGCAGCTCGGTGTCGGCGGCCACGGTGGGCACGGGGCTCACCATCACTTCAGCCACCGGGCGGCGGGCCAGGTCGATCGCCTGCTGCACCGCGCCGGGCTCGGGCAGCAGATCGAGCGGCGCCATGTCGGCCCGCAACAGCAGGCCGACCACGCGGCCCTGCGCGTCGACCACGGGGGCCTGCGCCACCTTGTGCTCGGCCAGGGTCTGCCAGGCGTCGTTGACCAGCGCGTCCGGCGGCACGCTCACGGCGTTGGCCGTCATCACATCGCTCACCTTGGTCAGCGGCTGGCGCGCCAGCTGGGGGCCTTGTTCGACCTGGGCATAGGCGCTGACGGCGTCCTGCAGGCGCAGATTGGTGGGTGGCGTGAACTGGGGCGAGACTGGCAGGAAGGGCTCGTCGGGCGCATCGAGCGTGCGGGTGTGCAACGCCTGCGGCCGCTGCACCCGCCGCACCGGGGCCACGTGCGAGAGGTTCTCCGGCCCGCCCCGGTACATCTGCCCTGATGGGCCGAACACAAAGAACATAAGGTGCCTCCTGCTGGCGCGCCCGCCGATCAGCGGGCCTTTCCATGTTATCGGCAGCTCCGGTGGTCTGGCGCAGGGCGGTGGTGTATCGGTGTGTTGCGGGCGCGGGTATTGGCAGCGATGGCGTGGTGATGGCGGGGACTTTCCAGCCCCTACACTGCCTGCCTCGCCTTTTGGTCCCCCTGGAGTTTCCGCATGATCGATCGCGCCGCCATTGCCGACGCCCGCCGCCACATCCACGCCCGCCAGCCCGGCTTTTTGCGCACCACGCCGCTGCTGCGCCTGCCGGGCGCATCGTTGGGGGTGGACTGCGCGGAGGTCTGGCTCAAGCTGGAGCACCTGCAGGTAGGCGGCAGTTTCAAGGCGCGCGGCATGTTGTACCGCCTGCTGGCCCACACGGTGCCCGCGAGCGGCGTGATCATTGCGTCCGGTGGCAACGCCGGCATCGCCGTGGCGGCAGCCGCCCAGGCGCTGGGCGTGCGCTGCGAGGTGTTTGTGCCCGAGGTCTCGCCCGAAGCCAAGCGCGCGCGCCTGCGGGCCCTGGGCGCCGAGGTGGTCGTCACGGGCGCCGCCTATTCCGAGGCGTTTGAAGCCTGCGTTGCGCGCCAAAAGGCTACGGGCGCATTGCAAGCCCACGCCTACGACCAGCCCGAAGTGGTAGCCGGTGCAGGCACCCTGGCGCTGGAGATGGAAGAGCAGGGCGGCCGCCTGCCCGACACCGTGCTGGTCAGTGTGGGCGGCGGCGGGCTGATTGGCGGCGTGGCCGCGTGGGTGGAGAGCCGCGCCCACGTGGTCGCTCTGGAACCCGAGCGCGCCCCCACCCTGCACGCCGCGCGCGCTGCGGGCCAGCCGGTGGACGTGGAGGTGGGCGGCGTGGCCGCCGACTCGCTCGGCGCGCGCCGCATCGGCGCCATCGGCTGGCAGATCAGCCAGCGCCATGTGCACGATGCCCTGCTGCTTCCCGACGACGCCATCCGCGCCGCCCAGTTGTGGCTGTGGAAGGAGCTGAAACTGGCCGTGGAGCCGGCTGCCGCGCTGGGCCTGGCCGCACTGCAAACCGGCGCCTACAAGCCCCAGCCGCAGGAGACGGTGGCGCTCATCCTGTGTGGCGCCAACTTCGACCCCTCGACGCTTGCTTAGCCCGCCGATCCGCGCGCTTCACGCGCTCTGGACGCGGTCCGATCCGACTCCATGGAATGCAAGCCGGCAATGAATATCTTCATCGCCGCCTCGAACTCTGCTTCAGGCGTTGACCGCATGGCAGCACCCGCGGCATCAATCAGGTGGGGGAACCTGTCTGCAGGCAACGCGCGAAACCGCTGAATGGTTTCTTGCGCACACTCGCCCGCCTGCAAGGCCAGCGGGCCGGAAAGCTCTCCTTGCGCCAGCCCCATGATGAGGGCCGTCACCCCCCTGAAAGCGACGAGCAGTGCATCCTCTGACAAACCGCCGCGTGCCAGCGGAGCCAGCAGCGACTCGGCGAAGTGGCAGACGGCGGCCGATCGGCTGCGCCGCGTCAGGACCAGCGGGACAACGTTCGGGTGGGCGCGGACGGCATCCCAGACGCCTTTTGCCACGTGCAGCAGTTCGTCCTGCCAAGTGGCATTTGGGGGCATGGTCCATGTGGCGCGCGCGACCACAGCTTCCACCACCAGCACATCCAGTTCCTCCCGGGTCGCCAGATAGTTGTAAAGAGTCATCGCGCCCGTGCCCAAAGCCGCAGCAAGCGTGCGCATGGATAAGCCGTCCAACCCCTTTTCATCGACGATGGAGAGGGCGGTGGCCTGTAGCTGTTCTCGGGTGAATTTCGGGGTGCGGCCCATGCGTTGCAGCTTTGCGATTCGGTGTGGAGGTTGACTGGAATTATGAATGGATGTCAAAATACGTACATCGTACTTAAAATTACAGTAAGGCAAAGGCGCATCAAGATGGCAAGACTCAAGGTGGGCGACAAAGCTCCGCGTACCAACACCACGGCCATCGATGGCAGTCCAGTCACAGTGCCCGGCCGCAACAACGGGCTGGTTCACGTTCAGTTCCGTCGGTTTGCTGGCTGTCCAGTCTGCAACTTTCACTTGATCTCGATGGCCCGCAGGGTGGACGAAGTGCACGCCGCTGGCATTCGGCAAGTGGTCTTCTTTCATTCAAGTGCCCAAGAGATGCGCAAGTACCAGGCCCAGCTGCCTTTTTCCTGCGTGGCAGACCCTGCCAAGCAGTACTACCGCGCTTGGGGGGTGGAGACATCGCTGGGGGCGCTGTTTCACTTTCGTGTGCTGATAAACGGCGCGCGATGGGTGCTGGGCCAGCGCCGCTTTTATCGCAAGGCTGAGAACGGCGTCTTTGGATTGCCCGCAGACTTCCTCGTGGATGCGCAGGGTGTCATCGTGGCGTGCAAATACGGCCAGCATGCCGATGACCAGTGGGATGTCGATAACTTGCTGCAGGCTGCCCAGGGGGTCTCTGAAGGGCCGCCAATCGTGGCGGCGCGCTAGTCGTCGCAACATGCGGCGTGCTGCATCGAGGGTCTCAGCTGGCCGAAACCGACCTGCACCCGAGCACGCCGCCTTCGCCCCCTAGAATCGCACCATGCTTGACATCCTCCTCCTCCGCAAAGACCTCGACACCGTTATCGCGCGTCTGGAAACCCGCAAAAAGCCCCAGACCTTCCTGGACGTCTCCGCCTTCCAAGCCCTGGAGTCCGAGCGCAAGACGCTGCAGACCCGCACCGAAGAGCTGCAGGCCCTGCGCAACCAGCTGTCCAAGCAGGTCGGCATGCTGATGAGCCGGGGCGACAAGGACGGTGCCGAAGCCATCAAAGCCCAGGTGGCTGCGGGCAAAGCCGAGCTGGAACAATCCGCCGCCCGCCTGGAGCAAATCCAGGCCGAGCTGCAAGCCATGCTGGTGGCGGTGCCCAACCTGCCGCACGAATCCGTGCCGGTGGGAAGCGACGAAGCTGGCAACGTCGAAGTGCGCCGCTGGGGCACCCCCGCTACCTTCGATTTCGAAGTGAAGGACCACGTGGACGTGGGCACGCCGCTGGGCCTGGATTTCGACATGGGCGTCAAGCTCTCGGGTTCGCGCTTTACCGTGATGAAGGGGCCCATTGCCCGCCTGCACCGCGCGCTTGCGCAGTTCATGCTGGACGTGCAGACCCAGGAACACGGCTACACCGAGTGTTATGTGCCCTACGCCGTGAACGCCGATTCGCTCAAGGGCACGGGCCAGCTGCCCAAGTTCGAGGGCGACCTGTTTGCCGCCAAGAAGGGCGGCCAGGACGGCGAACCGGTGCCCGACAACGCCGCGCTGTACCTCATCCCCACCAGCGAGGTGCCGCTGACCAACTTTGTGCGCGACGTGGTGGTGGCCGAATCGGAGCTGCCCATCAAGCTCACGGCCCACACGCCGTGCTTCCGGTCTGAAGCCGGCAGCTACGGCCGCGACACGCGCGGCATGATCCGCCAGCACCAGTTCGACAAGGTTGAGATGGTGCAAATCGCCCACCCCGACAAGAGCTACGAAGCGCTGGAAGCTATGACCGGCCACGCCGAAGCCGTGCTCCAAAAGCTCGGCCTGCCTTATCGCGTGATGAGCCTGTGCACCGGCGACATGGGCTTTGGCGCCGCCAAGACCTATGACCTGGAAGTGTGGCTGCCCGCGCAGAATACCTACCGCGAGATCAGCTCGGTGAGCAACTGCGAGGCCTTCCAGGCCCGCCGCCTGCAAGCGCGCTTCAAAAACGCCCAGGGCAAGAACGAACTCGTGCACACGCTGAACGGCTCGGGCCTGGCCGTGGGCCGCACGCTGGTGGCGGTGCTGGAGAACTACCAGCGCGCGGATGGAAGCGTCGAGATTCCAGCCGTTCTCCGACCCTATATGGGCGGGACGGCGGTTCTGACAGCAACTGCCTGACGGGGTGGACGGTGGGCCGAGGGCGCTGCGCGAGTTGCTGTGCGCGCCCGCACTCCCAGTTGATTACGCCAGCGCGGCAAACCGAGGTCTGACGTGAACGCCCGCTTTTGTGCCGCGGGCGGAGGCTCCCTCAGGCCGGCGTGTTGAGCAACGCCATGTCGGTCGCCAGCGCATTGCGGCGCCCATCTCCACCGATGCGGAAATGCGCCATGGCGGAATTGGCGAACTGCAGCGCAGGTGCAAAACAATGCGAGGACATGATGAGGGTGCCCACCGCTTCGTTGTCTAACAGGCGAAAGGTGGGGGCCGGCAACTCGGGCGAGTCGGTGAACCCGATCTTGAGCAGCGTCTTGTGTGCGCCAGCGCGCATGCCCGTCAGCTCCAAAAAGCCTGTGGCATAGGGCACAACAAACGTGTCGTCTTGGAATGCGTCAAGGCCTGACAACATGGCAGCGCGCACATGTTTGACCTTGCTCACCACATAGTGATCCCAGTCGGGAAGAAATGTATGGGGCTTGGATAAGTTGATTCCCCGCGATGCGGGTGCTAGAGCAGTCACGTGCGTACCTCTCAATGGGGATCTGCTTTGGAGTGGCTGACAAAACTCTCACTCGCCTGCCTCATGACCTGCTGCGCGGGCGCAGCGGATCGTCTGGCAAGCACCTTGCCCTGGGCGGCTTTGCTGAGTTCTGTAAGCCGCCCCTGGCGATCGACCCGGTTAAAGCTAAACACACAGTGTTGAGCGAGACATCCGCTCACTGCGTAGGATGGCTCTGAGTCTTGTGTAGTCGAGACCAGTCGAAGTGGTCTGCCGAATGCCGGCATTTCTTCCACCAGGCTCCATGGTGTCTACTGATGCATTGACGAAGGGGAGCCGAAGCGCCGAAGCCCTTCGGCCCCTCCCCTTAAGCACGATCAGCGATCGTTCTTGTGGCTCTGGCTGCCAGCACGGGCATGCTGTTCGCTGCTGCCGCCGCGGGTGTTGCCCGAGCCGGAGCTGGAACCCGAGTTCGAACCAGAATTGGACGCGCTGTTGCCGCTACCGTGGCTCTTGGCACCGGCCTCACGGGCTTCCTGAGAGTTGAACTCGTGCGCATTGCCCGAGGCGTGGGCTGCGCGGCCACCCTCGGCTGCGATCTCGCGTTGGCGCTCACTGTCCATGCCTGCAAAGCCACGTTCCGATTTGCCGGACTGGTTGTTTCCGCCGCTGTTCTGGTTTTGGTTGTCCTTGCTGTTGGCCATCTTTATCTCCTGAAGTGGTTGGAAAAAAACACACGACCGACTCCGTGTGCAAGTTCAGTTTCTGGGGCCGCAGGAAGCGATGGGGTAGGCCCTGTACTACGCGTGCGTAGGACCTCTTTTATTCATCGGAGCACGCAAAATTCCGGTGCGCTGGTGCAGCAAGCTTGCCGGTTGCGCGGTGAAACTTGCAAGGCGGCGCTGCGTGAGCAGGCCCGCGTGCGGTAGCCGTGGCATTGGCAGTGGCAGCTTGATGCCATGGCCACGCTTTCCATCCTTCTCCCTTGTCTTACACGCCCTTGCGGCAGAGTTGCTTAACGTGGATCTCCGCAATCCACAGCCCGCCGTGACCCGTGTGCACCGACCCCGGGTCGCGGTCGCTGCCAGATGCAATTGAGACCGACGGGCATCCATCAATACAAGAGGAAATGCACATGAACTCCACCGGAGGGGGGGACGGCCAAAGCACCGCGCTGCTACGCGTCGGGCAATGGCTGCAAGCGCAGCGCTACGAATTCACCACCATCACCCCGGCCACGCATGCAGTGGTGCTCGGCCGCCGTGGCCCCGCCCCTGCAAGGGATCTTCGCGATGTCTTTGGATGGAACGTACCGTTTGCCAAAGACCTGCTGCCCGGCGAGGTGATGGGCTGGCTGCAGGACGCGGCCTTGGCAAGCCCCACCGCTGACGGCTTGTTTCGGGCGGCAGTCCGGTATTCCACCATCGGCACGCTGCTGTTTGCCCACTCGTCGTTTCCGACCGACCAGAACGAGTCGGTGTTCTTTGGGCCCGACACCTACCGTTTCGCCACGCTGATCCAGCGTGAGCTGGCCAAGCGACCCCTGGGTGCGCGGCCCCGCATCCTGGATGTGGGGTGTGGCTCGGGCGCGGGGGGCTTGGTCGCTGCGACGGCGCAGAGCCGGCTTGAGCCCCGGGTCATTCTGTCGGACATCAGCGCCACGGCCCTGGTGTTTGCCCGGGCCAGCGCGGCGCTGGCAGGCGTGGCGGGTGTGGGGTTCGTACAGGGCGATCTGTTCAGCGCCGTGACGGGCGACTTCGACCTGGTGGTTGCCAACCCGCCGTACCTGAACGACGAAGCCCAGCGCCTGTACCGCCACGGTGGCGGGCGCTGGGGCGAGGACCTGTCGCTGCGCATCCTGCGGGAAGGCTTGCCGCGGCTCGCGCCCGGGGGGCGGCTGGTGCTGTACACCGGTGCCGCCATTGCCGGGGGCGTGGATTCGCTCCAGGACGCTTGCCGCACCCACCTCTCGGACTCTGACTGCGTGTGGAGTTACGAGGAGCTTGACCCCGACGTTTTTGGCGAAGAGCTGCACAAGAGCGCCTACGCCGAAGTGGACCGCATCGCTGCCGTAGCACTGACCGTGCGCAAGCCATGAGATTCCTGGGCGTCGGAGACACCAACGACCTGGCCGCCATGTACTGGGGCCTGGCGCGGCGGGGGCACGACGTGCGCGTGTTTGTGCGCGATCCGGCCTACCGCGATGTGTTCGCGGGCATGCTGACGACCACCGAC
>SDXZ01000125.1 GCA_004210805.1 Acidovorax sp.
CGCCGACGTTGCGCCACAGGCTCCAGCGCCGGCTGCGGCTGCGGCGCGTTCGCGCATTTCGGCGCGTGGGGCTGCAGGGGCGGACGGGGCCGGCGACGATGGAGGCCGGGTTGCGGACGACTGGTCGGCAGTCGCGGGCGGCGACGCGGAGGCAGCGGTGACCCCGACTCCGCTGGAGGCTTGGGCCGTCTCTGCATCTGGCTTGGCGGGTACCGGCGGTGCAGTCGGTGCTGCCCCTTGTTTCGCGGCGGCCGCGCTGGGTGGAGAGGATTCTTGCGCCGCGATGGGCGCCGTACGGGTCGCCGGTTCGCGGGCTATGCGTGGCGATGCCGCAGGGGGTGCAGCGGCTGCCGGGCTCGACTCTGCGGCCGGTGCGGCCTGCGGGACTGGATCGGGCGAAGGCAAAGCTGAGGGCTCGGGCAGTGCGGCAGGGGCTGGCGCCTCGGCCCTTCGCTGGCCGTAGGCGATTTCTTTTTCTTCCGGGGAGCCACGTTCAAATTGCAGCATCAGCAAGCCGGTCAGTCCCACCACGGCGACGGTGGCCAGTGCTGAGATTTTCCAACGCGACTGATTGGCAGCGGCATGGTTCGGGGCCGGCGCAGCGGGCGCGGCAGCGGCAGCACCTGCAGCAGCCAGCATCTGAGCGTGTGCACGCACGGCATCGCGCACATGCGCGCCGGGGCGGGCATCCTCCTGTGCACTGGCTTCGCGGTACCGCTGGGTCAGCTCGTCGTCCGGCGCACTCATGCAAACTCCTTCAGATGCTGGCGAAGGCTGGCCCGCGCATAGCGCAGGCGGCTCTTGGCAGTCTCAAAATTCACGCCGGTGGCCTGGGCGATCTCCTGCACGCTGAGGTCGCCTTCGGCCTGCAGCAAGAAGGCTTCTCTCTGATCAAACGGCAGCTGCTCCACCGCGGCGATCAGGGCGGCCGCCTGCTCGCGGGACTGCAACTGCCGCACCGGCCCAAAGCCCGAGTCGGCGGCCAACGTGTCCGCCAGGCTGCGTTCATCATCGCCGTTCGCGTCCAGGCTGGCGTGGTGTTTCGCGGTGCGGATATGGTCCACCAGCCGGTTGCGCGCCAGCGTGAACAACCAAGTGCGGAACTTGGCGGTGGCCTGATAGCCGCCCGCGGTGCGTGCCACAGCAAACCAGACATCCTGCAGCAGGTCGTCGGCCACCGCCTGGACCTTGACGCTGCGATAGACAAACCGCCATACCGCCAGCTCGTGCCGGCCGTACAGCGTGTCAAAGGCGCCCATGTCACCCGCTGCGAAACGCCGCATCAGCGTCTCATCGGTTTCGACGGGCTCATCGGGTGATGGGGCGGTTGGCACCCGCGCATTATGCGAGGCGCCCATTCAATGGCAGGTGCAGCGCAGACCGGTGCGTTCGGCGCCCTCCGGAGCCCTAGGAGCCTGAGCGGCAGAAGGAGCATCGGCTGCAACGCGCGAGAAACCGGTCTCGTGCAGTCCTGCATCCTGCGCCCAGGGGCCTGCCCTGGGCTGGTCGGTAGCACCGCACGATCCTCGGTTCTCGCGCGTTTCGCTTCGATGCCTTCCGCCGCACAGGCTACTAGGAAGGGTCCGGCACATACGACGGGTTGTCCGATTGCGGAAAAGCGCGGGGTGTCGGCTGGCGCACGGGGTGCTCGCGGATCACGCCGGCAGCGACCAGGTTCTCGCGGCTGTCGTAGCGGATGGTGATCACTTCGTTGGGCCGTTCCTGCAGGCGCGTGAAGCTGGTATGCGAGACGACGGAGGTCTCGCGCTGGCCATGCGCAGTGCCCAGCCGGGCGGCAGCCGCTGGGGCCGCCTTCGCCACGTTGCCGGCTGCTTGCGCGGCGATCGACGACTCTGCCTCGGAGGCTGGTGCAGGTGCGGCCGCGGCGGGCGATGCTGGAGCTGGCGCGGGCAGGGCGGGTGCCGGCGTGTCGGACAGGCGATCTGCGCTTTCGCGGAGTTCGCGCCGTTGGCGATAGGGCTCCGGCGCGACGGATGGCAAGGGCAGCGGCTGACGTTCGCGAAACAGCGCCACCCCGATCACGCCCACGTGGGCGGGCCGGCCGGTGCGGCTGGCATAGGAGTTGGCCAGGCTGGAGAACTCAAACGCAGCGACCTCGCTGTTGCTCTTGCGCCAGCCGGTGATCTGGTAGCGCTCGTGCGGCGAGAACACATAGCCCGTCTGGCCCCAGGCCGCGGTTTCGCCGCTGAGCACGTTGACGCCGTCTATCGACGGCACTGCCAGAACCCGCTCTCCGATGCGGTTGTGCACCGTCACCGCGTAGCGCGCCCCCGGGCGGCCTGCCACCCAGTATTCCCCCTTGGCGTAGTGCACCGGCAGCGTGGCACCGGTGTCGCGGTCCACGATGGTGATGTCGGCCAGGCGCCCAACGGCCTGGGCCGGCAGACTGGCCAGCGCCAGCAGTGCGGTCATGGCGGCGAGTGCGGCGTGGGTGATGGCGGGGAGGGGGAATGAACCGGTTTTCATGGCAGCTCCATCAAAAGTTGTTGGTGCTGAGTGAAACGAATGGGGCGGGGCAATGGGGTTGAGCGGCGCTAAAAATAATGAAAGTTTTTTTCGAGAGCTGGAGGCAGCGCGACGGGCCTTTCCGATCTCGGTTTCAGCAACGGGGCGACGGCACCGCTACCGCCGGTTCTTCCGCCCTTTAGCATGGGGCGCATGCTGTCTGCCAAACCCTACCTCCAGAGCGCCTGTATCCGCCCGGATGCGGAGATCGACTACGACACCTACCCGTACAACATACCTGCCATCCGCGAGCTGGACCGGCTGGAGTTTCACCCCGACGTGACGTTCTTCGTGGGTGAGAACGGGTCTGGAAAGTCGACGTTGCTGGAAGGCATTGCCCTGGCGCTTGGTTACAGCCCGGAGGGCGGTACCCGCAACTTCCAGCTGGCCACCGCAGGATCTGAATCGCCGCTGCATGAGGTGTTGCGGCTGGCGCGCAGCTACCGAGCGCCCCGCGATGGCTATTTTCTGCGGGCCGAAAGCTTCTTCAACGTGGCTACCTATATGGATGAGGTGGGTTACCTGGACTCGTATGGCGGCAAGTCGCTTCATGCCCGCTCCCATGGAGAAGCGTTCATGGCTTTGCTCACGCACAAGTTCCAGGGCAAGGGCTTGTACTTGCTGGATGAACCCGAGTCCGCTTTGTCCCCCAACCGCCAACTCGCAGCCTTGTCGGCCATTCACCAATTGGTAGAGGACAAGTCGCAGTTCATCATTGCCACCCACTCGCCGATCCTGCTGTCGTACCCGAACGCCAAGATCATTCAGTTTGACGGTGGTGGTTTGTCTGAGGTGGCGTTCGAGGACACCGAGCACTTTGTGGTGACGCACGATTTCCTGAGCAACCATCCCGAACGCCTCAAGCGTTTGCTGGGCGAGGAATGAGCGCTCCGGTTTATAGACCTTTTCGCGATTAAGTAAGAGCTATATATTCGTTTGGGTTTTAAAGAGCGGATCGCAGAATGCCCCATCAGACATTGAAGGAGCATGTTCCATGGCCACTCTGCGACTCGGCGACACCGCCCCCGACTTCACCCAGGACTCCACTGCCGGCACCCTCCGTTTTCATGAGTGGGCCGGTGACTCGTGGGTGGTGCTGTTCTCGCACCCCGCTGATCTCACACCCGTGTGCACTACCGAATTGGGCAAGACCGCAGCACTGTCGGGCGAGTTCGCCAAGCGCAATGTGAAGCCCATCGCCGTGAGCGTGGACCCGGTCGACTCGCACCAACGCTGGGTAGGCGACATCAACGACACACAGAACACCACCGTCAACTTCCCTATCCTGGCGGATGCGGACAAGAAGGTGGCAGACCTCTACGACATGATCCACCCCAACGCCTCGACCACGGTCACGGTGCGCAGCGTGTTCATCATCGATCCCAAGAAGGTCATCCGCACCACCTTCACCTACCCGGCAAGCACGGGGCGCAATTTCAACGAGATCCTGCGTGTGATCGACTCTCTGCAGCTCACCGACAGCCACAAGGTGGCCACGCCCGCCAACTGGAAGGACGGTGACGACGTGATCATCGTACCGAGCCTGCAGGACCCCGCCGAGATCGCGCAGCGCTTTCCCAAGGGTTTCAAGGCAGTGCGGCCTTACCTGCGCATCACCCCGCAGCCCAACAAATAAAACGCCTGTACGAAACAGGGCAGGGCTCTGACGCCACGCGCCGCGGCCCACCCTCCGATTTCTGTGACGACCACCACCTCCATCATCATCGTCCCCGGCTGGCGCGACTCGGGTCCCGGCCATTGGCAGAGCCTGTGGGCTGAGCGGCTTGCGCACGCCAGCCGCGTGGTGCAGGACGACTGGATCACGCCCACCCGCTCCGCGTGGGTCAGCCAGCTTGAGAAAACCGTGCTCGCCGCGCCCCACCCGGTGGTGATCGTGGCGCACAGCCTGGGCTGCATTGCCACCAGCCACATCGGCCCCGAAGCTGCGGCCCGGGTGTGCGGCGCGCTGCTGGTGGCACCTGCCGACCCAGAGCGCCGTGCCATCCTCAGCGACTTTGCCCCGGTGCCCTATGCGGCGCTGCCGTACCGCAGCATCGTGGTGGCCAGCAGCAATGACCCGTTTTGCCCGATTCGATTGGCGGGAGCCTATGCCCGGGCCTGGGGCAGCGAGTTTGTCCGCATGCAGAACGCAGGCCACATCAATGTCGAGTCGGGCCATGGCGAATGGCCACTGGGCTGGGCGTTGCTGCAGTCTCTGGAGGGGGAGCACGGAGGCCATGCGCAGCCTGCGGTCCGTCCGGCCGTTTCGTCTGCGGCGCTGTAGTTGCTACTAAATTAATAGCTACTAGCGCTTAGCTATTAAGCGCTAGGGGCCATTTTGGCCTAATTTTTCGCTGCAGCGGTGGCTGTTCACTGGTGACAAGCTCGTCGCCTCAGACCAGCGCCATATGCCAATAGTTGATTATTTAACAAGAATATATTCTTTTGAGTTTTAAGCGCGCCTCCGCACAATCGCGTATCTCCAGCACAGACCCTCGGGCGCAGCGACCATGACCTCCTTCAAACTCAAGACCCTCCTGGCCTCCCTGGCCCTGGCCGCCAGCGGCATGGCTGCCGCCCAGAACTCGCTGCTCAACGTCTCTTACGACGTGGCGCGTGAGTTCTACAAGGACTACAACGCCGCCTTTTCTGCGCACTACAAGAAGACCACCGGCCAGGACGTAAAGATCGACCAGTCGCACGCGGGCTCCAGCGCCCAGGCGCGCGCGGTGAACGACGGCCTCGCGGCTGACGTGGTCACCATGAACACGACCACCGACGTGCAGTTCCTGGCCGACAGCGGCGTGGTCGCCAAGGACTGGGCCAAGAAATTCCCCAACGACGCATCGCCCACCACCTCGACCATGCTGTTCCTGGTGCGCAATGGCAATCCCAAGGGCATCAAGGATTGGGAAGACCTCATCAAGCCGGGCGTGCAGGTGATCGTGGTGAACCCCAAGACCGGCGGCAATGGCCGTTATGCCTATCTGGCTGCCTGGGGCGCCGTGCGTGAAAAGGGTGGTACCGAAGCCCAGGCCGCGGAGTTTGTGGGCAAGCTGTACAAAAACGTGCCGATCCTGGCCAAGGGTGGGCGTGACGCCACCGCGACCTTCCTGCAGCGCAACCAGGGCGATGTGCTGATCACGTTCGAATCCGAAGTGGTCTCGATCGACCGCGAGTTCGGCTCCGGAAAGGTCGATGCGATTTACCCGTCGGTCAGCGTGGTGGCGGAGAACCCCGTGGCTGTGGTCGAGCGCACCGTGGCCAAGAAGGGCACAGCCCAACTGGCCAAGGCTTACCTTGACTACCTGTACTCCGAAGAGGCGCAGGAAATTGCTGCCAAGCACGCCATCCGCCCCCGCTCGGAAGCCGTGCTCAAGAAGTACGCCGACACGTTCAAGCCGCTCAAGCAATTCACCGTGGCCAAGTATTTCGGCTCGCTGACCGAAGCGCAGAAGGTGCACTTCAACGACGGTGGCCAGTTCGACAAGCTGTACAGCGCCAAGTAAGCCATGACCGCTGCCACTTCTGTGGCCGCACGGGGCGCTGCTTTGGCAGCCCCCGCGCAGGCCGGGCGCCGCGCGCCCAAGCGGGTACTGCCCGGCTTTGGGTTAACGCTGGGCTACACGCTCTTTTATCTGAGCATCATCGTGCTGATCCCGCTGTCGGCACTGATCTTCAAGACTTTCACGCTGACCTGGGAGCAATTCTGGGCGGCCATCAGCGCGCCGCGCGTGATGGCCTCGTACCGCCTCACGTTTGGCGCATCGTTCCTCGCAGCGCTGGTCAACCTGGTGTTTGGCCTGCTGATTGCCTGGGTGCTGGTGCGCTACAAGTTTCCGGGCAAGAAGATCGTGGATGCGCTGGTGGACCTGCCGTTTGCGCTGCCCACCGCCGTGGCCGGCATCTCGCTCACCGCGTTGCTCGCGGGCAATGGCTGGGTCGGGCAAATCCTGGAGCCGATGGGCATCCAGCTTGCGTTCAAGCCTGCGGGCATCGTGATCGCGCTCATCTTCATCGGCCTGCCGTTCGTGGTGCGCACGGTGCAGCCCGTGCTCGAAGACGCTGAAAAAGAGCTGGAAGAAGCCGCCACCTGCCTGGGCGCCACGCGCCTGCAGACCTTTACCAAGGTCATCCTGCCTTCCATCACTCCCGCGCTGCTCACCGGCTTTGCCATGGCGTTTGCGCGGGCTGTGGGGGAATACGGCTCGGTCATCTTCATCGCCGGCAACATGCCCATGGTGTCTGAAATCACGCCGCTCATCATCATCGGCAAGCTCGAGCAGTACGACTACGCCGGCGCCACTGCCGTGGCCGTGGTCATGCTGGTCATCTCATTCATCCTGCTTTTGGTCATCAACGCACTACAGGCATGGCAGCGGCGCCACGCGGGGGCTCCAGCATGAGCGGCAACAACTCCCGGACTATCCGCCGCGCACAAGCGGGAACTACTGAAGCGCCCTGGGTCCGCTACACGTTGATCACCATCGCGCTGATCTTCATGCTGCTGTTCCTGGTGCTGCCACTTGCGGCGGTGTTTGCCGAAGCGCTGCGCAAGGGCTTTGGCGCGTACCTCGAAGGCCTGCGTGAACCCGACGCCTGGTCGGCCATCAAGCTCACGCTGATCACTGCGCTCATCGCCGTGCCGCTGAACCTCGTGTTTGGTGTGGCAGCCGCCTGGTGCATTGCCAAGTACGAGTTCAAGGGCAAGGCGTTCCTGACGACGCTCGTGGACCTGCCATTCTCTGTATCGCCCGTGGTGGCGGGCCTGATCTACGTGCTGATGTTCGGCGCGCAGGGCTGGTTCGGCCCCTGGCTGCAGGCGCATGACATCAAGATCATCTTCGCCGTGCCGGGCATCGTGCTGGCCACCATCTTCGTGACCTTTCCGTTCATCGCGCGCGAACTGATCCCGCTGATGCAGGCCCAGGGCAACGACGAGGAGCAGGCGGCCATCGTGCTGGGTGCCACCGGCTGGCAGACCTTCCGGTATGTGACGCTGCCCAACATCAAGTGGGGCCTGCTGTATGGCGTGATCCTGTGCAACGCGCGGGCCATGGGCGAGTTTGGCGCGGTGTCGGTGGTGTCGGGCCACATCCGTGGGCAAACCAACACCATTCCGCTGCACGTCGAGATTCTCTACAACGAATACCAGTCGGTGGCTGCGTTTGCGGCGGCTTCGCTGCTGGCCTTGCTGGCTCTGGTCACGCTGGTCATCAAGACCATTGCCGAACACCGCAACGAGCAGGCGCTGAAGGCGGCTGCCGAATTGCCCCCCGAGCGGCCCGCGCCGGCTGTAGCCACTGCAGCGCGCTGAAGGAAGAAGAACATGAGCATTGAAATCCGTAACGTCAGCAAGCAATTCGGCGACTTCCAGGCGCTGCGCGATGTGAGCCTCGATATCGCGTCGGGCGAACTCATCGCGCTGCTCGGCCCCTCGGGCTGCGGCAAGACCACGCTCTTGCGCATCATCGCGGGCCTGGAGACGGCCGATGTGGGCACGATCCATTTCAGCGGCGAAGACACCACCGATGTGCACGTGCGCGAGCGCAATGTGGGCTTCGTGTTCCAGCACTACGCGCTGTTTCGCCACATGACGGTGTTCGAGAACGTGGCCTTCGGCCTGCGCGTCAAGCCCCGCGGCGAGCGCCCGAGCGATGCGCAGATCAAGCAGAAAGTGACCGACCTGCTCAAGCTCGTGCAGCTCGACTGGCTGGCCGACCGCTACCCCTCGCAGCTGTCCGGCGGCCAGCGCCAGCGCATCGCCCTGGCACGCGCGCTGGCGGTGGAGCCCAAGGTGCTGCTGCTTGACGAGCCCTTCGGCGCCCTGGACGCCAAGGTGCGCAAGGAACTGCGCCGCTGGCTGCGCCGCCTGCACGACGAACTGCATGTGACCAGCATCTTCGTGACCCATGACCAGGAAGAAGCACTGGAGGTGGCCGACCGCGTGGTGGTGATCAACCAGGGCCGCATCGAGCAAAGCGGCTCGCCCCAGCAGGTGTGGGACCATCCTGCGAGCCCGTTTGTCTACGGCTTTTTGGGCGACGTGAACCTGTTCCACGGACGGGCCCATGAAGGCCTGGTGCATCTGGAGGGCATGCAGATCGACTCGCCCGAGCACGCCACGACGCAGGACACCAAGGCGTTTGCCTATGTGCGGCCGCACGACCTGGACGTGCAGCGCTACTCGCCCGGCGCGGGCCTGGATGCCGAAGGACGCCCGCGCGGCATCGTCGCGCAACTGAGCCGTGCCATCGTCGTGGGTCCGATTGCGCGGCTGGAACTTATTCCTTCTGACGACCACAAACCAGCGGACAATGCGTCCCCGGACCACTTGATCGAAGCGCAGATCCCTGCGCAGCAGTTCAAGGAGATGGGTTTCAAGGAGGGCGAAACGCTGGTGGTGACACCACGCCGCGCCCGCGTTTTTCTGGACCACGCCGCTGGGATTTGACTCCCCCCTGAGCCGCTTCGCGTCTTCCCCCCTGAGTGGGGACGCACCCCGGTGGACTGGCGGAGCCAGATCCACGGGGGCACTGGCGTCGGGCGATGCCGGTTGCGTGGGCAGTGCCCTGCAATAGCTATTGGATGAGGGAGTAAAAATGAATTGGTTGACTGCGGCCCCGCGCCGCGTGCTGGCATTGATCAGCGTGGCTTGTGTGGCGATGCTGGCGTTTGGCATGTACCTGCAGCATGTGGTGGGCCTGGAGCCTTGCCCCATGTGCATCGTGCAGCGCTACGCTCTCATTGCTGTAGCAATCTTTACAGGCCTGGCAAGCGCCAGGGCCCGAAAAGGCTGGTGGATGACCTGGGGTGTGCTGGCCCTGGTAGCCGCAGGCTTCGGCGCTTTTGTCGCAGCCCGCCAGAGCTGGCTGCAGTGGTATCCGCCCGAAGTCGCCACCTGCGGCCGCGACTTCTACGGAATGATCGAAAACTACCCCATCAGCCGCGCGATCCCCATGATCTTCCGCGGTTCGGGCGATTGCGCAGCGATTGACTGGACCTTTCTGGGCGGCTCGATTGCCAACTGGTCGTTTGTCTGTTTTGTGGGGTTTGGCCTCGTGCTGCTGGTGCTGCTGGTGGGCGCCTTGAAGAAGGGTGGCAGCCGGGGTGGCTCGGGGTATTCGATGGCCTAGAGGGCGCCATCGGTGCAGTGGCTTCTTGATGCCCCTCACTTTTGATTGAACATACAAAAGGCGCTCCGTGGAGCGCCTTTTGCATTTCTAAATGGGGCCCCGACCCGCGTGGCCTGAGCCGCCCCGAGCCTTCAGTTCAAAGGCTTCTCTTCAGTGGGCACGGGGGCGGCCTCGTCCGGGATCTTGGGGGTGTCAGAGGCATGGTGCTCCATCGGGGTTTTCTTCCCCGGCTGGGGTGTCTTGTCGGCACCGGGAGCGATCTCCTCATTGTTGTGCTTCTTGGCTTGCTGAACTTTTTTGTCGTGCGCAATGTTGCGGGGGTCGGTCATCTTTGTGCTTTCAGTGGTGAGCACGCATGGTTGACCGGGAACACCGTGACCTGGGTAGGACAACGGGACGTTGCCGTGCAGTGTCGCTTTCGCCTTCGCCCTCGCGGTCACGCTGGCGGGCAGCGGCGGCCCGTGCAGCGCGCATTGCGGCAGTGCGTCCCCGTCCAGCTATCTGGCATCTGCCGGAAAGGGGAAAAGCACTCCCTCTGCCCCATCCACCCACGCCGGCAGCTTGCGCATCACGCTCTCGAACAGGCTGCTGGCTTGCCACTGTGCCAGCCAGTTTTGCAAATGTGGCCAGGGTTGGGTGTCCCACCATAGGGCGTCGATGGCTGCAAACTGCCGAACAAAGGGTGCGGTGGCCATGTCTGCGAGCGCCGGTTGCGGGCCAAAAAGGAAGGGGGAGACCGTCAGCCGCGCCTCCAGACCTTGCAGCCATTTCGCGGCGTGCGTGCGGGCCAGGGCTGTGTCAGCTTCGGGGTAGCGGTCCGGGTATTTGCTGCGGTCCAGTGCCTGCTTGAAAGGACCGTCGCATTCGGCAATCAGTGCCAGCATGGCCTCTACATCGCCATCGCTGGGGGTCAGCCAGCCGGTGGGGTCGTGTCTGGCCAATGCCCATAGCATGATGTCCAGGCTTTGCTCCAGCACCTGCCCATCCGGCAACACCAGCACGGGCACGGTGGCCTTGGGCGAGGCCTGCAGCAAGCCTTGTGGCTTGTTCCTCAGCACGACCTCACGCAACTCGCACACCTGACCACTGACCGCCAGGGCCAACCGGGCGCGCATCGCGTAGGGGCAGCGGCGAAAGGAATAGAGCACGGGGAGGGCGCTCATGCCGGTTCGTCCCCGCCGCCTCCGCCACGGTCGTCCTCGGCGGGAGGGCGCACTGGCCGGCCAGGCTGCTTTGCACCGATGTGTTCCTCACCGCGCTGGGTGGCCAGGTCCATCTGGCGTTGCCGCTCCGCCAGCGCGCGTTCCTGCTCGGGCGTGCGTGTGCCGTGGCAATAAGGGCAGCTCACGCCCCGCGCATAGTGTGGCGAAGCAAGCTCGGCCTCGCCCAGCGGCATGCGGCAAGAGCGGCACAGCTGGTGGTGGCCGCGCACGAGGCCGTGGCCCACCGACACGCGTTCGTCGAACACGAAGCAGTCGCCGTGCCAGCGGCTGGCTTCCTGGGGCACGGTTTCCAGGTATTTGAGGATGCCGCCTTCCAGGTGAAAGACCTCCTCGAACCCCTGTGATTTGAGGAGGGCGGTGGATTTTTCGCAGCGAATGCCGCCGGTGCAAAACATCGCCACGCGCGGCTTGCCGGCCAGCACGCCGCCGGGCTGCGATTGCTCGGCGACCCAGGCCGGAAACTCGGCAAAGCTTTGGGTGTGCGGGTTCACTGCGCGCTCAAAGGTGCCGATGCCCACCTCGTAGTCGTTGCGCGTGTCCACCACCACCACGCCCGGGTCGTCAATGAGGTCGTTCCAGTCCTCGGGCTTCACGTAGGTGCCCGCATTGCGCGCGGGGTTCAGGCCCGGCACGCCCAGGGTGACGATCTCGCGTTTGAGCCGCACACGCATTCGATAGAAGGGCATGCGTTCGGCGCGCGCCTCCTTGTGCTGCAGGGCCGCAAAGCGCGCGTCGCTGCGCAGCCAGGCCAACACAGCATGCACGGCCTCGGGTGCGCCCGCGATGGTGCCGTTGATGCCTTCAGGCGCCAGCAGCAGCATGCCGCGCACGCCACGGGTGTCGCACAGGGACTGCAAGGGCTCGCGCAGTTCTGCAAAGTTCGGCAAGTCCACGAACTGGTAAAGGGCGGCAGTGAGGAAGGAGGGCGTGACCGAGTGCACAAAAAGACGGGACAGGCAGGAACAGAGGGTCGATGATAGCGGTCACTTTTGGTTACGATCATCGGTCGCCAACGCTGCATCAAGGTGGTTTTATGGGCAAGGAATCCACAGT
>SDXZ01000126.1 GCA_004210805.1 Acidovorax sp.
GCGGGCCACCCCGAGATTCTGATCGTCTCCAACATCAAGGACGCTGCGGGCCAGCCCATTGGCCTGGGCGATGCGGGCCACTACTGGCATTCGGACCTGTCGTACAAGGACAAGCCCAGCCTGGGCTCGCTGCTGCACGCGCAGGAGCTGCCGGGCGAGGGCGGCGACACCTTGTTCGCCGACCAGCACGCCGCGTACGACGCCCTGCCCGAGACGCTCAAGGCGCGCATCGCGCCGCTCAAGGCCGAGCACAGTTACCTGGCCAAGTACGAGGAGCTGCGCGCCAGGAGCCCCTGGCGTCCGAAGCTCACCCAGGCGCAGATCGACGAGGTGGCGCCCTCCATCCACCCCGTCGTGCGCACCCACCCTGAGACGGGCCGCAAGGCGCTGTTCGTGAGCGAGCACTTCACCACGCGCATCGTCGGCCTGCCGGAGGCCGAAAGCCAGGCCCTGCTGGCCGAACTGTTCGCCGCCAGCGTGCGCCCCGAATTCACCTACCGCCACCAGTGGCAGCCGCACGACCTGGTGTTCTGGGACAACCGGTCTGTCATGCACCTCGCTGCGGGCACGCCAGACACCGAACGCCGCAAGCTGTACAGGACAACGATCGAAGGCAACTTGCCTTTCTGAGTCCGCTCTGTTTTTGATAGCTATCGGCGCTTAATGGATAAGCGCTGGGGCCATATTTTGTTTGATTTTTGACTTGAAGGGCTTCCATGACGACCTCCACCCACCACCGTGTTGACCGCCGAAGCCTCGGCCGCAAGACCTCCGCGTGGCTCACTGCCACGGGCGTGTTGCTGGCAAGCCTGGGCCTGTCGGCCCCTGCCCATGCCGCCGAAGGCCAGCTGCGCATCGCGCAGCAGTTCGGCATCGTCTACCTGCTGCTCAACGTGGCGCAGGAGAACAAGCTCATCGAGAAGCATGGCAAGGCCGCGGGCGTGGACATCAAGGTGGAGTTCCTGCAGCTGTCGGGCGGTTCGGCCGTCAACGATGCGCTGCTGTCGGGCAACATCGACATCGCCGGTGCCGGCGTGGGCCCGCTGTTTACGCTGTGGGACCGCACCAAGGGGCGCCAGAACGTCAAGGGCGTGGCCTCGCTGGGCAATTTTCCGTACTACCTGGTGAGCAACAACCCGGCCGTGAAGACCATTGCCGACTTCACCGACAAGGACCGCATCGCGCTGCCGGCCGTGGGCGTGTCGGTCCAGTCGCGCGTGCTGCAGATGGCCTCGGCCAAGGTCTGGGGCGACAAGGAGTTCAACCGCCTGGACAAGAACCAGGTGGCACTGCCGCACCCTGACGCTGCGGCGGCCATCATCAAGGGCGGCACCGAGATCACGGGCCACTTTGGCAACCCGCCCTTCCAGGAGCAGGAACTGGCCGGCAACCCCAAGGCGAAGATCGTGCTCAACTCGTACGACGTGCTCGGCGGCCCGGCATCGGCCACCGTGCTCTATGCCACCGAGAAATTCCGCGCCGAGAGTCCCAAGACCTACAAGGCCTTCGTCGATGCGCTCGACGAAGCCGCCAAGTTCGTCGCCGCCAACCCCGAGAAGGCGGCCGACATCTACCTCAAGGTGTCGGGCGGCAACACCGACCGGGGCTTGCTGCTCAAAATCATCCAGAACCCCGAGGTGCAGTTCAAGGTGCGCCCCGAAAACACGCTGGGCATGGGCCAGTTCCTGCACCGCGTGGGTGCCATCAAGAACCAGCCGACCGCGCTCAAGGACTATTTCTTCGAAGACGCGCACACGGCGTCGGGCAACTGAGTGGGCCTCCTGGCATGAGCGAGCACACCATCCGCCTGGGCCCCTTCTCGCCGCCGCTGCAAAGCGAACGCACGGCGCTGGAGGCCGAGGCGTTGGCGCTGGGCCTGGCTGCGGGCGAGGGCCGTGCCGCCGCCGTGTCCACCCACCCAGGCGCCGCGTTGCTGCAGGTGCAGGGCGTGAGCATCGACTACCGCACGCGCGAGCGCGTGGTGCGTGCCACGCACCGCGTGGGCTTCGACGTGTTTGCGGGCGACCGCTTCGTGCTGCTCGGGGCCTCGGGCTGCGGCAAGTCCACCTTGCTCAAGTCGATTGCCGGCTTCATCGCGCCCAGCGAGGGCCAGATACTGCTGAACGGCCGCGCCGTCACCCGGCCCGGGCCCGACCGGGTGGTGGTGTTCCAGGAGTTCGACCAGTTGCCGCCGTGGAAGACGGTGCGCGACAACGTGATGTTCCCGCTGCTGGCCTCGCGCAGCGTGGGCCGCAAGGAAGCGGCCGAGCGCGCGGCGCTCTATATCGACAAGGTGGGGTTGTCCAAGTTCGCCGACGTGCACCCGCACCAGCTCTCGGGCGGCATGAAGCAGCGCGTGGCCATTGCGCGCGCGCTGGCCATGCAGCCCCAGGTGCTGCTGATGGACGAGCCCTTTGCCGCGCTCGACGCCCTCACGCGCCGGCGCATGCAGGAGGAACTGCTCTCGCTGTGGGACGAGTTCCGCTTCACGCTGATCTTCGTCACGCACTCCATCGAAGAGGCGCTGGTGGTGGGCAACCGCATCGCCATCCTCTCGCCACACCCGGGGCGGTTGCGGGCCGAGGTCAACAGCCACCAGTTCGGGCTGCACAGCCTGGGCGGCACGGAGTTCCAGGCCACGGCCCAGCGCATCCACCGCCTGCTGTTCGACGAGCCCACCACCGGCGCCGTGCCGGGGTCGGTACAGGCAGATGCCGAGGCCCTGGCGCCCGGTCGCCGGGGCGGAGTGCCGCTCATCAATCCCCAGCGGCCCGCGGGTTCGCTGCCTTTCCAGATTTCCGTATGAGCGCCTCCCTGTTGACCCCTCCCGTACGCCCCGAGTTCGAGCGCAGCCTGGAGCCGCTGGGCGGCATCGCGCCCGTGCAGCCGCTGCCGCTGGGGGCGCGCATCTGGCAGCAGGCCTGGGTACGCAAGCTTGTGATCCTGGCCGTGCTGGCGGTGGTGTGGGAGGTGGTGGCACGCTGGCAGGACAACGACCTGCTGCTGCCCACCTTCCTGCAGACCGCCAAGGCGCTGGTGGAGGGCCTGGCCTCGGGCGAGCTGATCGCCAAGACAGCGATCTCGCTGTCGGTGCTGCTCAAGGGCTATCTCGCGGGCATCTTCGGGGCCTTCGTACTCACCACGCTGGCCGTGTCCACCCAGTTCGGGCGCGACCTGCTGTCCACGCTGACCTCCATGTTCAACCCCCTCCCGGCCATCGCGCTGCTGCCGCTGGCGCTGCTGTGGTTCGGCCTGGGGCAGGGCAGCCTGGTGTTCGTGCTGATCCACTCGGTGCTGTGGCCGCTGGCGCTCAACACCTACGCGGGCTTTCAGTCCGTGCCCGAGACGCTGCGCATGGCCGGGCGCAACTACGGCCTCACCGGCATTCGTTACGTGCTGCAGATTTTGGTGCCGGCCGCGCTGCCGTCCATCCTGTCGGGCCTGAAGATCGGCTGGGCCTTTGCCTGGCGCACGCTAATCGCGGCCGAGCTGGTGTTCGGCGCTTCCTCGGGCAAAGGGGGGCTGGGCTGGTACATCTTCCAGAACCGCAACGAGCTCTACACCGAAAAGGTGTTCGCGGGCCTGGTGCTGGTGGTCCTGATCGGCCTGGCCGTGGAGAGCCTGGGCTTTCATACGCTGGAGCGGCTGACCGTGCGGCGCTGGGGCGTGCAGCGCTGAAGGCAGGCGCCTGTTCGCGGGGCAAGAGGCGCGCTGCGGCGGCTGAGCGTGGGCCACAGCGTCCGGCCACAGACGGTCCGCCTGAGGCGCTGCGTTCTACACTCCCTGCATGATCCGCTGGCTCCTCGTCATTTTCCTGGCCCTCATGCTGCTGAGCTGGCTGTCGCCTTTTCTGCGGCGTCTGGGGTTTGGCAGGCTGCCGGGGGATTTTCGGTTTCGTTGGCTGGGCCGGGATTGGGATGTGCCGCTGGCGTCCACGCTGCTGCTGAGCTTTGTGGTGAGCCTGCTGACCAAACTGCTGTGAGAGTGTTGCGGCGCCGCATGCCACGGCTGAGCGCGACAGCAGACCGCAGCCAAAGCGTTATTCGTCCGCGTTCTCCAGGGCTTTCAAGAACGACTTGCGCCACCAGTGCACGTCGTGTTCGCGGATGCGGGCCATCAGCTTCTGGTGCCGGGCCTTGCGCTCGGCCAGTGGCATCTGCAGCGCGTGCTGGATGCAGTCGGCCGTGCCCTGGGTGTCGTAAGGGTTCACCAGCAACGCTTCCTTGAGTTGCTCAGCAGCGCCCGCAAACCGCGACAGCACCAGCACGCCGGGGTCTTCCGGGTCTTGTGCCACCACGTATTCCTTGGCCACCAGGTTCATGCCGTCGCGCAGCGGCGTGACCAGCCCCACGGCGGCCGCGCGGCACAGGCCGGGCACCCGTTTGCGGGCCACCATGCGGTGGATGTAGCGCACCGGCATCCAGTCGAGCTCGCCGTAGTCGCCGTTGACCGAGCCGCACAGCCCCTCCAGCTCCTGGCGCAGGTCGCCATACGCATGCACGTCGTCGCGCGAGGGCGAGGCAATCATGATCATCGTGGCGCTGTCGCGGTTTTCCGGGTAGCGGTCAAGCAGTTCGCGGAACGCGCGCACGCGGTGCGGGATGCCCTTGGAGTAGTCCAGCCGGTCGATGCCCAGCAGCAGCCGCCGGCGCGAGTATTCATCGCGCATGTTCTCGTAGGTCTCCACGGCCTCGGGAGCATGGGTGAGGCGGGTGAACTCGTCCACGTCAATGCCAATGGGGAAGGCTTGCACGAGCACGGTGCCGCCAAACGCGCGCAGGCGCTGGGCGTCCACCTCTTCGGCGCTGCCCTCGGCGCGCACATAGCGGGTGAAATGCGAGACATCAGCCTCGCTCTGCAGGCCCACCAGGTCATAGGCGAACAACGACCGCATGAGCCATTCGTGCTGCGGAATGGCCGCCATGATCAGCGGCGGCGGAACGGGGATGTGCAGGAAGAAACCGATGCGCTGCTTGCAGCCCATGGCGCGCAGTTCGGCGGCCAGGGGAATCAGGTGGTAGTCGTGCACCCAGATGATGTCGTCGTCGCGCAGCAGGGGCAGCAGCTTTCGCGCAAACATCTGGTTCACGCGGCGGTACCCGGCGATGTAGCGGGCGTTGAAGTCCGCAAGGTCCAGCCGGTAGTGGAACACCGGCCACAACACGCTGTTGCTGTAGCCGTGGTAGTAGGTGTCGTGGTCTTCGCGGCACAGGTCCACGGTCTGTCGGACACGGCCTCAAAACGAGCAAGGTCACGGGCGCGCCATATCGCACGTGGCGGCAGGTACCCCAGCGGGTACCCCGTGTGCGGAGAGCTGGCTAGCGGTTCAGCGCTTCGCGGTCCCAGGTCGTGCGCGCGGCGGACAGCCATCCCCGCAAAGCGGCGGGCGTCATGCAGCGGTACTGCGCCATGGTGGGGCCTTCGCCCACCTTGATGCCCCACCCGCCCAGCGCTTGCACGGCGGCAAAGGCGGATTCGTCGGTCACGTCGTCGCCAACGAACACCGGCATGCGGCCGGCAAACGGTGGCTGGGTCATGAAGTCCATGATCGCCTGGCCCTTGTGCACGCCGCGCGGCTTGACCTCGAACACGAACTTCCCACGCAGCAGCTCGACGCCTTCCATGCCTTGCATGGCCCGCAACAAGGTGTCGAGGCAGCGCGTTTCCATGTGCGGAGCCAGGCGGTAGTGCAGCGCCACGCTGGCGCGCTTGGGCTCGACCAGCAAGCCCGGGTGGCGCTGCACGAGGTCGTAGGCGGCTTGCAGCACGGGCGTCAGGTCGGGCGGGGCCACCGCGGGGTGCGAGGTGTCGTGCAGACGGTATTGCGCGCCATGCTCGCTGGCCAACGGCAGACGCAAGGGTGCCAGGAACCCATCGATATCCACTTCGGGCCGGCCCGTGACGATGGCCAGCGCACCGCCCAGGTGGGCGTGCAGGGAAGCGAGGGTAGGAATCAGCCCGGATGCTATGCGCACAGCTTCAGGGCGCGACGCCAGCTCGGTGAGCGTGCCATCGAAATCGAGAAAGAGTGCGTGGGCAGTTGTCAGTATCGGGAGCAGCTGCATGGGTGGGCACCTTAGCAGATGCGGCCCGGGGCCTCGTGGCGGAAACGGGCCCGTACGTCGGTAAACATCCGTAACTTTTGCGCATTGCTGATCGGCCGCTTGTCTGTGTCCCCTCGGCATGGCAAATCAGGCACGCCGACTTGAAACCATGCAAGTTGGCCGCCAAATCACAGCGGAGCAACCCCGCTTTTCCTACCCACCTCTGCCGCATGACCGAAGCCCTGCACATCGTCTGTCCCCATTGCCACACCACCAACCGCGTCCAGAGCGCGCACCTTGCGAGCGCGCCCGACTGCGGAAAATGCCATCAGCCGCTGTTCATCGGGGCGCCGCTGGAGCTGGACGCAGAGGCGTTTGAGCGCCACGTGGGCCGCAGCCACATCCCGGTGCTGGTGGACTTCTGGGCACCCTGGTGCGGGCCCTGCCGGCAGATGGCACCAGCGTTTGCCCAGGCCGCGCGCGAGCTGGAGCCCACCGTGCGCCTGGCCAAGCTCAACACCGAAGAGCACCAGGCGCTGGCGGCGCGCCATGCGATCCGCAGCATCCCGACCATGGTGCTGTTTCAAAACGGGCGCGAGGTGGCACGCCTTTCAGGTGCGCTGGGTGCGGCAGACATCGTGCGCTGGGTGCGCACCGCGGCACCGGCCAGCGTGTGAACTGAAGCCTTAGCGCAGGCCCAGCGCGCGGTCCAGCGACACACTGCCCGCGCCGCGGCCCACCAGGTACAGCAGCAGCCCGGCCCACGACAGGTGGGTGGGCCATGCATCCGGGTAGACGAACACCTGGATCACGAGCGTCATGCCCAGCAGCGCCAACGCGGACAGGCGTGTGCACAGGCCCAGCACCAGCAGCACGGCGAACAGGTGCTCCGCCACCGTGGCCATCTGTGCGGCCAGGTGCGGTGCGATGAGCGGTAGCTTGTACTCGTCGCGGAACAGCGCATAGGCACTGTCGGACACGGTGAACCAGCCCTCCACCTTGGTGCGCGCTGACAGCCAGAAGATGCCGGCCAGGGCCACGCGGTGGATCAGTGCCAGCAGGCTGTGGGGCGTGAGCCAGGTGGCAGTGTCTGCTAGCCGGGCCGCCCAGGCGCGCGGGCCGACCGCTTTTGGGGAGAGCATGGGGATGGTGTCGGGGGTCATGGTGTTTCCTTTGAACATGGGGCCGGTGCATCAGCATCGGCATCGGTGAACGCCCCTGCATCCAGCAGCAGCACCAGCAGCGCCGCGATGTCGGTGCCCGGCTCGGCCGTCAGCGCCTGCGTGGCGGCCGCCTCCAGCGGCAAGCCTCGGGCACAGGCGTCCATGAATGCAATCCCTGCATGCGGCAGCGCGCACCACGCCACGGCGGACTCTGGCCGCGTGAGCAAACCTGCGTCGCCCGTCCAGGGCAGTTCCACATCCACCGGCAACTGATCGCGGTGGCGCTGCCACAGCGCGTAGGCGGGGTGCGCATCGCACCAGCTCCAGCGCGCGGCGGGGTGGGGTCGCAGGTGCAGCAGCGCCAGCGTGCCCGGCAGCTGGCGGCCCAGCCAGGTGGCGTCTAGCGCCGGAGCGTCTGCCGCCAAGTGGCTTTCCGTCCAGCACCGGTCGAGGTGCGCAACGGCGGGCAGGTAGGGCAGCGCGGCGGCTGGCGCGAACTGCAGCAAAAAGCCGGCAAAGCCCGCGCCATAGTCCATGAGCCGCCCGTCGGCAGGCGGCTGCGCGTGGGCGAACACGCCGGCCGCAGCGCGGAACCAGTCGGCACCCACCAGGCTGCACACGGTGGGGTAGTTGGCCTGCAGCGCGTCGATGCAGGCACTGAGCACGGTGTTGCGGTACACGGCAAATCCGGGCTGGGCGGCCAAGGCTCCGAGCCACGCAGACGTGTGTGCCGCAGCGGGGGGCGAGGGCAGCAGGGCGGCGGACAGTCCGTCCTGAAAATCGCTCAGGTGCATGTCGCCACCTCGCGGTGTTCGTGATGTTCGCCCTGCTGTTCGCATGCAGCCAGGGCTCGGTGTGCCCCGTCGCGCTCGGCCATAAGCTCCGGCAACGCAGGCACATTGCCATCCCGCTCGATGAGCGTGGGGACGGGGCCCGTGCGCGCCAGTACGCGCTCGTACAGCGCCCACACGGCGGGGTCTACGGGCGCATCGTGGCTGTCGATGAGCAGCGCATCGCCCAGCGCCGGGTCGGCGTGGTGGCCGGCCAGGTGGATCTCTGCGACGGCGTGCAGCGGAAAGGCGTCGATGTAAGCCCGCGCATCCGTGCCGAGGTTGTGGGCGCTCACGTGCACGTTGTTCACGTCCAGCAGCAGCGCGCAGCCGGTGCGTTGCACCAGCTCGGCCAGGAAGTCGGTCTCGCACCAGTCGTGCCCGTCGATGCGCAGGTAGTGCGTGGGGTTCTCGATGGCAATGGGGCGCTGCAGGGCATCCTGCGTGCGCGCGATGTTGTCCGCGACGCGCGCCAGCGCCGCGTCGGTGCGCGGAAACGGCAGCAGGTCGGGCAGGTAGTGGCCGCGCCACGCGGACCACGCCAAGTGCTCCGACACGATGGAGGGCTCAATGCGCCGCACCAGCGCGGCCAGCCGGGCCAGGTGGTCGGCATTGGGCGGTGCATCGGCCGCGAGCGACAGCGACACGCCGTGCAGCGCCACCGGGTGCCGCGCGCGGATGGATTCGAGCCAGGCCAGCCGCGGGCCGCCAGCGGCCAGGTAGTTTTCGGGATGGACCTCCCACCACAGGCCGGGGGAACTGCAGTGCAGCGCCTGGGCGTAGTGCTGGGGCTTGAGGCCCAGGCCGGCAGTCAGCAGCGATGGCATGGCAGCGGTCAGCGCGGGCGATGCGGGTGCGTGATCAGGACTTGATGGGCATCAGCGAACCCATGCCCTTCGGGGTTTTGAGCGTGGCGCAGGTGCCTGCAGGCACGTACTTCCAGGCATTGCCCTGGTAGTCCATCTTCGACGTGCCCGCACAGGTGGTGCCGGCGCCTGCAGCGCAGTCGTTCTTGCCGGCCATCGACACGCCGTAGCATTTCTCCATGGCCGGTTTGGCGGCGTCGCCCATGGGCTGGGCAGGTGCCTGTGCCAGGGCGGAGGTGCAGGCAATGGCCGAGAGTGCGAGGGCGCCGAGGCTGAGGGTGCGGTGGGTCATGGTGAAGTTCTCCAAAGGTTGGTAAGTGATCAAAGTGGACCGGTGGCGGTGGGGCACGGGCCAACAGCCCGCACCCTGCAACCCCCGATCTGCGCTGTAATTCGCGCTGGCGGCGCTGCGGGTTACGCGGCACTGCCATCCCACGCGCTTTTTTATTTTTTGCGCCCGCTGTAACCGGAGGGCCCGCTGTGACGAATACCTCAGCAGGGAGACGCCATGGACATTGAAGAGCGGCTGCGCGGATTGCTGCTGCAGGGGCTGGACGCCGACGCAGCGGCGTACCAGCGATTTCTGAAGGAGCTGAGCGCACACCTGCGCGCCTTCCTGCGCCGCCGCCTGGCGCAGCGGCCCGATGAGGTGGAGGACCTGGTGCAGGAGACCTTGCTGGCGGTGCACAACCAGCGCCACACCTACCGGGCCGACTCGCCGGTGACGGCCTGGGTGCATGCCATCGCCCGCTACAAGCTCATCGACTGGCTGCGCTCACGCGCTGCCAAGGAGTCGCTGCATGTGCCGCTGGACGCTACCAACGACCTGTTCGCCAGCACCGACAGCGATGCGGCCGAGGCGCGGCGCGACCTGGGCCAGTTGCTGCAAATGCTGCCCGAGCGCCAGCGCCTGCCCATCGTGCACATGAAGCTCGAGGGCCTGTCGGTGGTGGAGACCGCGCAGCTCACCGGCCTGTCGGAGTCGGCCGTCAAAGTCGGCGTGCACCGGGGCCTCAAGGCCCTGGCCGCCAAGATCAGGGGAATGTGATGAAAACCGATGAGTTGATAGAGCTGCTGGCTTCCGATGCGCACCCGGTCGCCCGGCACACCGTGGAGCAGCGCCTGGCGGTGGCGGCATTTGCCGGCATTGCCGGGGCCACCGTGCTCATGCTCGTCCTGTTCGGCCTGCGCAGCGATCTGGCGGCCACGTTGGCAATGCCGATGTTCTGGGGCAAGCTGGCCTTTGCGGGCACGCTGGCCGCAGCTGGGCTGATGGTGCTGCAGCGCATGGCGCGCCCTGGGGTGCCAGCCGGACGCACGGCGCTGTGGCTGGCCCTGCCGCCGCTGGTGATGTGGGGGCTGGCACTGGCCACACTGGCGCAGGCGGCGCCGGCCGAGCGCTTGCCGCTCATCCTGGGCAGTACCTGGCGCACCTGCCCCTTCAACATCGCCGTGCTGTCGGTGCCGGCATTCGTCGCGGGGTTCTGGGCGCTGCAGGGCGCAGCACCCACGCGCCTGGCCTGGGCGGGCGCGGGGGCGGGGCTGCTGGCCGGCGCGCTGGGGGCGCTGGTGTATGCGCTGCACTGCCCCGAGATGGCGACGCCCTTCCTGGCGGTGTGGTACCTGGCGGGCATGGCCATTCCCACTGCGCTGGGCGCGCTGTTGGGGCCGCGCTGGTTGCGCTGGTGAGCGGGCGCTAAATAGGCTTTACGCCACCCGCTGGCTGTAGGCGCGAAACACCGTGTCGTGCACCCAGCCCAGCGATTCGTACAGCGACTGGGCGGTGGTGTTGGTGTGTGCGGTCGTCAGGTCCATGCGCGCCTTGCCTTGCGCGCGCGCATGGTCGCGGGCCGCGATCAGCAGGCCGCGGCCTGCCCCGGTTTTCCGTGCTGAGGGCGACACGAACAAGTCGTACAGCGTGTAGATCGGTGCTGCCTCGACCGAGCAGAACGTGGGGTACAGCTGGCAAAAACCGATGGCGTTGCCTGCTGGTGTATCTGCTGCAGCCGCAGCATCGAAGGCGATGAGGATGCAGGACTCGCCGCGCGTGAGTCGGTCGGCGATGAAGCGCTGCGCGCCCGCAAGATCAGGCGCCTGTTCGTAGAACTGCCGGTAGGCGTCGAACAGCGGGGCGATGGTGCCTGCGTCGGCCGGAGTGGCGAGGCGGATGTGCAAAGGGTTCATGGCGCGGTGCGGTGGGTGATGGTTGAAGCAGGGCCCGTGCGGCGGCGAGGTCGCTGCGCGCGCAGGCTGGGCAAAAGGAGGCGGATTCTAGGGGCTGGACGGGGCGGCTCGCCACCTCCCGTGCCCCCGAAAACCGATGGTGATGTGCGCACTGCTTGCTCGGGCCTTCGACAAGCTCAGCCCGAACGGTAAGGGGGGGCGGCTTCGCTCTTCTGGTGCGGCGCTTGCTGGACCGTCCAGAGACCGGGTGGTGGCCGGGGTATGGCCGTGTGGAACCGCCCCTACGCCTGCCCTTGCTCTTTCTCTTGCTTCTCCCACTGCAGCCACTGCGCCACGGCCTGTACACGCGCCTGGTGAATCAACCCTCCCACCTGCGGCCCGGTCAGTCCCCGGCTGGCGGCCTGCGCCGCGATATCGCGCGTGACCACCGACTGCGCCGCAGCCAGCACCGCCAGCAGGCGCGGGCGCTGCGGGTAGGGCGTTTCTTCAAAGCGCAGCCGTCCGCGCGCATCGCACTCGCAGGCCAGCAACACGTCGGCAAAGCGCGCGGGCTTGCGGATGGCGTCGCAGCGCTCCAAGAGGCGCATCAGGGCACCCGCCGACAGCTCGCCGCTGCGGTGGATATGGCCGTGCTCGCGGGCCACCACGTCGGCGGTCTCGCGGCAGCCCAACGGCACGCGCAGGCGCTCGGCCACGTCCACCAACAGTTCGGCGCTGCGCTGCTCGTGCTCGATGTGGCGCGGGAGCACGTCGGCGGGCGTGGTGCCTTTGCCCAGGTCGTGCGCCAGGCAGGCAAAGCGCACGGCCAGCGGGGCGTCGAGCCGCGCGGACATGTCCAGCACCATCATCAGGTGCACGCCGGTGTCCACCTCGGGGTGGTATTCGGCGCGCTGGGGCACGCCCCACAGCCGCGCCACCTCGGGCAACAGCACGGCCAGTGCGCCGCATTCGCGCAGCACTTCGAACATGCGTGAGGGCTTGGCCTCCATCAGGCCGCGGGCCAGCTCCTGCCAGACGCGCTCGGGCACCAGGTGGTCCACCTCGCCGTGCGCCACCATCTCGCGCATGAGCTGCATCGTCTCGGGCGCCACGGTGAAGTCGGTGAAGCGCGCCGCGAAACGCGCCACGCGCAGGATGCGCACCGGGTCTTCGCGGAAGGCATCGGTCACATGGCGCAACACGCGCGCTTCGATGTCGCGCACACCGTGATAAGGGTCAAAAAGGCCTCCAGCGCTTGATCCATAAGCATTTTGTGCTATTGAATTAATAGTAAGGTCGCGGCGCGAGAGGTCTTCCTCCAGCGTCACGTTCGGTGCGCTGTGCACCGCAAAGCCCCGGTAGCCGTGTCCGCTCTTGCGCTCGGTGCGCGCCAGGGCATATTCCTCGCGCGTCGTAGGGTGCAGAAAGACGGGGAAGTCGCGCCCCACGGGCAGGTAGCCTTCGGCCAGCATCTGCTCGGGCGTGGCGCCTACCACCACCCAGTCGCGGTCGTTTACCGGGCGTCCCAGCAGCTTGTCGCGGACGGCGCCGCCCACCATGTAGATTTGCATCGGCGTAGTTTAGGACGACCCCTCGGCCGTATATTCCAGCCCACCATGTCCCTATCGTCCGACCTCACCATTGCCCAGCTGAACCCCGACGGCAGCGTGCCCGTGCCCACTGCGCCCGATGCAGCGGCCAACGCTGCGGCCGAAGCCCTGCAGCGCGAGGCGCAGTTTGAAGCGCTGAAGGCCAAGGTGGACGACTTGCAGGAGATTCTGGCCAAGCCGCTGAACGAAATCCTGGCCGACCGCGACAAGTTCAAGGAAGCAATGGCCGCGTGGGATGCCTTTGGCGCGATGTGGATGCTGTCGCAGCGCGCCATGAAACGCGTGGCGCTGGACCTGGCCGCGCAGCAGGGTGTGAGTGACGAGGACGTGGTGGCACGTGCGCTGGCCTATGCCAACCAGGTGCTCAACGCGGAAGACGAAGACCTGGGCGGCACCGTCGCCCCCGCACAGTTGGCGCACATCGCGCGGCACAAGGCGTTTTTGCGCAAGCAGTTCCGGTAGTGGGTGGTGCGGGACTTCAGCGCTTGAACGCTGCTTCCCGCTGGTTGCGCACCGCCAGCACAAAAACGGTGTCGATAGCCTCCACATAGTGGTACAGGGCGACATACCCGCGAGAAGCCCGACCAATCACCAGCTCACGCTTTCCACCTTGCACAGGCCGACCGATCTGGGGGCTGTGCGACAGGATCTGCAGGGCGTCCACGATGGCGCCAATGCGCTCGGGGGCACTGCCCTGGTCGTACTGGGCGATGTGGTCGAAGAAGCGGTCAAAGTCTTCCAGCACCTCTGGCGCCAGCTCAATGCGCGTCATGACTTTGCGGCGGGTTTGCGAGGCTTTTCGCCGTTGGCTCGGGCCGCCAGATAGGCTCTGGCATCGTCCCAGGCCACCGTCTTGCCCGTAGCGCGGATGCGCGCCCAGCGCTCGTCGGCCAGGGCGTGAAACGCGTTGTCCTGCTCCACTTGCTCCACCTTCTGGGCCAAGGCATCCAGGATGAAGGCGTGGGCTGTCTTGCCCATTTGCGCTGCCGCGGCATTGATGCGGCTTTTCATCTCATCTTCATGTAAACCTCTGCCTCTCTCAGTCCTCAATCAATCAAACACCGGCCTGAAAAAACTCCGCTCATAGCTCACGATGCAGCCCGTCTCCTCGGCATAGCGGAACGCTGCCAGGCACTCCGCATCCTGCATCGACTGCTGGCGGTACACCTCGTACGCCGCCAGGCTGTCAAACGTGAACAGCGCCAGCGCGATGTTGTTGGCGCCTTCGCTGGGCATGAAATAGCCGTGGTGCTGGCCGCCGAACTTCTCGACCAGCGGAATCCACAGCTTGCCGTAGTGCTCAAACTCCTTGAGCTTGCGGGTGTCGAGGACGTAGCGCAGGTAGATGGTGACTGCCATGGGCCTGTGCTCCTCAGCGCTTGGCGGGGGCCAGGCGGTAGGGCTCCTCGAAATCGAGGAAGTCCTTCTCGGCCAATGCGTCGTCGATCCACGCCTTCACGCCAGGCAGGGCGCGCACGCGCTGCACGTAGTCGGCGATGTGCGGCGGCAGGGGCAGGGCGTAGGTGATGAGGCGCATGCACACCGGCGCAAAGTACGCATCGGCGATGGAGAACTTGCCAAACAGCATCGGGCCGCCGTGTTCGCTCAGCAAGGCACTCCACATGCTCACCAGGCGCTCCACGTCGGCGCGCACACCAGCCTGGTCGCGCCAGAGTAGGGCGCCGGTGTTGGCGAGGCTCGCCTCGATGTTCATGGGGCAGTTGCCGCGCAGGTTGGTGAAGCCGCTGTGCATCTCGGCGCAGATGCTGCGGGCGCGGGCGCGCGCCTTGGCATCGGCGGGCCAGAGCTGCTTGTCGGGGTGGGTTTCGGCGATGTACTCAGCAATGGCCAGCGTGTCCCACACCACCAGGTCGCCGTCCACCAGCACGGGCACCTTGCCGGTGGGGTTGACCGCGCCGATGGCGCGCTTGAATTCGGAGTCGGCGTCAAAGCTGTCGAAGCGCACGCGCACTTCGTCAAAGGCGATGCCGGCCTGGCGCAGCAGCACCCAGGGGCGCATGGACCATGATGAATAATTCTTGTTGCCGATGTAGAGCTTGGGCATGGGACACCTGTCGATGGAACGCGCAGAGAAAAGAGCGTGTGTGGAAGAAGGAAGCCCGCCATGCTAGCGGCAGTCGCGCAAAACACCGATGCCAAAACGCCGCCTGACTGATGCGCGCTGCGCATCAACGGGCAAAGCGACAGCCGGCGCGGCCGCTCCGCCCAGGTCACCGCCACATCACACCGGCCAGACCACCCCGTTGTCGTTCAGGATGGCGTCGAGCGGCAGATCGAACTCCCCGGGCTCAAAATCATCCAGGTAGCCGTGGGTGAAGCCCAGGCCCACGGTGAACGGCTTGGGCTGCAGCGTGGCCAGCGTGCGGTCGTAAAAACCGCCCCCGTAGCCGAGGCGGTAGCCGCCCGGGGCGTAGCCCACGCAGGGCACAAACAGCAGGGTGGGCACAATGACCTCGGTGTCCTTGGGCTTGGGGATGCCGTAGGCGTCCTCTTCCATGGGGCAGCCGGGGTGCCAGGCGTGAAAGGTGAGGGTCTTGTGCACCTTGTCGACCACCGGCAGGCCGATGCGGCGCCGCTGGGGCTCGTCCAGCAGCTCACCGTCTTCCTTCCAGCGGTGCAGGGCGGGCAGGGGGTCAAACTCGCCCTTGATGGGCCAGTACGCGCCGATCACGGTGTCGGGCCGGTTCACCAGCCAGATGCGCATCACCTGCTGTAACAGGTCGGACCGCTGTAGGCGGTCGGGCAAATTGAGGCGTTCTTCTATCAACGCGCGCCGCAGGGCTGCTTTGTCCATCAGATAATTCCCCCATGCAATTGTTTCGAATTCTGACACCGCTTGTCGCTGGCGCTTTGCTGGCCACCGCAGCGCCCCTGGTCCAGGCGCAAAACCGTGGTGACGATACCCTGCTGGAGATGCAGCAGGCGTTCCGCAAGGGTGATCGCAAAAAGCTTGAGCAGCTTTTGCCCACCACACGCGGCCACGCACTGGAGCCCTGGGCGGCGTATTGGGAGATCAAGCTGCGCTTGGCGGAGGCCTCGCCAGCCGAGATCCAGTCCTTTATGCAGCGCTACGCCGGCAGCTACCAGGAAGACCGCCTGCGCAACGACTGGCTGCTGCTCTTGGGCCAGCGCCGCGACTGGGCGCAGTTTGCCGAGCAGCACCCCAGCTACCGCATGTCCGACGACCGCGAAGTGCGCTGCTATGCCCTGCTGATCGACCAGATCAAGGGCACCGCGGCCGCCAATGTGGCCGAAGACGTGCGCAGCAACTGGTACGCCCAGCGCGATGGCGACGACGGCTGCACCCACGCCGCGCGCGAGCTGTACGGCTACAAAAAACTTTCGGCCCTCGATGTGTGGCGCAAGGCCCGCCTGGGTATTGAGGCCAACCGCCCCCGGGTCGTGCGCACGGCGGTCGAGATCGTCTCGCCCGAGTCGCTGCCCCAGGTCAAGGACGTGCTGGACGCACCCGCCAAATACCTGTCGTCGCAGGCCACGGCCAGCGGCAAGGCCCGGCAAGAGCTGGTGCTGCTGGCGTTGATCAAGCTCGCCACTGGCGATCCGGACGGCGCGGCCCACCAGCTCGACAGCAAGTGGAGCGTGCATCTCTCGGCCGAGGAGCGCAATTGGGCCTGGGCCGTGATCGGCAAGACCGCTGCGCAAAAGCTGGCCAGCAACGCCCACAGCTACTTCGCCAATGTGACCAAGGACAGCGACCTCAACGACGACCTGCTGGGCTGGAAGGTGCGCGCCGCCCTGCGCGCCGGCCAGTGGAAGGCCGTGGGTAAGGCCGTGGATGCCATGAGTCCCGAAGCCCGCCAGGACAGCACCTGGGTGTACTGGAAGGCGCGCTCGCTGCTCGCGGGCCGTGTGACCGACGCTGAACGCGCCGAAGCGCGCCAGCTGCTCGAAACCATTGCCAGCACGCGTGGCTTCTACGAGCAACTGGCTCTCGAAGAGCTCGGCCAGCGCATCACCACGCCACCCGCGCCCGCACCGCTCACCGCCGAAGAAAAGGCCGCAGCCCGCGCCAACCCGGGCCTCAACCGCGCCCTGTACGCCATCCTGCTGGGCCTGCGCAGCGAAGGCGTGCGCGAGTGGAACTACACCACCAACCTGCACCAAAGCGGCGGCATGCCTGACCGCGAGCTGCTGGCCGCCGCCGACTTCGCCTGCCAGCGCGAGGTATGGGACCGCTGCATCAACACCAGCGAACGCACCAAGAGCGTGGTGGACGTCACGCAGCGTTTCCCCACCCCGTTTCGCAACACCGTGGTGGAACGTGCCAACGGCATCGGCCTGGACCCGGCCTATGTCTACGGCTTGATCCGTCAGGAAAGCCGCTTCATCATGGATGCGCGCTCCCACGTGGGCGCTTCGGGCCTCATGCAGGTCATGCCCGCCACGGCGCGCTGGACGGCCAAGAAGATTGGGTTGAACAACTTCACCGCCGACCAGATCAACGACCGCGACACCAACATCACCATCGGCACCGCGTACCTCAAGCTCGCGCTGGATGATTTCGCGGGCTCCATGCCCATGGCCGCTGCCGCCTACAACGCCGGCCCCGGCCGCCCGCGCAGCTGGCGCAACGGCCCGGTGCTCGACGCAGCCATCTGGGCCGAAAACGTGCCGTTTGCCGAAACGCGCGACTACGTGAAGAAAGTGCTGGCCAACACCACCAACTACGCCGCCATGCTCACCGGCCAACCCCAATCGCTCAAGAGCCGCCTGGGCACCATCGGCCCACGCGATGCGGCGGCGCCTGAGGTGAACAAAGACCTGCCCTAAACGATGGAGTAGGGCCAGGGCTATTGAACCGGATTGCTATAAAAATAGGAGCTGCTAGCGCTTTTGGAACAAGCGCTGGGGCCTGATTTGATTAAAAAGTGGAGAGGTGGGATGAAAAAACTGCGGTGGGCCGCCTTGGCGGCGGTGGGAATTCTGTGGCTCAGTGCCGTCGCGCAGGCCCAGCCCGTCTACAAATGGGTGGATGCCGATGGCAAGACACACTACGGCTCCCAACCGCCGCCGACCAAGGCAGATGCAGAGCCGCTGAAGCTGCAGAACAACAACGGCACCAGCAAGAGCGCCTCTTCATCGTCGTCCTCAGGCAAGGCGGGCAGCGCCGCCCAACAGTACAACGCCGACGGCACCAAGAAAATCCCCAAAGACGTGGAAGAGCTTGGCCAGGGCATGAAGAAAGCGCTGGAGACGGTGGACAGCAAGCAGGCCCCGCTCAACTGCGCGGCCGCCGTGGACAACATCTACTACCAGGCCGACCAGATGCTGGAGGTGGGCCAGAAGAATGTGCGCGACGGCTACATGACGCAGGCGGCGTTTGACAGCGCTGCGCCCAAGATCAAGGAAGCACGGGGCAAGTACAGCATGTCGGACTGCCAGGGAGCGTCGGGCAACAAGAAGTCGTTTTACCAGTGCATGTCGAGCAGCAAGAACCATGTGATGGGGTGCGACAAGCAGTTCAAGCAGGGGGGATAGGAGTCCTTTGGCTGGTAAGGGCGGCGAGCAGACCGTTCGCCAACAGCCAAGAGCCGGAATCTCCGCTAAAAGGCCAGTAAAGCCATGCACCGAAACCACATTGCGGGACCGAAGCTGGAACGAAGACTAGTTGACATGGTGCGCTCTTCAAGCAGCTTGATGGCAGCGCTCACAACGGTCCGTTCTCTTGGCTTGACATCTTGGTGCATCGGTGCCGGCGCAGTGCGGTCTTTGGTCTGGGACACCCTTCATGGGTTCGAGACCCCCTCGGTTTTAGCGGACGTGGATGTCGTCTACTTTGATAGCGAAGCCGATGGTCCAGAGCAAGATGCTCACTTCGAAGAGCGCCTTCGCTCGCTCATGCCGGCGTTGCAGTGGGAGGTCACCAATCAGGCGACGGTGCATCACTGGTTTGCCAGTCATCTTGGGCAGGTGGTGCCTCCCTTTGGCTCCCTCGAAGAAGGCGTGTCAACGTGGCCTGAGTTCGCTACCTGTGTCGGTGTTTACCTTGACGATGACGAGTCCATTGGGATTGTCGCCCCGCATGGGCTTGATGACCTCTTCGCGCTTCGCGTTCGGCACAACCCGCTCAGGGCGAGTTTGGAGGTCTACCGTCACCGTGTGGAATCGAAGCGGTTTGGCGAGCGGTGGCCGCTGCTGTCGATAGTCGGATACTGAAGGCAGCGTGCGGCCACGAGCAATCAATGACGGCTAGTGAAAGCGGACGCTCAACGAATGACTTATGTACTTGCAATTTGACGTATGCGGCTCGAACGCGCTTTTCAGTTTCGACGACGCCTCTCACCGCGCTAAGGCATGCCCCACATTCAAGACAGCGCCTTGAAAGCACAGAGCGCCAAGGCTCTGTGATCGTTGTAGTGGGCGTGATGCTGCCCCTTTGGCTGGTCTTAAGTTAAGGGCTGGCTCTGAGCCCTACACTGTGTTGGAGTAATGTTCCGGAGAGCGCCATGTTCCCATCGAGACTGAGCAAGCAAGTGGCCGCGAAGGCTTTTCTCGCCACTATCCTCTTGTCTGCGCTTGCAGGATTGGCTGGCGCTCAAATCGCACCGCAAGTACCACTGCAAATGGTCTTGCTCTATAGCGCGGCAGGAGCCGTACTGGCGTTCACCGTCCTAGTGATCGCTACGGTTGCTGTACTTACGCTCATGCAATTCATCTTGCGCAAGGGCGGCACCGACCCTCAGTGGTTCTGGTTTTCCGCAGAGCCACCGGGCTTGGTCCAGCTGCGACAGCAGGCCTCCCGAGGCACGGTATCAAAAGCACCTGAACACTGATCTTCACGTAGCGAGGTATTGTTCAAATGCGCGTGCGAGCGCAGGTTAAGGAGTCAGAAGCTCTCTGCTGGAGGCCGGGCATCAGCTATTCAGGGCACTCGTTATAGAAGCCCCCCGTAACCTTTGCTCCGCTGCGCGCTTGCAGCTCAGTGTTGAATTGGAGAACTTTCGCGTTGGGCGTTGAACGGCACATCGAAAGGTGAACCTTTTCAGGTTTGAGGCGAACTACCTCGTCCACCACAGGGGTGGCGAGAGCCGATCTCACATTCCCCGTTTTGTACTCTGTCGGCAAGATCTGAACGTGTACGGTTTCCGGAGTGGCGCTGCATCCGGCAAGCAGCGCAACCGAAAAAAGCAGTGTTCGTTGAAGCATTGCAATCGGGAGCGCGCAGCGCATCTCGTTGTGAAGCGCCAAAGGATAGTCATCTGTCGCTTGCGCCGCTGTAAGCAGTCGTCACCCCGAGTAGACCAGTGGCACCGACCAGTCTGCCCAGCAGCATGACCATTACAGTGGCTATGCTTCGTGTACGGCCGCACTCGCAAAGAACGGACATCGACTTGACCCCCCAACCAACACCATCCGTCTGGCGCCTGACAATCATCGGCGCTTTGGCACACGCATTCTTCACAGCGTTCTTTTGGATGGGCCCACTCATGTACGCGGGCTTGGGGCTTGGCTTCAAAGATCGCGCCCAGTGGACATGGCTCGATAGCGGCATGGCAGAGTGGGCGCTGCCCCTTGCGAACTTGCTGACTTCTCCCGGGCGCAGCCTGGCCTACAACGGCATCGGTGGTTTCGTCATCCCGGCAGTTTTAACAAGTGCGATATGGGGCGGGGGAATTGCCTTGTTGTTCTCTGGCCTGAGCCGCTTGCGGCAAGGGGCGAAAGCTTGGCCGCCCTGAACGGCCGGTAGCGGCGATTCTCGAGGACTGTGTCGAGCCGGATGCTGCAGCACCCTGAGCTGAACCATAGGGCGCGGAACCGGCCAACCACCAACGTTGCTTTCTGGAGTAAACATGACTTTGTCTATTCTGTTGCGATGCTTCGAGATCGAGCAGACGAGAAACTTTTACGAATCTGTGCTTGGGTTCAGCGCCATTTCAACCGCCGACAGCACGATCACGGTCTCGAAGGATGGCGCCCGACTCGTTTTCACGGACCGAGATTTGTGGCACGCGAATCCCATTCTTTCAGGGACGATTTACCTCACGGTCGCAGAAGTGGACGAATATTTTTCTGTCATCAAAGAAAAAACGTCCATTGCCTGGCCTCTACAAGACATGACCTATGGCAGCAGAGAATTTGCCGTGGCTGATTGCAACGGGTATCTGATCGCGTTCCAACAGGCTATGGGCGGGCAATAGACTGAAATTCCGTTTCGGGTGGCAGATTAAAGCGGGGCCATGCACGCACCCCGCCTACTCACGCGTTATGCAGCATCTCCCCCTCGCGCAGCGCCGCCCCAGAGCGCACTAAATCTTCCGCCAGACTCTGCAGCCACTCCCCCTGCGCCTGATCGCCGAAGTGGCGTTCGTGCAGCATGCCGAAATACGGCGTGGCCCGGGCCCAGGCTGTGAGGTCGGGAATGCTGATCTGCTGCCATTCGAGCAGCTTGTACTTGAGCAGCACCTTCCCCGCATAGAGCGCGTGTTTCTGTGGGTTGCGCACAAAGCCGTCCAGCCTGCGGCGGGCTCCCTCAATGGCGCGGGGTGCGTCGGCAAACACCGGTCCGTGGCCCGGGATGACGACCTTGGGCGCCAGCGACTCGATCACGTCCAGCGTGGCTGACACCTCGGCGAAGGCGCTGTCGCCTTCCAGCTCGGGGAAGACGACGCCAAAACCGTTCTCCCACAGTGCGTCGGCCGAGATCAGCACGCCATCTTGTGCGTTGAACAGCACCACCGAATGCGGGTCGTGCCCGGGCGCTGCATGCACGTGCCAGGGCTTGTCGCCCAGCAACACGCAGGAGCCGGGCTCGAGCAGGGTGTCGGCGCGAAACTGCGGGCAATCCTGGCCGGTGGGGGTGTAGCTCAGCGCGTAGGCGTTCCACTGCCGCACATGGCGTGCCTGCCCGGGTGGGATGGCCGTCAGCACGCGGGGCCAGGCCTTTTGCAGCGCTGCGTTGCCGCCGCAGTGGTCGCTGTGCAGGTGGGTGTTGAGCACCCGGTCGAGCGCTCGGCCTGCCAGCGCGTCCTGCACCAGGGCCACGGTCTGGTCGGCGTGGCTGCAGTAGCCGGTGTCGACCAGCGCGGTGTCGTGCTGGCCGATGAAGAGGATGTTGTTGGCAGAGAGCCAGCCGCGCTCCAGAACGGTGATCTCAGGCGGAAGCAGGTCGTGGGGCGCGGGGCTGTGGGGCATGGAAGGCGGGATGGGGCTGGCGGCGGGCCTTGGCCTTCGTCATGCCATGGCCGCCCGGGGCGGGCTGTGCCGACCAGCGTAACCCAGCCTGCTGCACGCGTAGGCTATGCAAAACCCGTAAACGGCACCCCTCTACGGTGCCGATGTTGTTTCAGAACGTGACGCCAGCCACCAGGATCACGTTCGCATATGGCGTGCATTCCCCCGTGCGCACCATCACGCGGGCGTGGGCCGTGCGGCGCTTGAACTCTTCATGCGCAATCGGCGTGGGCGCCACAGGCAGGCCGGTGCACCAGGCGGGCGGGGCGCCCGCGCTGCGCTCCACGGCTTCGGTGGCGATGAAGGCGTGCTCGACCTGCATCTCGGACAGCACCACGCGCAGCACGTCGACCACGGCCGGGATGCCGGGGGTCAGGGCCAGGTCGATGCGGCGCGGGCCGTCGGGGATGGGCAGGCCTACGTCGCCGATCACCAGCATGTCGCCGTGGCCCAGGCTGGCGATGGCGTGGGAGAGTTCGGCGTGCAGCAGGGTGGTGCGTTTCACAGGGCGATCCAGTCGGGCGGTTGGGGGCTTTGCGCCACGGCGGCGCGGGTGGGGATGGAGGGCTGCGCTCCGTGCTGGGTGACACACAGCGCCGCGGCACGGATGCCTTGTCGGACGCCGGCATCCAGGCTCTCGCCGCGCGCCAGGGCCACGGCGAGCGCGCCCAGAAAAGTGTCGCCGGCGGCGGTGGTGTCCACCGCCCGCACCAACATGCCAGGGTGGTGGCGGCAGCCGTCGGCATCGGCCGCCACGGCGCCTGCGGCACCGAGCGTGACCACCACCTGGGCGGGCCCGCGGCCGCGCAGGGCTTGTGCGGCCGCGGCGGCATCTTGCGGGGTGTCGACGGCAACGCCGGCCAGGGCGGCGGCTTCCACCTCGTTGACCACCAGCGTGTGCAACAGCGGCCAAAGGGTTTCGGGCAGGGGCTGGATGGGCGAAGGATTGAGCACCACTTGGCAGCCGGCGGCGTGTGCGCGTTCTGCGGCAGCCAGCACCTCGGGCAGTGGTATTTCAAACTGCAGGACCAAGCCGGCAGCGCCGCGCAGCGCACCGTCCAACGCGCTGGCATCCAGCACAAAGCGGCCATTGGCGCCCGGCACCACGACGATGCGGTTCTGGCCCGTGGCTTCCACAGTGATGGCGGCCACGCCGGTCGTGGTGCCCAGGTCGGTCTGCACGCCGGTGTGGTCAATGTCGTCGGCCTCGAGCGCCGCGCGCAGCGTGCGGCCGTAGCCGTCGTCGCCCAGGCGGCCGAAGAGGTGCACGCTGGCACCCTGGCGCGCGCAGGCCACGGCCTGGTTGCCGCCCTTGCCGCCGGGCACCAGGTGCAGGCGGTCGGCCAACACGGTCTCGCCGGCCTCGGGCGCGCGGGCGACCTGGAGCACCAAGTCCATGTTCAGGCTGCCGACGACGGCAATGCGGGGTGTGGGCCCTGGGGCCGTGTCGATCATCGCGGTCGTTGCGGGACCGGCGCCTGTTGCGTTCACTGCCGTGCTCATGCGCGGCCTTCCGGCGCGCGCGCGGTCGATGAGCGCACGCGCAGCTCGGGCTGCAGCATCACCTTGCGCACGTCCTGGCGCTTGCCATCGATGCGTTCGAGCAGCATGTCCACCGCCAGCGCGCCGATGCGCTGCTTGGGCTGGGCCACCGTGGTGAGCGGCGGGCTGGTGAAGGCGGCCAGTTCGATGTCGTCGAAGCCGACGATGGACAGCGCCTCGGGCACGCGCAGGTTGCGTTCGTGCGCGGCGCACAGCGCGCCCATGGCCATGAGGTCGTTGCAGACGAAGACGGCGGTGGGCGGCGTGGGCGCGCGCAGCACGGCGTGCATGGCGTCGTAGCCGCCCTGGCTGGTGAAGTTGCCATGCCACAGCAGGCCGTCGCCATCCCCGCAGCCGGCGTCGGCCAGCGCGGCGCGCCAGCCGGCGATTCGCTGCTCGCTGGGCACCAGTCCGGCCGGCCCGCCGATGCAGGCGATGCGGCGGTGGCCCAGCTCCAGCAGGTGGCGCGTGGCCAGTTGCCCCCCCTGCATGTGGGCGGTCTCGACCAGATCGCAGGGCAGCTCGGCGATCTCGATCTCGCGGTCCACCAGCACGGTAGGGATGGACAGGCCCGCCAGCTGCGTGGGCAGCGTGGCGTCATGGCCGGTGGAGACGACGATCAGCCCGTCGATGCGGCGCTCGGCCAGCACCTGCAGGTAGCTGCCCTGGCGGTGCGCCTCGTCGTTGGTGTTGCACAGGATGACGTTGTAGCCTGCGCCGAAGCACCGGTCTTCCACGCTGTGCACGATCTCGGCGAAGTAGGGGTTGGAGCTGTTGGGGATCAGCATGCCCAGCGTGCGCGTGTTGTTGCTCTTCAGGCTGCGCGCGATGGCGCTGGGCACGTAGCCCAGGGCGCGGATGGCTTTTTCGACGCGTTCGCGGCCCTCGGGGCTTACGCGGCGCGTGCCGTTGACCACGTGGGACACGGTGGTGACCGATACGTCGGCGTGGCGCGCAACGTCCTTGATAGTAGCCATGGGTGGGGAAGCGGATTCGGTGGTTAGTGGTCAGTGTTCTTAAACGGCGGCGCGGCGCTGGCGCAGCGTGTCCACGATGACGGCGGCCACGATCACACAGCCCGTGATGATGCGCTTGCTCGGCTCGCTGGCGCCCACCTGGGCCAGGCCCGCCTCCAGCACCGCGATGATCAGCACGCCGAACGCGGTGGTCACCACCGAGCCGCGCCCGCCCATGAGGCTGGTGCCGCCAATCACCACGGCGGCGATGACCTGCAGCTCCATGCCCGAGCCCGCGTTGGGGTCGGCGGCTTCCAGCCGCGCCGACTGCATGAGGCCCGCCAAGCCCGCGAGCAAGCCGGTGAGCGCGAACACGATGATGCGCACCGGGCGCGGGTCCACGCCCGCCAGGCGCATGGCCTCTTCGTTGGTGCCGATGCCCACGACCGAGCGGCCGAACACCGTGCGCGTGAGCACCAGCTGCGCCACCACCACCAGAACCAGCGCGATCAAAAAGGCCACCGAGATGCCGCCGAAGAACGGCGCGGCCAGCCACGAGATCGCATCGCCCACGTATTGCGTGCGCGAGTCGGTGACCAGGTAGGCGCTGCCGCGCACGGCTTCGAGCATGCCCAGCGAGACGATGAACGAGGGCAGCCGCCAGGCTACCGAGATGGAGCCCGTGATGGTGCCGCACACCAGGCCCGTGGCCAGCGCCAGCGCGGCCGCGGCCGGCACCGTCCAGCCCCACTGCAGGATGGCGGCCGCGGACGTGGCGGCCGACAGCGCCATCACCGAGCCCACCGACAGGTCGATGCCCGCGATGATGAGCACGAAGGTCATGCCCACCGCCATCACGGCCAGGGCCGGGATCTCGTTGGCGATGGTGATGAAGGTCTCGGCGCTCCAGAAGTATTCGGACATCCACGAGAACAGGCCCACCATGCCGGCCAGTACGGCCAGCAGCCCGAGGTAGGTGCCGAGCTGGCTGCGCCACACCGGGGTGGAGCGGGGGGCGGGAGGTGCGG
>SDXZ01000127.1 GCA_004210805.1 Acidovorax sp.
GCCCAGCCCAGCCCAGCCCAGCCGGAAGCCGAACGGTCCATCTCGCAGTCCGTAGCCGCTTCGTTCCCACGCCGCTAAGGCGCCCTGGGACGTGTGCTCTGCGCTACCGCACTGTCCCGCTCCAGTTGCTCGTCCACCAGATCCTGCTCCGCAGGGTCCGTCTTCACCGCGTGGTCTGCGTTCGGTGATTGCGCCGGCGCCTCCAGCGGCTGCTGTCCGGCAGGAAAAGGCCAGGTCGATTGGGGGTTTCGCGGTGTCTTGTTCATTGGAAATCCTGATTGCCTGCGTCCGTCGCAGGCGGTGTGCGGCTTGCCCGGGTTCACAGCGTCAGCGGCGCTCCTGGCCCTTGGGGATGGCGCCGTCCGGCCCTGCGGCGTCGCCCGGCGGGTGCTGCTTGTCGATGCTGTCCGCGTTGTCCCCAGGCTGCACGTCGCCCGCGTGCAGGGGCTGCTTCACGATGCCTTGGGCGGCCAAATGCTCCTGGGGGCTGGGTGCCACATTGGGGCCATCCGGAATGTCGATCTTCCCGGCCAACACCTGCGCCGATTCCTGCATCACGTCCTTGTTCGTCTTTTCCACGGTGGCTCCTGTCGGTTTCATGCTCGTCGGATCGTTCGTCGCGCGGTTCCCAACGCACGCGCGGTTCACCGCGTGGTGGGGCTGGCGCAGCGGCTACTTGTCGTGGGCCTTCTTCAGCCCTTCGGCGTGCTCCCGGTGCGCCTTCAGCGTGGGCAGCGTCTTGGCGGCAAACGCTTTCACCTGGGCGTCGTCGGCATCGGTGCTGGCTTTCTCAAAAAGCTTGATGTCGTGCTTGTGGTCGTCCACGCCGACTTCGTCGACAAACTCCTTGTCGAAGTCCTTGGCCTGGGCGATCTTGTCCAGGCGCTTTTTCTTGTCTGCAGGCACGGCGGTGGGCAGGGTCACGCCCTTGCTGCTGGCCAGCGCTTTCAGTTCTTCATTGGCCGCGGTGTGGTCTTTGATGAGCATGGCACCGAAGGACTTGACGCTGGGGCTGCGGCCCTTGTCCTGCGCCAGCGTGCCGGCCTGCACTTCATACAGACCCCCTGCAGCGGCCTTGGTCATGAATTCCTGGTCCTTTTTGCTGGCCTGTGCGTGGGCGCCGAGCGACAGCGCCAGACCACAAGCAGCCAATACAAGTGCGGATAATTTTTTCATGTTCACTCCTTCAGAAAGAGAGGTTTTAGAGGTGATGGGATTGCCGTCCGGCGCACCGGCCGGGCCGCGGGTTGGCGTCACATGAGGACGTCAAACCGCGCCATCGAGAAATCTACGGACGCCCTGCCGTCTGGTGCTCGGTGTGGTGCGTGAGCCCGTGCTGGCCTTCTTCGCGCCGCACCACTTCGCCGGTGCTGACGATGCGGTAGGTGGAGTCGCCGACCTGGTCAACCGCGCCGCCGCCCTGCAGCTGGTAGTGCGGGCCGCCGTCGGACCACTGCAGGCCCTGAAGGTCGTTCTCCAGGGCCCGGGCTTTGAGCTTTTCGATCACGACCTGTTGCCCCGCGCTGTCGCGTGCGGAAAACCGCTCCGCAATATCGGCTGCGGCGCCCGCGGTCGGGGGTGGCGCACTGTCAGCGGGTTGCATTGCCAGTGCTGCTGTTGGGGGTGCTGTTGGTCGAGCCCGACGTTGTGCCGGTGCCACCTGGTACGGCGCTGCCGTTGTTGGTGGACGTCGTGCCGCTGGAGGCGCCGGATGAACCGGTACCCGGCGTACCGGGCCCCGATGTGGAACCACTGCCCGTCGACGTGCTGCCCGTGCCCGCGCCAGAGATGCCGGTCCCCGTCCCGGTGCCGGTGGTGCCGCCCGCGCCAATGCCCGAGGTGCCGGTTCCGGAGGTGCCCGCACCCGTGGCCGATGTACCGGTGCCGGAAGTCCCCGTGGCGCTGCTGCCGGAGGTGTCGCCCACGGAGCTGGACGTGCCCATGGAGCTTGCGCCCCCGCTGCCCGTGCCGCTGCCGGTGGTAGCCGCCCCGGGCGCACCGGTGCCGGCCGCGGGCGACTGCGTCTCAGTGCCCGAGGTCGCCTTAGGCGCCTTGTTGCGGTCGCAGGCCGAGAGCGCCAGCGCGGCGCCCACGATCAGTGGCAGGGCGAGCATCTTGCAGCCTGCAATTTTGGTGAATGTGTTGGAAGTCATGGTGGTCTCCTGGGTTGTGATCGAAGGACTGGGGTGGAAGGACACGGGTGGGCGGCTAAAGGAAGCAGGGCGGGCCAGCGTTCAAGCCACGCGCTTGAAGGCTTCTGCGCCGCGGGTGAGCTCGGTGCCGGGCGCCCAGGTCCAGGTGGCCGACACGTTGGTGGATGGCGAGCCGGCTGCGTTGACCACGCTGCGGTACGCCAGCGACGTTTCGCCTTCCTGGGCCTGGTCCACAAACTGCGTTCCGTCTTTGCGCAGCTGGGTTTCGGTTTCCACCACGTGGCGCACAAACCCGCGTTGGCTCTGAAAATCGATGAAGCGTGGCAGCAGGCCATCGCCCAGTACCTCGGCGGGATCGCGCCGCTCCAGATCCTTGAAGAGCTGCAGCGCCACTTGCAGATGGCCCAGCTCATAGTCCAGAAAACGCTCCCAGATCGCACGGATGCGGGGATTGGTTTCCTGCGCGGCGCAGCCGGCGTAGTTCCACACTTCGCAGGCCTCGCTGATGAGCAGTTTTTCCAGCGGTGTTTCGTGCGGGTTGAGCATCGAGCCGTAATGGACGATGTGCTGCGACTCCACCGAGGCGATCTCGGCATAAAGCTGGCGGGCCACCGGGTCTGCAAACAGCGGGCCGATGTTCATGTAGTAGTCGTGCGTCTGGTACTCGCCCCCGGTGAGCGTCAGCGCATGCAGCTTGGTGGCCAGCGCGGCTCCGGGGCCGTAGGGCTCCAGCAAATCGTGTTCGGGCGCCCGGTGGTGCTCCGACGTGGGCCGCGCGGGCACGATGTCGGTGTAGCCCTGCGTGATGTTGTTCGCGTCCTTGCCCTCCAGCCGGTCGAGCAATGCGCTGTAGCGGTACAGGTGGTCAAAGTCTTCCAGCAGCGCGTAGCGGTAGCCCTGGGCCAGGTAAGGGTCGGGCTCCAGCTGCGCGACCGATGCAGTCACCTCGATGGCGGTCTGCTCGTAGCCAATGGTGGTCTCCAGCGGCGAGTGGTCTGCGCCGATGAGCCAGTTGATGGTGGTCGCCTGGTGTTGCTCCACCCGCATCAGCTGGGCCAGCTGCACGCGCGCGTCGGCGTTGCAGCGCAGGGCCACCTGCTTGGTGCGCAGTGAATCCAGCTCCAGCCCGTTGAGCAAAATGGCCCGCACGCGCGTAAAAGCATCGTCGTCGAGCTTGCTGATGGGCTTACCCACCATGTCTTTCCACGACATGCCCTGGCGGCTGAGCGGCATGCCCTTGTCTTGCAGCAAATTGATGGTCATCGATGTCTCCTGGCGGTTACGCCGCCACAGTGGCGAACGGGGCGGTCACCAGTGCGGTGAACCAGCTGTTGACGATGACGAGGTGTTCTTCTTCCTCGGCCTTCGCGCGCTGAAACTGCTCGGCAATGTCGGTCTCGCCGGCTTCTTCGGCCAGCGTGATGAGCAGCTCCCAGCCCGCGTTGTCGGTCAGCTCGGCAATCAGCATCGCGTTGAGGGCCTGGGCAAAGGTGGTGCGCGGGTCGGTCACCACCTGCATCAGGCCCATCGACGCCACGCCGGTCACATCGGCGCACGGGGTCTGCGCGGTGGGGTCGCCCCCCAGCGAGGTCATCACCTCGCTGAGCATCAGAAAATGTTCGTGCTCTTCGGAGCGGATGCGCTCCAGGGTCGACGCCACGTCGGCGTCCCCCATGTCGGGCGGTGTGGGCAAATCCGGCATGTCGCCGCCTGCGACCAGGGTTTCGTACTTGACGATCAGCGCGTCGTACAGGCGGGTGCCTGTGCGCTCGAACGCCAGGCGCTCGCCAATCTTGTCCATCAGCACTTCGGGGCGTTCGCCCAGGAGCTTGTCAAAGCCCGACTTGAGCATGCCGTGGATGGTGACGGGCGGGGGGATGGAACCGACGGAATCCGATTCGGTCACGTAGAAGCTGCGGTCGGCATCGGCCAATGTGGTGTCGATGGCCTCAGTAGGTGCCCATCGTTCGTTGGCCTGCAGCATGGCGCGCACGCCTTCTTCTGCTGTGGCGGCGCCAGTGCGGTTCTGTCCGGTGGTAGTAGGTTGCATGGCAGGGTCCTTATGGTGGGGTCCTTCACTCTCACGCTCAAAAATGACGTGTTTTGTAGGACCATGCCCCACCCACAAGTAGTTGCCAGGACCCGCTGTCAACGCAACGCGCGCGTGCTGCAGCGGGTCTGCGCACTGCAGGCCGGCGGCTGCAGCGCGGCGGGTCTGCGCTAGCGCTTTCGGTTGTCGATTTCGCCAAAGACGGCCTGGCCGGTGCGCGACGAGGGCTTGTGTTCAGGGCGTTCTTCGATCGCGCCGCGGCGGTGGCCGGACGAGTCCACCGCATCGGCGGGGCCCACCACGGGCTGCTCGCCGCCGGGGCGGTTGGAGTACACATCCACTGCGGTGGCGTCCTCGTCCTTCATGCCGTATTGGTTGTAGTCGGGCGGGGTGCGTTTTTCGGTCATGGCGTTGCTCCGTATCAAAAAAATAGATCGTCTTGTCGGATGAATGCGCCCCGGTCTGGGTGACTTCGAACATGGGTGCGGAGCGCCCAGCCAGTGTCTGCCGCGTGCCGCGGCCGGGGTGTGGGCAGACCCGTGCTGGGGTTGTAGGAGCGCTTCGGAGGCGACCCCGTGCGCGCGCCGTTTTGCCGGCGCAAAACGGTCATGTCCGCAGCCACTCGTCCTACGTGGTGGAGACACCTGCATCGGTAGCTTTGCACAGGCCGGTTGACTCCAACACCTACTCCGACACCTACACGTCCTCGAGAGCGCCATGTCCACTGCCACCCGCAACACCCTCACCACCAACCCAGCTACCGACACATCGCGCAAGCCTTTCGAAGTGGATGACCTGTACCTGCATTTCAAAATCACCGAACTGGAAGGCTCGCCCACCCACGAATGCGTGGCGTGCACCATCCGGTCAGTCGACCGCGACAACAACACCTATCGCACCAAGCTCTGGACCTATCCGCTGGCTGCCCCCGCGGGCACGGCCGGCATCCAGGTCACGCAGGGCACGGGCAACGATCACTCGCCCCATTGGTCACCCGATGGCCGCCAGCTGGCCTTTGTCTCCGACCGCAATGGCGACGCGCAGATCTACCTGCTGGGCATGGGCGCGGCCGATGACGGCAGCGCTGGTGGCGGCGAAGCGCGCCAGCTCAGCCACCTGCTGGGCGGCGTGACCAGCCTGCGCTGGATGCCTGGCGGCCAATCGCTGCTCGCCACGTCGGCCGTGGCGGTGGACCCGGACCTGCGCGGAGCGCGCGCCACAAAGCGGGCCGCCCCGCGCACGACCACCGCAGCCGAGGTGGCGTGGAAGCTGCCCTACAAAGCGGACGGCGTGGGCTATCTGCTGGCGCGCGAGATCCACCTGTTCAAGATCGATGCGACCACGGGCGACGGCACCCAGCTGACCCACGGCCCCTTTGACGTACTGGCGCACGGCGTCTCCCACGACGGCCAGCGGATCGCCTACATCCGCACCCGCGACGGCCGCTTTGCCCATGAGACCGATCTGTGGACTTGCACGGCCGATGGCGAAAACCATGTGTGCGTGGTCAACACCCATGCGCACACCATGCAGCCCGTGTGGTCGCCCTCGGGCCGCTACATCGTGTTCACCGGCGCGGTGCTGGCGGGCGATGCCGAAGTGCGGATGTGGCTGTACGACACCACCACCCGCAAGACGCGCCAAGTCGGCGATGTCGAGGTAGCGGACCCGATGTCGGTGCACTGGAAGGACGACAACACCATCGTGTTCTTGCGAGCGCACCGTGGCCGCCACGAGGTTGTGCGCATCACGCTCGACGGAGAACTCAAGGTGCTGCTCGGCGGTGACCACCAGATCGGCGCCTTCGGCTGGACCGCCAAACACTTCGCCATGGCCCTCCACCATCCCGCACAGCCGTGCGAGCTGCACGTGTGTGGTGGTGAGGACTGCAACAACAGCCTGCACCAGGTCAGCGACCTGAACCCCTGGTGGAAGGAGCGCACGGCCATAGAGGCCAACGCGGTGTCTTTTCAGGTGCCCGGCGAGGACGGCGAGACCGAGCAGATCGAAGGCTGGCTTATCCGTGCCAAGGGCACGACCGGACCGGTACCGCTGGTCAACGATATCCACGGCGGCCCGGCCGCCTATGCGCTGCTCGACTTCGACACCACCGTGTACTGGCAGGTGCTGTGTTCGCAGGGGTGGGGCGTGCTGGCGCTGAACGCGGTGGGCTCCGCGAGCTTCGGGCACGACTTCAGCCACAGGCTCGAAGGCCAATGGGGCACGCGCGACATGCCCCAGCATCTGGCCGCCATTGCCTCACTGCAGGCCGACGGCGTGTGCGACGACCGCCTGGCGGTTTGCGGAAAGTCGTACGGCGGCTACCTCACCGCCTGGGCCATCGGCCACACCGACATCTTCAAGGCGGCCGTGGTGATGGCGCCCGTGGGCAACATCGAGACGCACTACGGCACGTCAGACGGCGGCTACTACGCCGACCCGTTCTACATGGCCACCGCGCCCCGCTTTGACCGCGAAAAGGCCCGCAGCCTGTCGCCGCTGCAGTACATCGAAAAAGCCAGCACGCCCACGCTTTTCATGCAGGGCAAGGACGACGAACGCTGCCCCAAGTGCCAGTCCGAAGAGCTGTTTGTGAGCTTCATGCGCGCCAGCGAATCGCCGGCCGAACTGGTGCTGTACCCCGAAGAAGGCCACGGCTTTCTGGGCGAAGGCGCGCCAGCCTGCCGGGCCGATGCGTCGCAGCGCATCGTCGATTGGGTGTCGCAGCACGTGCTGTCGGCGCCAGCCAGTGGCAGCAACAGCGCAGAGCCCGTGGCCGAGTCGACCGCGCGGCAAGAAGAGGAGACCGATGAAACCGTATGACGACAAGGCGGGCGGCACTGACAATTTTCCTGCCGCTTCGCCTGCCTCAACACGCGCAGCCACTGCTGCTAGTTCGCCGTTGGGGAGCGGTGCCCGCGGGCGCGATCCCTTGCGCGGGCTGGCTGATGCCGGACCGGACGCATCGGCCGAGGGCGCGCCAAAACTGTCGCTGTGGACGCGGATCAAGCGGGCGTTCCAGTACGGGAGCCAGGGTGGCGAGCGAGGGTGACCGCCTGATCGTGAGTGCTCTGCCCGTTGAATTTCGAGCCAAAAGTGCCGCCAGCGCTTGATGTACAAGCGCTGGAAGCTATTGAAAAGTGAGCATACGCTCCCTAGCGCTGATGCACACGCAACGGCCCGCGACTTGTGCCGGTGAGTGACGCGCTGACGCGAACAGCCCGCTGCGAGTGCAGTTCGTGGTCTGCGCGATACCCACACGTATCCTGGCCAGCTCGAGGTCGCAGATCCGCCAGCGGCCCATGCCAGCCCATACAGGCTCACATGGCACGCGCCGCCGACCTTGCTCGCATGGAAGGATGCCTTCGCGTTCGCCCCATGGGTGTGATTCAGGCAAACTGGCACGACCATGAACGTGCTTGACCCCCGAACCGCCATCGTCCTCATCAGCGCCATGAGCGCGCTGATGGCCTTGGTGCTGTGGGCCCTCAAGCGCAGCTACCCGCCCAGCATTCAGGGCCTTGGCCGCTGGGCGCAAGCCCTGTTGACCATCGTGGTGGGCGGCGTGCTGGCGGCGTCACGCGGGCAGCTGCCAGACGTGCTCACCACCGCCGTGCCCAACTTCCTGCTGAGCTGGGGCGTGTACGGCCTCTACGCTGGCACCCAGCGCTTTTATGGCGTGCGTGCGGCCACCGGGCGCTGGCTTGCCATCATTGCGGCCGTTGTGCTGGGCACCATGTGGTTCACCTGGGGCGAGCCCAGCTACCCGGCCCGCCTGCGGCTCATCACCGCCCTGATGGCCGTGATGTTTGCGGTGCACGCGGTGTTCATCGTCCGCCAGGGCATGGGCAGCTTCTCGCGCAGGCTCACCGTGGGCGTGCTGGTGTACATCACCGTGATCCAGCTGGCGCGTATCGCCACCACGTTCTTCTTGCCCACGGGCGACAGCATCCTCAACACCGCGCCGCAGCACGCGCTGTTCATCGCCAGCTTTTCGGTGTCCATCCTGTTGTTCTCGGTCGGCGCGGTGCTGATGGCCGGCGACCGCTTGCGGACCGAACTGGAGCTATTGGCTACCCGCGACTCGCTCACCAACACTCTCACGCGGCGCTACATGGATGAAGCCTGCGCTATTGAACTGGAGCGCGCCCACCGCACCGGCCAGCCCCTGGCGCTGCTGATGATGGACCTGGACCATTTCAAGTCCATCAACGACACCCACGGCCACCAGGCTGGCGACCGCGTGCTGGTGGACTTTGCCGCCAAGGTCCACGGCCTGCTGCGCAAGAAGGACCTGCTGGGCCGCTTTGGCGGGGAGGAATTTGCGCTGCTGCTGCCCCACACGCCACTCGAGGCCGCACTGCAAGTGGCCGAGCGCATCCGGCTGGCCTGCGTGCCCGCCGACAAGGAAGTGGGTTGCACCGTGAGCATTGGCGTGACACTGAGCCTGCCGCAGAACGACTCGCTCGACACGCTGCTGTCCCGCGCGGATGCGGCGCTGTACCAGGCCAAGAAGGGCGGGCGCAACCGGGTGGTGGCGGGGTGACCTCGCGCCTGCGCGCAGCGTCCGCCGTCACCGTTGCCACCGCTAGCAGGCAAGCGGGTTTTTATCGCCGGAAGCGCTCTCCGTTGAAGTAAGAAAGCTCCACAAAATCCGTCCCGCTGTGGTCCTGCGGGCCGTAGCGCAGCTCGAAGCCGCCCATGTCGTAAGGCCGCATGGAGTGCAGCGCCTCGACCAGCTTCTCGCGCGATGCGGTGCGGCCTGCGCGGCGCAGGGCTTCGATCATCAGGCGGGCGCTGAGGTAGCCCTCCAGCGATGAGTAGCCGGGTTGCGCATCGGGGGCGTTGACTTTGAGCGCATCGCGGTAGGCCTTCACGATGGGCTTGGCCACGTTGTCCGGATTGGGCACCACTTGCGCCACGGTGATGCCGCGCGCGGATTCCCCCAGCGCCGCCAGCAGCGGCCGCGAGCCCAGGAAAGAGATCGAGAAGGCCGGGGCCTTCACCCGCTGGCGCAGTGATTGGTAGAACGGGATGCCCACGGCCCCCACGGCCAGCGAGATCAGCGAATTGGGTTGCCAGGCTGTGATCTCGTCCACCACGCGGGCCACGCCATCCGGAGTTTCAGGCAGCAGGAAGGCCTTCCATTCCTTGTTGCCGTGCGCCTTGGCTGCCGCATCAAAAGCCGCCAGCGTGGCTTTGCCAAAGGGGTTGTCGATGTAGGCCACCGCGCATTTGGTGAAGCCCGTGGAGCCGAGTTGCTGCACGATCTTGTTGAGCTCTTGCGAGTAGCTCGCCCGCGCATGGAACACCAGCGGGTTGAAGGGCCGCAGCGCGTCAGACCCCGTGGCTGGCGCGACGACCGGCACCTTGGCCGCCATGGCCACGGGGAGGGCGCCGATCACGCTGGTGGTGCCGCCGCACGCCAACAGGGCAAACACCTTGTCCTCTTCGAGCAGCTTCTTCGCGTTCTCGCCGGCCTTGGGCGGTGCGCCGCCGTCGTCCAGGCTGACAAACTGCAAGCGCCGGCCTTCGATGCCGCCGCGCTCGTTGACCTCGTGGAAGGCCGCGGCAATGCCCCGGTTCATCTCCACAAACGGAAACGCCAGCGGCCCCGTGAGCGCCGCTGTCTGGCCGATGCGCCAGGGCTCGGCCTGCGGCGACTGGGCCAGCGCCCAGCCGGGCAGCGCCACGGCACTGGCCGCGGCGGATGACAACACGCGGCGGCGCGTAAGGGGCGCGGTGGCGAAGGGGGCAGGGCGGTGGCTGGGCATGTGGCATGTCTCCTGTCGGTCTTGTAGGTATGTGGCGCGGGCCGTTATGGCGCGGCGCAACACACAAAGAACAAGCAGACGGTGTGTGCGTGGCCCCTCAACAGCGCAGCCAGTATCCGGCGCGTCCGCGTCTGAGCCTTGCGGGAAAACACGCGCAGGCGGTCACCTTGGGGACTGGGGGGCCTGTGGTTGCGCAAGCAGCGCAGCAGACGCCAGGGTGGACTGCGCGCTCAGAGGGATGCACGCGCAAGCCAGCGATGCCCGCTGGCCCGCAGGGGCCGGGATTGAGTGGTTTCGAGGGCGTGTGCGGCCGCCGCATCCCAACCGAACCGCTTGCGCCGTTGGCCGAGCGTTGCCAGTTTTAGCGCGCCCCGACTTTTAACCCCCGTGCATCACAGCGATGGATCGATCAGCACCTTGGCGCCGGTGTTGCGCGGGCCATAGAAGGCGATGGCGTCGGCGCTGAGTGCGCCTGCCAGCGACACCGTGCGTGCGTAGTGGCTGGCGAACGTGGTCTTCAATTCGGCCGCCACGCGCGCGCGCAGCCCCTGGGCGGCAGCATCGCCAATCTTGGCCAGGAACGGAAACAGCAGCCAGCCACCCACGCCCCAGGCCATGCCAAAGGTGCGCTGGATTTCGGTGGGCCGCGTGTCCAGGTGGCCGTACAGGTAGACCTGCTTGTGCACGGCCGATCCGTAGCGGCTGTATTCCTTGGCATTGCGATTGATGGCGCTTTCCATGCATTGCAGGATCTGCCCGGCCAGTGTCCCGCCGCCCGTGGCGTCGAACGCAATGGTGGCGCCCGTGGTAGCCAGCGCGTCGGCCAGGTCGGCCATGAAAGTCGGCGCGCTGCTGTCGCACACATGCTGGGCGCCAATGCTGCGCAGCAGCGCTGCCTGTTCGGGCTTGCGCACGATGTTGACCAAGCCGATCCCGTCCTTCAGGCAGACCTTGTTGAGCATCTGCCCCAGGTTGCTGGCCGCGGCGGTGTGCACCAGCGCGGTGTGGCCTTCGCGCTTCATCGTCTCGACCATGCCTAGGGCGGTCAGCGGGTTGACGAAACACGATGCGCCTTCTGCCGCCGTGGTGCCGGCCGGCAGCGGCAGGCACTGCGCCGCGGGCATGGTGCGGTATTGCGCATACATGGCGCCACCAATCACGGCCACGGTGCGGCCTAGCAAGGCCTGGGCCGCCGGTGAGGAGCCTGCCGCCACCACCAGGCCCGCGCCCTCGTTGCCCACTGGCATGCTCTGGCCCAGGCGCGCGGCCATGCCGGGCATTGCGCGGTCGGGGATGCGGGCCGTCGCCACCGGCCGGTCGGTGCTTCCGGTCACCTGCACGGTCGCCAGATCGGCCGGCCCGAGCAGCAGGCCGATGTCCGACGGGTTGATCGGCGTGGCCTGGATCTGGATCAGCACCTCATCGGAGCCTGGCGTAGGCACGGGGATGGGCTCCAGGCTGAGCTGCAAGCTGCCGTCGGGCTGTACGAGCGAGCGCAGCTGGAGCGCGGAAGCAGGAAGGGTCTGGGTCATGCGGAGCTTTCGGCAAAGGGATGGGGCTGGCGCCCGAAGGCGCAGCGGGGCGCGGCCGTGCATTGTGGTCTGGTCGCGTGGGGTGCGCTGCCACGTACGCAACACACCCGACACGCTGGCATGCTCCGTTCGCAATGCTCTGCCAGGTGGCAGCAATCTTGGAAGATATGGGTCAAATAGGTCTCAAGCGCTTGTTTCGTAAGCGCTGAGTGCTATCAAAAATGATCAAATCATCCAGGGCCGGTTCAAAGTTGTGGCGCACGCACTGTCAGTGGCAGGCCACGGTTTTGCGCGAATCCTGATGGGTGAAACGCGCTGATGGCGTTTGCCACGCGCGTCGACTTCGCTGTTCTTGCCCACAACCCCGTGCTCATCCCAGGCGCTGC
>SDXZ01000128.1 GCA_004210805.1 Acidovorax sp.
CGTCTGGCACCACCCCTTTGTATGCCTCTTGGGCAGAGACGGTATGGATCTGGGCGATGGCTTTTGCATCGCGAAGCGTAGCGGGACGAACCTGGATACTGGACATGGAAAAACCGAACGAAACGGGGAATGAAAATACGAAAGGACCGGCATTGTCGCCGCAAACGGTTTTTCACCCTGTCCGGGGCCCTGCCTTGCCCTCGATCACACCCGGTTTCCGCCCCCCTGCGGACAGTATCTGTGGCAGCAGCGGCAGTGCTGCGCCACACCATCACCGCGCACCCAGCGCCCTACGCCAGCGCCATGGCACCCACCAGTGAAGCGCCTGCGGCAGCCGAGGCCGCGCGCTGCACCAGCGCCCGCTTGTTGCGGGGACGCGGCACGTGGACCGCGGGCGGCGTGCCATTGATCGCAGCCAGGCCCAACACCAGCGTGACGGTGGGGGACCCATCCTCGCGGTCGTCGTCGGCGTAGGCGCGGTAGCTGCCGTTGCCCTGCCCGTGGCTGCGCTGCACGGTGTGGAAGGCCACACGCGCGCCGCTCACCCGGTGGCCGCCGAAGGGCAGCACTCTCAGCCGGGCATCACGGTCCAGCGCCAGGCCCATGTTGCCAGGGCGGTTGACCAGGTCGGTGCGGACCGCGCGCCAAGTCTGCCCGTCGTCGGTGGAGCACTGCCAGGTCCCCGCCTGGGCGTCCAGGTGTTCGATCACCACACCCGCCGACGCCAGCATGCCCGGGCAGTTCTCTTCCACGATCTGCGCGACCGTGTTGCCCCCCAGCCCTGGGCCCCCTGGGGCCACGCTGGGCGGCAGAGTCCGCGGGTCGTTGTGCCGCGCGGACGCGGTGGCAGAACCGGAGCCATGGATGGATGCAGTGAACGTCATGACAAATCCCTCTGAACAGCAAAGTGAAAAAGGCAAAGGCTGCGCATTGGTGTGCACTTGCATCCCATCCCCTGCGCGCTAGCGTTGCGGGGGCCGCCGCCTTCTGGGGGATCGGCCTTGAGCTTGCCGCCTGGAGGCGGGCCGGCGTGACCGGCAAAGTGCTTTTCAATGCTTGACGGGAAGTCTAGAAAGTGGCCTTGCGAGCGTCCATCGCACAAATGGACTACCCCGCAACACCACGTTGTGCGCAATACTTGTCGGATGACTGCCCGTCTTCTGCTGGTAGATGACCACAACCTGTTTCGCACAGGGCTGCGCCTGATCGTGCAAGACCACCCCGCCGTGGGCACGATTGCAGAGGCAGGCTCCATCGCCGAAGCCTGCGCCCTGAACGCCGTGGACACCGACCTGGTGCTGCTGGACATCCAGCTGCCCGGCATGAATGGGCTCGATGGCCTGCGCCCGCTGCGCCAGTCCTGCCCCCACGCCCGCATCGTGCTCGTGTCCGCCAGTGTGGCTCCCGATGCGATCCACGAGGCCCGGGCCCGCGGCGCCGACGGCTTTCTTTTCAAGTCGGCCAGTGCAGAGGACATCCTCAATGCCATCACCTGTGCGCTGGCCGGGCAGCCCTGCTTTCCTATCCACAGCGGCCACAGCACTGCGTCCCCACGCGGGCCCGCTACCCCTTCACTGACCGCACGCCAACTTGATGTGCTGGCCCTGCTGTGCACCGGCAAGCCCAACAAGGTCATCGCCCGGGACCTGGGCTTGAGCGAAAACACCGTGCGCGTGCACGTGGCCGCCATCTTTGCGCAGCTGGGCGTCAACAGCCGCAGCGCCGCATTGCTGGCCGCGCAGCGCATGGGCTTGTCGACCCCGCAGCTGCATGACACGCTCTGACGTGCTCCCTACGGCGCGTGACGCCGTAGATCCGCCCACGCGCTGGGGGTGGCGGGTGTGGGAGCGCGACGAGGTGCTGCGCGAGCAAGTCGCCCTGCTGCGCCAGAACTTTCCGATGACGCTGCTGGCCTCGCTGGCCACGGCCCTGGGCACGCTGTGGGTGATGGCGCACGTGGCAGACACGCAGGCCACTGCCATCTGGCTGGTGCTGCACGCGCTGGTGGTGTGCGGGGTCTACATCACGGTGCAGGGCGTGGCGCCCTTTGCCGACCCCGCGCGGCAGGCGGTGTGCAAGCTCATCGTCTGCATGGCCGCCATGGGGCTCAGCTGGGGCGGACTCGGCTATGTGGTGCTGTATTGGGGCACGCAGGACAGCGTGATCTACGCCATCGGCATCATCAGCACCGTGTCGTCTGGCACGCTGGGCCTGGGGGCGCCCCTGTTCAGAGCGTATGTGACCTACCTGACCTGCGCCATGGGCGGGGTGATGATCGCCGTGGCGCTGGCAGGCGGGCCGGCCATGTGGCCTGCGCTCCTCTTGACCACCGTGTACTACGCACTCACCTGCATGCAGGCACGCACGGCCGACCGCGCCACGCGGCGCAGCATCGCGCTCAAGCTCGAAAACGACCGGCTGGTGACCGAGCTGCGCGCCGAATCTCACCGCGCGCTGGCGGCGCAAGAAGCAGCCGAGCGCGCCGACCGCGACAAATCCCGCTTTCTGGCGGCGGCGAGCCACGACCTGCGCCAGCCCCTGCATGCGATGGGTCTGTTTCTCGAATCGCTGCAGCGCAGCCCGCTCAATGACCACCAGCGCACGGTGCTGGGCCATGCCCACGCTGCCTCGGGGGCAGCGGCCGAGATGCTCACCACGCTGCTCGACTATTCGCGGCTGGAGGCCGGGGTGGTCAAGGTGCGCCCTGCCCCCTTTGCCGTACAGCCGCTCCTGAGCGCATTGGAGCAGGAGTTTGGCGTGCAGGCCGACACGGCCGGGCTGGTGTACCGCACGCGCGAGACGTCCGCCGCCGCGTATGCCGACCGCTCCCTGGTGGGGCTGGTGATGCACAACTTCATCTCCAACGCACTGCGCTACACCGGGCGGGGCGGCGTGCTCATCGCGTGCCGCACGCGCGGCAAGCGCCTGGCGCTGGAGGTGTGGGACACCGGCGCGGGCATACCGCAGCACCAGTGGGAAGACATCTTTCGGGAGTTCCACCAGCTGGGCAACCCGGAGCGCGACCGGCGCAAGGGCCTAGGCCTCGGGCTGGCCATCGTTCAGCGGCTGGCGCGCGAGATGAACACGTCGGTGGAGTTGCTGTCGCAGCCCGGCCGCGGCTCAGTGTTCCGCCTGTGGCTCGACCGCTGGCAAGGTGCGCTCGAAGAAGAGGGCGCCCCATCACTCGGCCGGGATGCACACAGCCTCAAGGGGCTGAAAGTTCTGGCCATCGACGACGACGAGGCAGTGCGCACGGGAATGCAGTCGCTGCTGCAAAGCTGGGGTTGCCTGTGCATCACGGCCGAGTCGAGCAAGGATGCCCTGGAGTGCCTGGAAGACAGCACGCTCGACATCGTGCCCGACCTCATCATCACGGACTTCCGCCTGCGCCACGAAGAGACCGGCAAGCAGGTGCTGCAGGCCCTGCGCGCCTACCTGGGCACGCCCGTGCCGGCAATCATCCTGACGGGCGACACCTCGCCGCAGCGCCTGCGCGACGCGCAGTCCACCTCGGCCCTGTTGCTGCACAAGCCGGTGTCCACCGGCCAGCTGCGCGATGCCATGGTGCAGCTCATCATGCAACCACGGCCGGCGCCGGCGGCAGATGCTGCGGCGGGCGAGGACCCCGACGAGCCACATGCCGCAGCGACATCGACCGCTATAGCCAGCGCCGAAGCAGCCCCATGACCTGGTCGAACTTGGCACCGTAGGGCGGATAGAACATCGAGCCCATCGACCAGCGCGACTGCACCAGCACCGACTTCTGGTGGCAAAAGCGCAAGAAGCCCTGCTCTCCGTGGTATGCCCCCCAGCCGCTGTCGCCCACGCCGCCAAAAGGCAGGTTGTCGTGGGCGATGTGCATCAGCGTGTCGTTCACCGTCACCCCCCCGCTCACCGTGCGGCGCAGCACATCGTCGCGCACTGCTTCGCTTTGGCCAAACCAGTACAGCGCCAGCGGCCGCGGGCCCGCGTTGATGTGCGCAATCGCGTCGTCCAGCCGTTCGTACGACACCACGGGCAGGATGGGCCCGAAGATTTCTTCCTGCATCAGCTGCATGGCCGACGTGGCGCCGAACACCAGCGTGGGCAGCATCTGGCGGCTGGCGCCGTCGCCCAGCGTACCGACCGTGGACACCGCAGGCTTGCCGGCCGCGGGGTCGATGGTCTGCACCTCGGCGCCCTGCGTCTGCGCCTGCTGCAGCATGGTGCGCAGCCTGGCGTGGTGGCGCGGCGTGATGATGGAGGCGTAGTCAGGGTTGCCTTCGACGGTCGGGAACAGCCGCGCCACGGCTGCACGGTAGGCCTGTGCAAACTCGCCCTCACGGCCGCGGGGCAGCAGCACGTAGTCGGGCGCGATGCAGGTCTGCCCGGCGTTCAGCAGCTTGCCGTGCGCAATCTTCAGGGCCGCGTCCTGCATGTCGCAGTGCCCGTCAATGATGCAGGGCGACTTGCCGCCCAGCTCCAGCGTGGTGGGCGTGAGGTGCTGGGCTGCGGCCTGCGCCACCTTGCGGCCCACGGCGGTGGAGCCGGTGAACACGAGGTGGTCGAACGGCAGCGACGCGAACAGCGCCGACAGGTTGGCATCGCCCTGCACCACACAGAACTCGTCGGGCGCAAAGAACTGCGCTACCAGCAGGGCCAGCTGGGCCGATGTGTGCGGTGTGAGTTCGCTGGGCTTGAGCATCACGCGGTTGCCCGCCGCCAGCGCGGTGATGGCCGGGGCCAGCGCCAGCTGCACCGGGTAATTCCACGGCGAAATCACACCCACTACGCCCAGCGGCTGGCGCTGGATGTGCGCGCTGGCGGGCTGCAGAAAGATGGGCGTGCGCACCTTGCGCGGCTTCATCCACTTCGCCAGGTGGCTCAGCGTGTGCGACAGCAAGGTGCGCAGCACGAAAAAATCAGCTACCTCGGTCAAGCGCGGCGAGCGCATGCCAAAGTCGGCCTGCACTGCGGCCGCCAGCACCGGCCCGTTCTCGTCCAGCATCTTGGACAGGCGCAGCAGGCGCTCGCGCCGCACCAGGAGCGGCACCTCAATGTGCGCGCGGCTTGCCTGGCGTTGGAGATCGAAGTGGGCGTGGATATCGGCTGGTGTCATAGCTGAATGATAAAGAGGTGCCACCAGCCCGCCTGGCACTGTGCTGCCAGCATGTATGCATGCAGGGCCGGCGCCTGCACGGTGCAGGTTGGAGCATGTCGCAGTATCGGGCCGCGGAGCCCGCGTGCAGTGTCAAAAAGCTCTGTCTAGAGAGCTGCGTCGATGCGGACGGGTGCGGATCGATGCTGTGCGGTACGCGCCAGGGGGTCAGTGCTAAAGCACCGATCAGCGCAACTCCCGCGCCTCCACATCGCTCACCTGCGCCGCTCCGGGCAGGATGCCGCCGCGGCGCGGTGCCACTGGCTCCTCTGGGCCCTCGGTACCCTGAGTGCCATCGCCTGCGCCCTGCGCCGCTGCCCGCGTGGCGGTGGACCAGCGCTGGCTGGAACGAAACGCCGTGCTGAAGCCCGTACGCGGGTCCATGCGCATCACCCACGGCGTCACGGGCTGCCCCGTGAGCCGTGCCCAGCCTGCTCGCAAGGTCCAGACCAGCGCCAGCACCATGACGGCCGCCAGGAGGCTCACAAACAGCACCAGCCCCATGGCAATCACCACCAGGCGCACGATCAGGCGCAGCCCACCGGCAACAAATTCGTTCAAACGACACCTCTCCTTCACAACTGCGCCAAACGCCGCCCGGTCTCTCACAGAGCCCGGGCGGCGTGCTTTCAACACATCACGGTGTCAGCCCTGCGCTACGGCGCCGAACTGAAAGACACCGGGCTCGAGCACCGGGTTGACCGTGACAGGAATCACGCTCTTGGGTGGAAAACGCCCTTCCAGCAACAGCTTGGACAGCGGGTTCTCCAGGCGCTGCTGGATCGCCCGCTTGAGCGGCCGGGCACCAAACACCGGGTCGAACCCCACCTTGGCCAATTCTGCCAAGGCCGCGTCCGACACCTGCAACTCCAAATCCATCTTCGCCAACCGGGTTTGCAGCAACTGCAGCTGGATCTTGGCGATCGAAGCGATGTGCTGCGCATCTAGCGCGTGGAACACCACCGTCTCGTCAATGCGGTTCAGAAACTCGGGGCGGAAGTGGTTCTTGAGCTCGCCCCACACCGCTTCCTTGATGTCCTCAGAGTCCTGCCCCACCATGGCCTGGATCAGGTGCGAGCCGATGTTGCTCGTCATCACGATCACCGTGTTCTTGAAGTCCACGGTACGGCCCTGGCCGTCGGTCAGGCGGCCATCGTCCAGCACCTGCAGCAGCACGTTGAACACGTCGGGGTGGGCCTTTTCCACCTCGTCGAGCAGCAGCACGCTGTAGGGCTTGCGGCGCACGGCTTCGGTCAGGTAGCCGCCTTCCTCATAGCCCACGTAGCCGGGCGGCGCGCCGATCAGGCGGGCCACCGAGTGCTTTTCCATGAACTCGCTCATGTCGATGCGGATCAGGTGGTCTTCGCTGTCGAACAAAAAGCCCGCCAGCGCCTTGCACAGCTCGGTCTTGCCCACGCCCGTGGGGCCGAGGAACAGGAAGGAGCCAGTGGGGCGATTCGGGTCGGACAGGCCCGAGCGCGAGCGGCGGATGGCATTGGCCACGGCGGTGATCGCTTCTTCCTGGCCGACCACGCGCTCGTGCAGCTTGCCTTCCATCTGCAAGAGCTTGTCCTTCTCGCCCTGCATCATCTTGGCCACGGGGATGCCCGTGGCGCGGCTCACCACCTCGGCGATCTCCTCGGCACCCACTTGCGTGCGCAGCAGGCGGCGTGGGGCAGGAGCACCGTCTTTGCCATCCTCTTGCGCCTGCGCTTCCTTCAGCTGGCGCTCCAGGTCGGGCAGCTTGCCGTACTGCAGCTCGGCCACCTTGTTGAAGTCGCCCTTGCGGGTGAATTCCTCGATCTGGAACTTGAGCTTGTCGATGGCCTCGCGCACGTGCGCGCTGCCCTGGGCCTGGGCCTTTTCAGCTTGCCAGATCTCGTCGTAGTCGGCGATCTCCTTTTGCAGCTTGGCGATCTCTTCTTCGATGAGACCAAAGCGCTTGAGCGACGACTCGTCCTTCTCGCGGCGCACAGCCTCGCGCTCGATCTGCAGCTGGATCAGGCGGCGGTCCAGGCGGTCCATGACCTCGGGCTTGGAGTCCATCTCGATCTTGATCTTGGACGCCGCCTCGTCAATCAGGTCGATCGCCTTGTCGGGCAGAAAGCGGTCGGTGATGTAGCGGTGGCTCAGCTCGGCCGCGGCCACGATGGCCGGGTCGGTGATGTCCACGCCATGGTGCACCTCGTACTTTTCCTGCAGGCCGCGCAGGATGGCGATGGTCGCCTCCACGGTGGGCTCGCCCACGAGGATCTTCTGGAAGCGGCGCTCCAGCGCAGCGTCCTTCTCGATGTACTTGCGGTACTCGTCGAGCGTGGTAGCGCCCACGCAGTGCAGCTCGCCGCGCGCGAGGGCGGGCTTGAGCATGTTGCCCGCGTCCATCGCGCCTTCGCCCTTGCCGGCGCCGACCATGGTGTGCAGCTCGTCGATGAAGACGATGGTCTGGCCCTCGTCCTTGGCTAGCTCGTTGAGCACGGCTTTCAGGCGCTCTTCAAACTCGCCGCGGTACTTGGCACCGGCGAGCAGGGCGGCCATGTCCAGGCTCAGCACGCGCTTGCCCTTGAGGCTCTCGGGCACCTCGCCGGCCACGATGCGCTGGGCCAGGCCTTCCACGATGGCGGTCTTGCCCACACCCGGCTCGCCAATCAGCACGGGGTTGTTCTTGGTGCGCCGCTGCAGCACCTGAATGGCGCGGCGGATCTCGTCGTCGCGGCCGATCACGGGGTCGAGCTTGCCCATGCGGGCGCGCTCGGTCAGGTCCATGCAGTACTTGGCCAGGGCGCCGCGCTGGCCTTCGGCCTCGGCGTTGTCCATCTTCTGGCCGCCGCGCACGGCGTCGATGGCGGCCTCCAGGCTCTTGCGGGTCAGGCCGTTTTCTTTGGCGATGCGCGCAGCCTCGCCCTTGCTGTCGATCACGGCCAGCAGGAACAGCTCGCTCGCGATGAACTGATCACCGCGCTTGATCGCTTCCTTCTCGGTCGCCTGCAGCACGCGGCCGAGCTCCGGCCCCCCCTGCACCTGGTCGTTGCCCTGCACCTGGGGCAGGCGCTGCACGGCCGACTCCGCCGCGGCCAGCAGGCCTTGTACGTTGACGCCGGCGCGCTGGAGCAACGCCCGCGGGCCGTCGTCCTGTTTGAGCATGGCCACGAGCATGTGCACAGGCTCGATGTAGGCGTGGTCATTGCCCAGGGCCAGGGTCTGGGCATCGCTCAGGGCTTCCTGAAACTTGGTGGTGAATTTGTCGAGACGCATGGTCCATATCCTCCGAATTGCGCTGCACTTGGGGCAAATCTGCTGGAATTTCAAGACAACGCCCCGACCAGGCCTTGCGCCAGGTCAATGCCGCTCAAGCGCAGGTCTGCCCTGACCGGTGCACGATTGCCCGACGAGAGGGATGTTCCAGCGGCCCCTCCACACACCCACAGACATTTCCCTCCTGTCTGACGCTCCTGGCCGAGCGAAAAAAAAACGCAGGCGGAGCGCGCCTGCGTTTTTGGTGGGCAGTGCCAGTAACTTACTTGGCGGGGACAACGATCATGGTGTCGCCCTTTTTGCCGTCAGCGCCGGTGTCGCCCTTGGCGCCGTCGTAGCCCGGGGCACCAGAGGCGCCTGTGGCGCCGGCAGTACCGGTGGAGCCCTTGGCGCCGTCGTCACCCGTAGCGCCGGAAGCACCGGTAGCGCCAGTGGCACCCGTGGGGCCAGGAACGGCCACCGTGGAGCCGGTCGAGCCGGTGGCACCCGTAGCACCTGCCGGGCCGGCGGGGCCTGGAACGACCACTACGGGTGCTGTCGGAGCCGGAGTGACCACTGTGCGCTCGCAAGCGGCAAGACCTAGGGTGGCGATAAGTGCAGCAATCAGCAGCGAAATTTTCATGGGAGCCTTGTATGGGGAGAAGCGCACGCGACGATGAAACTGTGCGGAGAGTTTCTTTCTGGCCGGAACTCTCACAAGTCACTGGCTAGCGGTAGGGCTAATCTAGCGGCGCATTCCAAACGGCCGTGTAGGACGGCCCGTCGACTGCGTGTGGTCAGGACGGGTCAACGCCATGCCTCGCCGCAAAGGCAGTGCGCCTTCGGGCCCTCCCCTCAAGAAGAGCGCCGAGCGCTGGAGCGGCACGTTGGTCGCCATCCCAGCATTGCTACTATTTTGATAGCTATAACCGCACTACTGATAAGCGCTGGCGGCCAATTTCATTCAAAATTTCGACTCCAGCCAGCGCGAAAAGGCCGGTCAGGCGTTCTGCGCCACGATGCCCCAGCGCGCCAGCGCCGCGTCGTCGCTCACCCGCGCATCCACCCAGCGTGCGCCTTGCGGGGTGGTTTCCTTCTTCCAGAACGGGGCCTGGGTCTTGAGGTAGTCCATCAGAAACTCGCAGGCCTGAAAGCTCTGGCCCCGGTGGGCACTGGTCACTGCTACCAGCACGATCTGGTCGAGCGGCTGCAACAGCCCCACGCGGTGGATCACCCGGGCGCCCAGGATGTCAAAGCGCCGAAAGGCTTCGTCCACCATCGCTTCGATGGACTTCTCGGTCATGCCGGGGTAGTGCTCGAGCTCCATGGCCGACACGGTGTCGTACTTTGGCGCCGCCTCGTTAGGCAGCGAAGACTCGGAAGTAGGGGGCGTGGAGGCCACATTCCGGTCACGCACGGTGCCCACGAAGCTGCAGACCGCGCCCACGCCCTTGTCACCGCGGCGCAGCGCCGCAATCTCGGCGGAGAGGTCGAAGTCTTCGGTCTGGATGTAGACACGCGGCACGGTCATGTCGGCAGGTTTTTCTGGCGTGGATTGCATGGGTTGCACGAGACGGCGCGAGGTCAGGGCGAGCGGTGCAGGCGGGGCGCGGCCAGCAGGGCACGCTCTTCCTCCACCACCTTGTTCAGTTGCGCGAGCGCGGGGTTTTGCGGCAGCTTGGCCAGCATCGCCTGCAGGCGCGTCACGTCGCCCACCGACGGGGCCACCTTGATCTGCGCGATGGCGGCGGCCAGATTGCCGCTCTGGATCAGTGCCAGCACTTTGCCGGGCCATTCGCTTTTAAGTCGTGCCATGGAGGATTTTTCGATTGTCTGTACGATTCGCCCGCACTGTACTCCCAGTGCATGCCCGCACGGTCCATCCTGAGTGCCCGCATCGCTTACCTGCACCGCTCCCAACCCCATTCCCACGCATGGCCACGCAAACCATCACCACCGCCCTGTACATGCTCTACCCTTCGCCGCGCAATACGCACAAGGATGTGTTCGAGCACCAGGTCTTTGTTCCCCATCCCTACGCCATCATCGATCTCGACGTGATGGAACTGTCAGGCAAGACCACGCTGTTTGGAGCTTGCCGGCTGTCAGACATGAAGATGGGCCAGGTGGTGAGCTTCGAGCTGCCTGCGGACCAAGCCCGGTTCGAGCGGCTGTTCACGCCCGATTGATGCGCAATGGGTGCGCGACCGGGCTGCTCTGTCTGTAGCAAGCAGCGGTTACGTGGTGTAAGTGCCGCCCACCGGCGGCGGACAGCAGAGATACTCCGCGCTCCATCTATTTCCATCGATCAGGCTGCGCATGAAACACCGACTCCTTCTGCTGACTTTGTGCCTGGCCAGTGCGCCACTGTTCGCGCAAAGCGGCAGTTCCACCGCGGCGCCGAGCAGTGCCAACATCGCCAGCGCGCCCGGCTACACCGCGGCATCGCTCGTGGGCAAATGGGAGCACCGTTACGACACCGCAGAATCGCGCCTGTACCAAGTGACCGAGCTCAAGGAGAACAAGACCTTCACCCAGCATGCGGTCTACAAGGACCCGCAAGGCAACGTGCTGGTGGACAACATGGCCACCGGGACCTGGTCGTTTGACGGCGTGAACTTCATCCGCGTGGTGACGGCGGTCAACCAGCAAAAGCTCCCGCGACGCCAGCAGGTAAAGCTCGCACACAAGATGGGCGCTGTCACCGCGTCCAGCTTCCAATCGGTGGACACGGAAACCCAGCGGCAGCTCCTCTTCACTCGCATGCGCTAGCCCCATACGCTAGCCACCGCGCACGGCGGCTCTGAGCCGCACGGGCCGGCGCCACAGCATGCAGCAGCCGCCACAATGGCGCATGCACGACGACGACAACCAGATCCATGTTCCGCCCTCTTTCATGGCGGTGTACAGCGACACCCGCAACCGCCTGACCGAAAAGCCCGCCGTGGTGCGCACCCGCTACGAACTGTGTGAGGACCTTGCGGGCCACCTGGTGGAGCATGCCCAGACGCTGTACCACGTACAGGCCCCGTCCGAGTCGGAGATCCTCACGCGCATCCACGCCGGTCTGTGCACCGCCGAGTCGGGCGTGACCGTGCCCGAGGCCACCTGGATCGTCACCCGCCTGGCCGAGCTGGTGACCTGGCCTTGCCCTGAACTGGTTGCGCCTCCGCCCGCAGACACGGCGCCCGGTGCCACCGGAGCGGACAGCCAGAGTTAACCCCCGTTTTGAGCGGCCCCCACCCACCCTGCCGCGCCCACCGTGGCGGCTTGGAGACAGCGGATGCGGAGCCCCTCGCTATACTGCGCCCCATGCCCACGCACTGCACTTCTGCCCTGATCACCGCTCCCGCGGTGGCCTTGCAGTGCGTGGTCAAAGCCAAAAAACCAGAGCTCATCTGACCGGAGCTGTGGTTCCGTCCGGATGAGCGACGGAACCACCTGGTAG
>SDXZ01000129.1 GCA_004210805.1 Acidovorax sp.
TGCTGGTGGGCGGGCCGGGCTGGGTGGTGCTAGGGGTACTCAAGATGCTGGGCGGCGCGCTGCTGGCCTACCTGGCGCTCACCCACATGGTGCCGGTGGACCGTGCGGTCGACCCCAACCAGATGTACCTGGCCGCGTATGAGTATGTGTTCCCGCACTACGGCTGGGCGGTGGCGGCCACGGCGCTGTTTGTGGTGATCTCGCAGCTCAAGATCAATGTGACCAATGCCTATGCGGGCTCGCTGGCGTGGTCCAACTTTTTCTCGCGCCTTACGCACAGTCACCCGGGGCGGGTGGTGTGGGTGGTGTTCAACACGCTGATCGCCTTCATGCTGATGGAGATGAACGTGTTCCGCGCCATGGGCGAGGTGCTGGGGCTGTACTCCAACATCGCCATCGCCTGGATCATGTCGGTGGTGGCCGACTTGGTCATCAACAAGCCGCTGGGCCTGTCGCCCAAGGGCATCGAGTTCAAGCGCGCGCACCTGTACGACATCAACCCGGTGGGGGTGGGGTCGATGGCGCTGGCGTCAGCGCTGTCCATCACCGCCCACCTGGGCCTGTTTGGTCCGCTGCCGCAGGCGTTTTCGGCGGTGATCGCGATGGCCGTGGCGTTTGTGGCTGCGCCGCTCATTGCGTGGGCCACGCAAGGGCGCTACTACATCGCACGCCAGTCCGATCCCACCACGCTGGCCGATGTGCAGGCAGTGCCCATCCATGGCCCCGTCCGCCGCAAAGCGGGCGGCAACGGGGGGACGGACCTTGGCAGCTATGTGCAGTACACCGTGCAGCGCTGCGTGATCTGCGAGCGCGAGTACGAAGCGCCCGACATGGCCCAGTGCCCCGCGTACCGCGGTGCCATCTGTTCGCTGTGCTGCACCCTGGATGCGCGCTGCGGCGATTTGTGCAAACCCCACGCGAGCATGGCGGTGCAATGGTCGGCCGCACTGCGCTGGCTGCTGCCGCGCACCAGCTGGCGCTACCTGGACACGGGCCTGGGCCACTTCCTGCTGCTGATGCTGGTGATCGCACCCCTGCTGGCGTCCGTCATGGGGCTGCTGTACCACCAGGAGCTCAACACCATCGCCCAGGCCCTGACGGCGACCGAGGTGCTGGCCGCGCCCGAGGTGGCGCTGCGCTCGGGGCTGCTCAAGGCCTACCTGGCGCTGCTCGTCATCTCCGGCATCGTGGCCTGGTGGCTGGTGCTGGCACACAAGAGCCGCCAGGTGGCGCAAGAGGAATCCAACCGCCAGACGGGCCTTTTGGTGCGCGAGATCGAGCTGCACCGCCAGACCGACGAGGCCCTGCAGACCGCCCGCAGCGTGGCCGAGCAGGCGCGCCAGGTGGCCGAAGAGGCCCAGCAGCAGGCTGAGGACGCGCGCATCCTGGCGGACCAGGCCAACCAGGCCAAGAGCCGCTACATCAGCGCCATCAGCCACGAGATCCGCACGCCACTCAACTCTATCCTCGGCTACGCGCAGCTGATGGGCGAAGACGCCGGCGTGCCGCCGCACCGCAAGCAGGCAGTGCACGTAATCCGCCGCGGTGGCGAACATTTGCTGTCGCTGATCGAAGGCACGCTCGACATCGCGCGCATCGAGTCCGGCAAGCTCACGCTCGACATTGCGCCCATGCGTTTTGCCGATGGCCTGCACGAGATGGCAGCCTTGTTCGAGCTCCAGGCTTCGGCCAAGGGCCTGGCGTTCGTGTTCGACGTGCAGGGCGTGATCCCCGAGGTGGTCCGCGCCGACGACAAGCGCCTGCGCCAGATCCTCATCAACCTGCTGGGCAACGCCGTCAAGTTCACCGCGGCCGGCACGGTGACGCTGCGCGTGCGCTACGCCCGCGAGATGGCACGCATCGAAGTGCAGGACACCGGCCCGGGCCTGAGTGCTGACGAAATCGACCGCATCTTCGAGCCCTTCGCCCGCGCGGGCGCCAGCGGCAGCGGCCCCGCCGCAGCGCCCGGTGCGGGCCTGGGGCTGACCATTGCCAGGATGCTCACCGTGCTGATGGGCGGCGAGATGTCGGTCTCGAGCGAGCCCGGCGTGGGCTCGGTGTTTCACGTCAAGCTGTTCCTGCCCGAGGTGCATGCTGAAGCCCTGGGCAAGACCGCCACCGCGCCCGGCAATGGCCGCGTGGCGCCGGTGCGCAAGGCCCGGGTGGGCTACACCGGCGAGCGCCGCCGCGTCCTGGTGGTGGACAACGAAGAGCCCGACCGCGAGCTGCTGGTTCACTTGCTGGAACCCCTGGGGTTCGAGCTGCGCCAGGCTGCCAGCGGGCACGACGCGCTCGATCTGCTGGCCACCGGCTACCGGCCCCACGCCATCTTCATGGACTTGGCCATGCCCGGCATCGATGGCTGGGAAACACTGCGGCGCGTGCGGCAGATGAACTTGCCTGGCGTCCACTGCGCCATCGTTTCGGCCAATGCGTTCGACAAGGCGCTGGACAACGATGTGGACATCCGCCCTGAAGACTTCATCGTCAAGCCAGTGCGCCACACGGAGTTGCTGGACTGGCTGGAGCGCCGGCTGGGATTGCAGTGGCAACACGAAGGCGATGCCTTGGCCGCTGCATCGACCGCAATGCCCGATGGTACGGCCCATGCCCCCGCCAGCGCGCTGACCTACCCCGACGCCACCACCCTCGCCCCGCTGATGCAGGCCGTGGCGCTGGGCTACTACCGCGGCATCCTCAACACCCTGGACGACATCGAGCGCAGCCAGCCTGCGCACCAGGCGTTCGTCCACACCCTGCGGCAGATGGCGCGCGAATTTCAGTTCGACGCCATGGGCCAGATCCTGGAGCAGGCCCCTTCGTGAGCACGACGACAACGATGATGACCACCGCCTCTTCTTACCCACCCGGCCTGGCGGCCAGCGGCGCCGCCGCGCTGGACCGCAGCGACAGCGACGTGGTGCTGATCGTGGACGACGTGCCCGACAACCTGGCTGTCCTGCACGACGCGCTCGACGAATCAGGCTACACCGTGCTGGTGGCCATGCATGGCGAGGCCGCACTGCAGCGCGCCGCGCAGGCGCTACCCGACATCGTCCTGCTCGACGCGATGATGCCGGGCATGGACGGCTTCGAGGTGGCGCGGCGCCTCAAGGCGTCGCCCGCCACGGCGCACATCCCCATCATCTTCATGACCGGCCTGACCGAGACCGAACACCTGGTGGCCGCGCTGGAGGCCGGCGGCGTCGACTACGTCACCAAGCCCATCAAGCCGCGCGAAGTGATGGCGCGCATGGGCGTGCACCTGGGCGCGGCGCGCAAGGCCCGGCAGGACGCCAGCCAGGCCCGCGAGGCGCGCAATGCGCTTGACGCCTTCGGCTACGCCAGCATCACCGTGCGCGCGGTCGATGGCCGCATCGTTTGGCAGACGCCGTTGGCGCGCGAGCTGTTGCAGGGCTACTTTGGCGAGGCCAGCCCCTGGGCGCCCGAGCTGGTGCAGGCCTGGCTGCGCCGCCACGTGCTGGCCGAAAACGCGGCCGAGCTGCTGGCCCACGCGTTGGCCGAACCCCCGCGCCTGGCGGTGGAGCAGGGCGCACGCCGCCTCACGTTCCGGCTGCACCAGCAGGCGGGCGACAGCGAGGGCGGCGGCGACTGGCTCATCGTGATGCGCGAGGTGTCGGACGCGAAGATCATCGAATCCATGAGCCTGTCCTTCAAGCTCACCGCACGCGAGGCCGAGGTGCTGTACTGGGTGGTCAAGGGCAAGATCAACCGCGACATCGGCGACATCCTGGGCGCCAGCCCGGCGACGGTGAAAAAGCACCTGGAGCGCGTGTTTGCCAAGCTCGGCGTGGAGACGCGCACCGCCGCGGCGGCGATGGCGATGAACCGGATCCGGCAGCTGCATCCACAGTTTGAAGGCTGAATTTCAAGTCTTTTTGGCTGCTAGCGCTTGTTGGATAAGCGCCTGTAGCTATCAAATTGATAGTTTGCTAGCAGCGGGACTTGCGCCTGCAGCCGGCCATGCCGATGGGCTTTGGTCAGCGGCCGACGGCCTGCTCCAGCTCCTGCTTGTTCATCTTGGACCGGCCTTCGATCCCCTTCTTGCGCGCTTCTTCGTACAGCTGATCCCGCGTGCGGCCCTGCCCGCCCTGGTGCGACCGTTTGCCGCCGCGCACCGGCGCCGGCGTGTCCTTCAGCGTCTTGGGGTTGGCGGTCTTGCTTTCGCCGTGCTGGGCGCGTTCCTTGTTCACGGTGCGCGCGGCAATCTCTTCGGCCGTCGCGGTGCTTTTGCCGCGTTTTTTCAGACTGGTTTTGATGTGCTCGAACTGGCGTTCGCGCTGGGCGGTCCATTGGGCTTGGGGCATGGCGGGCTCCTTCGAAAGGTGGACGGGTGGCGCAGCGGCACTGCCCCACGGCTGTGGACCAATCTACCCAGCGTGCGGTCCGTGTGCGTCAGCAGCTTTGGCGCGCCGATGTAGGACAAGGCAATCGCACTGCGCCCCATCCGCCAGTGGGCAGCACCGGACCGCGGCTCACCGCCCGGAGATTGGGGCGGCACGGGGCTGCCGAAGCCACCGCAATGCAACCCACCCCAGCGCGCCCACCACCATGCCCGCCGTGCACAGCAGGTGCAGGGTCGGCAGCGAGAGGGCTGCGTACAAGCCATTGGCGTTGGACCACGGCGCCCAGGGCTGGATGTCGAGGTGCATCACGCTGTCGAGCAGCACGTGCGAGAACGTCCCGGCCAGCGCGCTGACCACCAGCACCCACGGCTTCCAAGAAATGGTCTCCTGCAACCACGGCATCCCGTAGTGCACGACCTCGTGGTTCCAGCGCCGCAGCAGCGGCCCGCACAGCCAGGGCGTGAGCGCCGCGGCCACCAGCGCAATCGGGACCGCCCCCAGGTAGGTGTGGGTGGGCCCGTGCAGCACAGGCGACTGGCGCAGCATACCGATCAGCGGCTCGATGTCCATGGCCACCTGGGCGATGCCAAACGTGAGCACACTGAAGTGCCGCCCGCCGACCGCCTTGGCGGCCAGGCCGACGCCCATGTGGAACGGGGTGAAGGGCATGGGTTTGCTGCGTCAGTGCGTGGCTGCGGAGGCAGTGAAGAGGAACGGCACCGTGCTCAGGTAGCAGTTGTGGGGGGCAGGGCGTCAGGGCGGTTGCAGCGATCGCAGGCGGCGTGCGAACGCATCGGCCGCCGTGATCGCTGTTTTTGGTGTCAAAAACGGCCCTAGCGCTTGTAGCATAAGCGCTTGTAGCTATTGTTTTCGTAGTAAAAGCCCGGTGGTCACAAGCCGGACCGAGCACCCACAACTACATCCCCAGCGACTTGAGCAACGCGTCCGTATCGTCCTGCCCGGCGGGCGGCGGCACGGGCACAGGCGGTGCAGCCTGCGACTGGGCCATCAGGGCGTCCGGGTCCGGGGCCTCTTGCGCTTCGAAGTCGTACAGCTTGATGAACTCGGTGCGGTCGATCGCCAGTTCCAGATAGAAGATGTTGTTGTTGCTGGTGTAGAAGGTCACGCGCCGGGCCTCGGGTTTGTCGAGGTTGGCATCTACCGACAGCTGCACCTGCTTGTTCAGCACCAGCATCTTGGGCTGGTTCTGCGTGATGTGGGTCTGCAGCTCGCGCCGCACCTTGCCGGTGAAGTCGCCCACCACCTGGTTCATGAGCTCGCCCATCACGTTGCTCACTTCGTCCGAGGTGTACGAGGTGACCAGGTCGTCCTTGGACATGCCCATGTTGAGCAGGTAGCTGGCGTACAACTCCATGGCGGCCTGGGCCGAGAAGTTGATGATCACCAGCCCGGAGAAGCCGCCGTCGAACAGTACGAAGCAGCCGATGTCAGGCTTGAGGCAGGTCTTGCTGATGCGCTGCACCATGCCGCTGTAGTGGATCTGGCTGTGTGTGGCCACGCCCAGCACCCGGGTGACGGAGTTGCACAGGCTGATCAGCAGGTCTTCGGTGCTGTAGACGGGGGAGGTTTCGGGAAGGCTCATGGTGTGTGGGGCGACGGCCGAAAATGCGCGAAATGCAGGCCCGAGCATAGGCCATGGCGCGGCCCGAAGCCAGTGTGCGGCTGCGTTGTGGCGTGCAGTCCGCTGCGGGGCGCGTCACGGGATGGCGCTGATTGACTTTCGCCCGCGCTCGCGTATCGTGCCTGCCAGCGACATTCCGTTACACAGCGCCGCAGCGGCCTGCTGTGGACGGGCAACACAACAAACAGCCGACAGCAGAGAGGGATGTGCACCGATGGGCAATGTCTATTCCTATGGCCTGACCGACTTCCAGGCGATCGCCACGGGCGCTGCGGTGCTCGCCAGCGGCGGCGGTGGCAGCTACACCGACGCCTGCTCCATCGTGCAGGAGCTGGCCAACCAGGGCTTCAGCGGCACCGTCAAGGTGCAGGATTACGACGGCGCCACCCCGGCATGTGTGCTGGCCATCATGGGCTCGCCCGACGCGGCCTCCAGTCTCGACCTTGCGGCAATCCAGAACTCCATCAGCAACACCCTGGCGGTGCAGCAGGGCATGACGGGCCTGCAGGTCGGCGCGCTGATCCCTGTCGAGATCGGGCCGATCAACTCCCTGGTGCCGCTCATTGGTGCCGCCATGTCCAACGGCTCGGTCTGGGTGGTCAACGGCGACGGCGCGGGCCGCGCCGTGCCCGAGCTGCCCCAGACCACGTTCACCAGCCCGTCCGGGCCCGCGCCCAGCCCCGCGGTGCTGGCCAGCGATGCGCCCACCCTGGTGGCTGCCCAATACGCGGTGCTGGGGTCGGCCACGGCTTCGGGCATTGAGTCGCTGGCGGGCGGCGTGGTGGGTGGCTTCGGCGGGTATTCGGGGATCGCCATGTGGCCGTCGAACGCGACGAACCAGTTTGCGTTGTCGGGCAGCTACATCGAAGGCTCCCTGGAGCAGGCGCGGGCACTGGGCCTGCAGATGCTGGAGGCCGTTACGCCACTGTCCACAAACGACGTCGCCACCGCCATCCAGAACCTGACCGGGCGGGCTGCCAGCGCAGTGGTCACCAACTTTTTCATCACCTCGGTCACCCAGTCCACATCCAGCGCCACGTCACTGGACTCGGGCATCATCCGACTGGACAATGCGCAGGACCCGAGCCAGAGCACGGCCACGCACTACCTCTACAACCTGAACGAGAACCTGATCATGTATTCGTCGTCGAGCACGGCTCCCGACATCATCGCGCCGGACTCGATTTGCTACTACTCCGAGAGCACGGGGCGCGGGTTCTCCAATGCCAACGACGACCTGGCCGTGTATTTCGACGCGACCACCGGCCGCAGCACGGGCAAGGTGGTGAGCGTGATCGCCGTGCAGACAGCGCCGCAGCTGTACAACACGCCGGGCGTCGTGGCGTCATTTGCGGGTCTGCTGCGCAAGATCGGCTACGCCGGTGGCATGCCACCGGCCTGACCCTGTCGGCAACCTCGAAAGCCAGTGAGCCGCCATGGGTGAAGCAGACCTGAACAAGGAGCGGCTGGAGTTGGCGCTGGAAGCCGCCGGGCTGGACCTGTGGGAGAACGATCTGGTGACCGGCAACGTCACCCGCAAGGCGACCAAGACCTTCCTGGAGCTGGGCTTTACCGAAGAAGAGATCGTCTCGGGCGTGCAGGACATCTATGGCCTGTTCCACCCCGACGACGTGGACATGGTGCGCCAGTCCGTGGCCGACCACCTGTCGGGCATCACACCGCAATACCGCTGCGAATTCCGCCTGCGGGCCAAAAACGGCGAATGGGTCTGGTTTGCCAACTACGGCCGCATCATGGACGGCAGCAGCGATACGCCGGGCAAGCGGCTGATCGGCGTCACCTTCAACATCAACGACCGCAAGCAGCGCGAAACCGAGATCGCGCAGATCAACCGACAGCTCATCGAGCAAAACAGGCTGCTGCAGCAGCTCAACACCACGCTGGAGCTGCTGGCGGCCCACGATGCACTCACCGGGCTGGCCAACCGCCGCACGCTGATGGAGCTGGGCGCCAACGAGTGCAAGCGCACCGAGCGGTTCGACCACCCGCTGTCGCTGCTGGTGGTGGACATCGACCTCTTCAAGCCCGTCAACGACGTGTGGGGCCACCTGGCCGGCGACCGCGTGATCTGCGCCGTGGCCCAGGCCTGTGCAGCGCGCAAGCGCAGCGGCGTTGACATCGTGGCCCGCTTTGGCGGCGAAGAGTTCGTCATCGTGCTGCCCGAAACCGACACCGCCAACGCCGTGCGCCTGGCTGAATCGCTGCGCCACGACGTGTCGGTGATGAGCGTGCCCATCAACGAGGAGGGTGCGCGCATTTCGGTCACGGTGAGCATTGGCGTGGCCACGCTGCACAAGGGCGCGGGGCTGAGCTTTGAAGAGCTTGTCAACCGCGCCGACAAGGCGCTTTACCGCGCCAAGGGCGCCGGGCGCAACGCCGTGGTTTGCGCGGATGTGCACCACGCCAGCGCCACCGTGCACGTGCTCCCCAATGTCGGCGATGCGCCGGATGGGGTCTTCGCGGCCACCTGACTCCCCGTTTGAGGTGCTGCCCGCTGCAGCCCCGCTCAGTGGTCTCAGCCGGCCTATTCCTCGCTTGTCCACTCCACCTGCACGCCCAGGCTGCGCAGGTTTTCCACAAAGCGCGGGTGCGCGCGTCGGATGGGTGTGGCGTTGCGGATCTCAGAGCGGCCGGGCGTGCTGGCCGCCACCATGAAAAGCGCAATCGCCACGCGGATGATGTAGGGGCTCTCGACCACGGCGGGGGTGAGCGGGTTGCCGCCAAAGGTCACGAGCCGGTGTGGGTCGGACTGGAACACATGCGCGCCAAATTTGGACAGCTCGCCCGCCCAGCCCAGGGCGCCGTCGTAGACCTTGTTCCAGAACAGCGCGTTGCCCTCGGCCCGCACCCCCAGCGCGATGAAAATGGGCAGCAGGTCCACCGGAAAATACGGCCAGGGCGCGGCCTCGACCTTGGTCAGCACATTGCTCGTGAACGGCGTTTGCACCTTGAGCGGGCCATCGCACCGGGTGCGTGACCAGCCGTCCTCGTGCGTCACGGTGACGCCGAACTTGGCAAACGTGCGGTCGATGAGCGGGAAGTTCTCGGGCGCGCTGTTGCGCACCACCACGTCGCCGCCGGTGATGGCGCCCAGCGCCAGGAAGGTCGTGATCTCGTGGAAGTCCTCGTCGAAGCGGAACTCCCCGCCGCGCAGCGTGGTACCGCCATGCACCGTGAGGCGCGAGGTGCCCATGCCCTCGATGCGCACGCCGATCATGGTCATGAACCGGCAGAACTCCTGCACGTGGGGCTCTGACGCCGCGTTGGTCAGCACCGACGTGCCCTCGGCCGTTGCGGCGCACAGCACGAAGTTTTCGGTGGTGGTCACTGATGCGTAGTCCAGCCAGTGCTGCGTGGCCTGCAGCCGTCCGTGGGCATTGCGCACCAGCAGAGAGCCCTCGGCGCGCTCCACCGTGCCGCCAAAGCGGCGGAACACTTCCACATGCGGGTCGATCTCGCGCACGCCCAGCGTGCAGCCCTTCACGTTGTCCTCCAGCCGCGCCACGCCGAAGCGCGCCAGCAGCGGCGGCACCAGCATGATCGACGAGCGCATTTCCTCCGGCAGGCGGTGCTGCGAGGCGTCGAACACGGTGGCGTGGTGGTGCAGGTCGAGCGTGCCGGTGTCGTGGTCCATGCGCACATCGCTGCCCAGGGTGCGAAAGATATCCAGGATCTTGCGCACGTCGGTGATGTCGGGCACGCGCAGCAGGCGCAGCGGCTCATTGGTGAGCAGCGTGGCGCACAGCACCGGCAGCACGGCGTTCTTGTTGGCCGAAGGATGGATGCGGCCCTTGAGCGGGGTGCCACCGTGGACGACGAGGTTGGACATGGGGGATGGGGGGCGGGGAGGGTAGAGGGTGCGTGCTGGGCGGCGCCAGGCGTTGCGCGAGGTCGATACTCTAACCAACCGTGGCGCTGGCCCGTGGTGGGGCGGCGAACGGGCACACACGCGGCATTGCTGGCCTTGTAGTGTGTTTTGAGTGATTGCTATAAAAGGAATAGCAATAGGTGCAATAAGAACAAGCGCTAGGGGCCTAAAAGACGTTAAGTGGCCGGCGTTGTGGGCTCCGTAACGTCACGCCAGAGCCCGAACCTGCAAGCTCTTAGTACAGGCCACGCCACGCCACGCCACGACACACCACACCACACCACACCACACCACACTGCGCTACGCGGCCGCACGCACCTCCCACCGCATGCACATCGCAGCGGCGCCGCACACGCCAGCGCCGTGTACGCCACCCGGCGTATTTCCGCCGCGGGCCCTGCTCCTCAGAATCCATTGCATCGCCCGATCCCAACCGCAGACAGGCTTCAAGGGGGAGCCTGCCGGGCGAGACGGTCCGTTTGAGACCACCACCGGAGAAGCCCACATGCAACGTCGTTATTCCCTCAAGGCCCTTGCGGCCGTCGCTACGCTCGCTGGTCTGTCTGCACTGCCAGCCCATGCGCAAGAGACCATCAAGGTCGGCATCCTGCACAGCCTGTCGGGCACCATGGCCATTTCGGAAACCGTGTTGAAAGACACGGTGCTGATGGCCATCGACGAGATCAACGCCAAGGGCGGCGTGCTGGGCAAGAAGCTCGAGCCCGTGATCGTGGACCCAGCCTCCAACTGGCCCCTGTTCGCTGAAAAGACCAAGCAGCTGCTGGGCCAGGACAAAGTCTCGGTGATCTTCGGCTGCTGGACTTCGGTGTCGCGCAAGTCGGTGCTGCCCGTCGTCGAAGAAATGAACGGCCTCTTGTTCTACCCCGTGCAGTACGAGGGTGAAGAGCTGTCCAAGAACGTGTTCTACACCGGCGCTGCGCCCAACCAGCAAGCCATCCCCGCGGTGGACTACCTGATGAGCAAGGACGGCGGCGGCGCCAAGCGCTGGGTGCTGCTGGGCACCGACTACGTGTACCCCCGCACCACCAACAAGATCCTGCGCGCCTACCTGAAGTCCAAGGGCGTGAAGGATTCCGACATCGACGAGAAGTACACCCCGTTCGGCCACTCTGACTATCAGACCATCGTGGCCGACGTGAAGAAGTTCAGCCAGGGCGGCAAGACGGCCGTGGTCTCCACCATCAATGGCGACTCCAACGTGCCCTTCTACAAAGAGCTGGGCAACGCGGGCCTGAAGGCGAAGGACGTGCCGGTTGTTGCCTTCTCCGTCGGCGAAGAAGAGCTGCGCGGCGTGGACACCAAGCCACTCGTGGGCCACCTGGCTGCCTGGAACTACTTCCAGTCCATCAAGAGCCCTGAGAACACCGCCTTCATCAAGAAGTGGGGCGACTACGCCAAGGCCAAGGGCATCGCCGGCCACAAGGACAAGCCGCTCACCAACGACCCGATGGAAGCCACCTACATCGGCATCAACATGTGGAAGCAGGCCGTCGAAAAGGCCAAGAGCACGGACGTGGACAAGGTGATCGCCGCCATGGCCGGCCAGACCTTCAAGGCACCGTCGGGCATCGTCAGCAAGATGGACGAGAAGAACCACCACCTGCACAAGAGCGTGTTCATCGGCGAGATCAAGGCCGACGGCCAGTTCAACGTGGTGTGGAAGACGCCTGGCCCGGTGAAGGCCAAGCCATGGTCTCCTTACATCGAAGGCAACGACAAGAAGAAGGATGAGCCGGACGGCAAAACGAAGATGTGATCTCCCCCTGAGCGGCTACGCCGCTTCCCCCTCTCTCACGCTGCGCGTGGGAGGGGGACGCCGCCAGCGCGGCGGGGCGGCCCTTGCGCGGCGGCCGGCGGCCCTGGTCTGGGCCCTGCGCGCTGCACAGCCCCATCTTGTTCGACGCCACTGGCCCTTCCATGCTTTCTTCATTCTTTTCTCGCCTGATCGCCTGCGTGCTGTTGTGCACAGCGGTGCAGGCGCACGCGCTCACGGCCGAGGCTGCGCGGGCCATGGCGGCGGGGGATACCGACGACCGGATCGCCGCCCTGCAGAAAGCCATTGCCACGCCCGACGAGGCTACCTTGGCGTTTATCCGCGCGATGGGTGACGACGCCGTGAAGATCGCGGGCGACAAGGCCATCGTGATCCAGGGCGACAAGGGGCTGGACCCCGTGACCGGTGCCGAGGTGCCGGTGCCTGGCGACGCCGAAGACATCGTCAATAACAACCGCATGCGGGGCGAGTTCGACACCGCACTGGCTTCGCTGCAGCTGATGTCCACCGACATCGCACAACGCCGCAGCGCCATCGAAGCGCTGCGCGAAGAAATCGACGAGGCCCGCCTGCCGCTCGTCGAAAAGGCGCTGGCCGCTGAGGAGGATGTGGCCCTGAAAGCGCGCCTCGCCAGCATCCGTGCGCGCATCCTGCTGAGCAGCAGCGACGCCGCCAAGCGCCTGGAGGCCGCGCAGCACCTGGCCGCCAGCGGCAACCCCGCCACGCGCACCGTGCTGCTGGAGCAGCTGCGCAACGAACAGGATCCCAAGGTCAAAGCCGCGCTGCAGGCTGCGCTCAAGACGGTAGAAGACAGCCTGAAATGGGGCGAGCGCCTGGCGGCGATGTTCACAGGCATCAGCCTGGGCTCCATCCTGCTCTTGGTGGCGCTGGGCCTGGCCATCACCTATGGCCTCATGGGCGTGATCAACATGGCCCATGGCGAGCTGATGATGATCGGCGCCTACGCCACGTACGTGATGCAGGGCATCTTCCAGAAGTATTTTCCGGGGGCCTTCGACTGGTATCTGGTGGCGGCCGTGCCCGCCGCCTTCATGGCGTCCGCACTGATGGGGGCTGTGCTCGAACGAGGGGTAATCCGCTTCCTGTACGGCCGGCCGCTCGAGACCTTGCTGGCCACCTGGGGCATCAGCCTGATGCTGCAGCAGCTGGTGCGCACGGTCTTCGGCGCGCAGAACGTGGGTGTCGAAAACCCCTCGTGGATGAGCGGCGGCGTGCAGCTGATGGAGAACCTGCAGCTGCCCTGGAACCGCGTGATCATCGTGGCGTTTGCGCTGGCGGTGCTGGGCGGCGTGGCCTTCCTCATCAGCAAGACGCGCCTGGGCTTGTTCGTGCGCGGCGTCACGCAAAACCGCCCCATCGCCTCGTGCATGGGCGTGAACACGGCACGGGTCGATACCTATGCGTTCGCGCTGGGCTCGGGCATCGCGGGCCTGGCGGGCTGCGCGCTCAGCCAGGTGGGCAACGTGGGGCCGGACCTGGGCCAGGGCTACATCGTCGACTCGTTCATGGTGGTCGTGCTCGGCGGCGTGGGCCAGCTGGCCGGCACCGTGTATGCCGCGCTGGGCCTGGGCGTGCTCAACAAGTTCCTCGAAGGCTGGACGGGCGCCGTGCTGGCCAAGATCGCCGTGCTGGTGTTCATCATCATCTTCATCCAGAAACGGCCGCAGGGCATCTTCGCGGTCAAAGGGCGTACCGCTGACTGATATGGAACACCCCCTGAGTCGCTTCGCGCCTTCCCCCTCTCTCGCACTGCTGCGCAATGCGGGAGGGGGACACCCCCGGCGCGGCGGGGCGGCCCTTGCGCGGGGGTGCTGGCCTCGGTTGTGCCCGTTTCGCAGGCCTGTCACGACGCGCAGGGCAATGGATATCTGAAATGAAAACTAGTCCCGTACCTCTCCAACTCCCCGCACCGGCGCCCCTGCTCACGCGCAGTGGGTGGTCGGCCTTCATCGTGGCGCTCATCGTGGTGTGTGCCGTGGCGCCCGTGCTCAACCTGTGGGTACCCGCTGGCAGCCCACTGCACCTGTCCGATTACGCCGTGGCGCTGCTCGGCAAGATCATGTGCTACGCCATCTGCGCGCTCGCCATGGACCTGATCTGGGGCTACACCGGCATCCTGAGCCTGGGCCATGGCCTGTTCTTTGCACTGGGTGGCTACGTGATGGGCATGTACCTCATGCGCCAGATCGGCCGCGACGGCAACTACAAAAGCGACCTGCCCGATTTCATGGTGTTCCTCGACTGGAAGGAACTGCCCTGGCACTGGGCGCTGTCCGACAGCTTTGTGGCCACGCTGATCTTGATCGTCGCGGTACCCGGCTTCATCGCATTTGTCTTCGGCTACTTCGCCTTCCGCTCGCGCATCAAGGGCGTGTACTTTTCCATCATCACGCAGGCCATGACGTACGCGGCCATGCTGCTGTTCTTTCGCAACGAGACGGGCTTTGGCGGCAACAACGGGTTTACGGACTTCAAGCGCATCCTGGGCCAGCCCATTGCCACGCAGAACATGCGCATGCTGCTGTTCGTGATGACGGGCGTCACGCTGCTGGTGTTCTTTTTGCTGGCGCGCTGGCTGGTGCGCAGCAAGTTCGGCCGCGTGCTGCAGGCCGTGCGCGATGCTGAGACGCGCGTCATGTTCTCGGGCTATTCGCCGCTGCCCTACAAGCTCACGATCTGGACCATCAGCGCCATGATGTGTGGCGTAGCGGGCGCGTTGTATGTGCCCCAGGTCGGCATCATCAACCCTGGCGAGATGAGCGCCGCCAACTCCATCGAGATCGCGGTCTGGGCCGCGGTGGGCGGGCGGGCGTCGCTGATCGGCCCCATCGTCGGCGCCTTCATCGTCAACGGCGCCAAGAGCTGGCTCACCGTCACGGCGCCAGAGTTCTGGCTGTATTTCCTCGGCGCGCTGTTCATCGCCGTCACGCTGTTCCTGCCCGATGGTGTGGTGGGCCTGGTGAAGAAGCTGAAGAAAAACAACAACAAGAAGACCGAAGGAGCCGCGCCATGACGCCCGATCTGATGGACGAAGGCGCAAGGCGCGTTCAGGCCAAGTTGGCACCCGCTGCCCTGGGCCAGACCGAGTCCGGCGGGCGCGCTGCAGGTTTTTCGCGCATCGCCACGCCCGGTGAGGTGGACATCACCCACGGCCGCATCCTGTATCTGGAAGATGTGAACGTGAGCTTTGACGGCTTCAAGGCCATCAACAACCTGAGCCTCGATATCGCACCCGGCGAGCTGCGCTGCATCATCGGCCCGAACGGTGCGGGCAAGACGACGATGATGGACATCATCACCGGCAAGACCCGTCCGGACAGCGGCACGGTGTACTTCGGCTCGACCATCGATCTCTTGCGCCACAACGAGCCCGAGATTGCGAGCTTGGGGATAGGCCGCAAGTTCCAGAAGCCCACGGTGTTCGAGCAGCTGTCGGTGTTTGAAAACCTGGAGCTTGCTTTGAAGACCCACAAGGGTGTGCGGTCGAGCATGTTCTTTCGGCTGGATTCGGCCCAGTCGGATCGGTTGGCCGAGGTGCTGCACACGATTCAACTGGCGGACAGCGTGACGCGTTTGGCGGGCAATCTGAGCCATGGGCAAAAGCAGTGGCTGGAGATTGGGATGCTGTTGATGCAGGACCCGAAGTTGCTGCTGCTCGACGAGCCGGTGGCGGGGATGACGGATGAGGAGACGGCTCGGACTGCGGAGTTGTTTTTGACGTTGAAGGGCAAGCATTCGCTGATGGTGGTGGAGCACGATATGTCGTTCATCCGCACCATTTCTGAGATCGTGACGGTGTTGTGCGATGGGGCGGTGTTGGCGCAGGGGACGCTGGATCAGGTGCAGTCGGATGAGCGGGTGATTGAGGTTTATCTGGGGCGGTGATGGTGGATGCCTGCTCAGCTGCTCGTGATTTTTTGAATGTCTCAAGGCCGGTCGGGCTGAGCCGCCCGAAACGTGGGCGCGCACCGCTATTCGTTCGGTCAGCGCGCGCCGACGCCATGGCATTCCGAGCACCCGTTCGAGCTGAGCTTGTCGAAGCCTTGGCGTGCTGGTTGGGAAAGCATGCTCGTGTTCAGGGCGGAGGCCGGGAGTCGCCCGGCATGCGAGTAACTTTCTTTTGGGTCGCCAAAAGAAAGTCACCAAAGAAAAGGCGACCCCCAGTCTGCGACCCCTTCGCGGTGCGAAGGGGCAACCTGCGTCGGGGCGGATGTCCGCACCCCGGGTTCCCTTCAGGATGCGCCGAGGAGCGCAGCGGCCAGCGGATCAGGGCTCGCGATTGTCTGAGCGCAGTGAAACGAAGCGAGTTCGAGCGAGACCCCGCTGGACGCGAGCACCGCCGGTTGCCCGCAGCGAAGCGAAGGGACGCAGCGTGTAGGGTCGCCTTCTCTTTGGTGACTTTCTCTTGGCGACGCAAGAGAAAGTTACTGCGCCGCCGGGCGCACACCCCGGCTCCTGCCTTCAACCCAGGCACGCGGTCGGATGAGCGCGAGGCCTCCACACGCTCAGCCCGAACGGTTGGAGCGGCGCCCAGAGCTTCGACAGACCGAGCCCATACGGGCGGAAAAAAGCTCCGATACTATAAAAACAATAGCTACCAGCGCTTTAAGAATAAGCGCTAGAGGCCAAAAACACTCCAAAACCATGCTCACCGTCCAAAACATCAACCAGTACTACGGCGGCTCCCACATCCTGCGCGACGTGAGCCTCACCGCCGCCCCCGGCAAAGTCACTGTCCTGCTCGGCCGCAACGGCGTCGGCAAGACCACCCTGCTCAAAAGCCTCATGGGCCTCGTCCCCATCAAAAGTGGCGCCATCCACTTCGACGGCAAACCCATCGACAAAACCACCCCCTACGACCGGGCGAAAGCAGGCATCGGCTTCGTCCCCCAAGGCCGAGAAATCTTCGGCCGCCTCACGGTGGAAGAAAACCTGCGCATGGGCCTCGCCTACAAAAGCGGCTCCACGCCCATACCCCCGCATCTGTACGAACTATTCCCCGTGCTCAAACAGATGCTCCACCGCCGCGGCGGCGACCTCTCGGGCGGGCAGCAGCAGCAGCTGGCCATCGCCCGGGCCCTCGCGCCCGGCCCGCGCCTGCTGATCCTGGACGAGCCCACCGAAGGCATCCAGCCCAGCATCATCAAGGACATCGGCCGGGTGATCCGCATGCTGGCCGACAAAGGGGAGATGGCGATCCTGCTGTGCGAGCAGTACTACGACTTTGCGCAGGAACTGGCTGATGAATACCTAGTGATGGAGCGCGGCGAGGTGATCGCCCGCGGGCCGGGCAGCGAGATGGAAGCCAAGGGCATTCGCAACCTCGTGGCGATTTGACCCCGGTTGCTGTGGCAGCCGCCGTGTGCGCTGCTGCGGTCAGACCGGCTCCGTCGCCGGGCGGCGATCCGCGTGCCAGCGCGACACGCTCTCCATGATGAGCACCGTGCACACCATCCACGTCCCGCCCAGCAGCCAGCCTGCCAGCACGTCGCTGGCGTAGTGCACCTGCAGTACGACGCGGCTCCAGCCCGTGGTGACGATGAGCGCGCCGCCCAACAGGGCCGAGGGCAGGTGCCAGGGCCGTGGCAGCAAACGCGTGGCCAGGTAGGCGAGCATGGCGTAGGCCACCATCGACGCACTGCTGTGCCCGCTGGGGAAGCTGTATCCATGCGCCTCGGCAATGCCATGCACATGCTCGGGCCGCACGCGATCAAACGTGTTCTTGAGGATTCGGGTCAGCGCGCCGTTGCCCGCCAGGGCCACCAGCCAGCCCGTGGCCAGCATGCGGTGCTGGCGCAGCCACAGCGCACCGGCCACCGCCGCCGTGAGCGCGGTCAGCACCCAGGTGTCTCCCAGGTGGGTGAGCGTGGCAAACCACCGCAGTACGGCGGTGTCTGCGTGTGCGCGCAGGCCAGCCGCTATCGCGTCGTCGAGCACGCCCCAAGGGCCTTCGGTGCCGCTCTCGGCCAGCTCGGCCATGACCTCGCCGGCCATTACCAGCGCGCAGGCCGCGGCCGCCATCGCGGCAAGCATGAGCCAGCGCGCCTTGACGGGGACAAAGCGGTGCAGCGGCGGCCCGGCACGGCGCAGGCCGCGCAGCCCGAGGAGGGCGCCCCACGCCAGCAATGCACCCATCAACACGCCGGCCACCCACCAGCCCACGGGGTGTTGTGCCAGCAGGGCGCCTAACTCGGTGGGGGAGAAGATCGTTGTCGTCATGGGCAGAGGTGGTGCGCTGTTCGGGGGGCGGCTCATGGAGAGGAACCCGCGTTTGTCCCAGAGTTCCCAGCATCCCTTGAGGCGGTAGGTGATTGATGGGTAGTTGAAAGGGGCATGGAAGTGGCAACCCCGCAGGCTGTCGGCGCGCGCTGACAGGCCCAAGGCGTGGCTACCGGCGGCGCGCGCCGGGCGCTGCTGCGACCATCATTTATCCCAACGGCGGTGCGCGGATGGCGTGCGCCACAGCCTGCGGCCCCGCTGCACAACTTTGTAGACATGACACCTCCACGGCATCCCATTCCAGCCCGGCCCGATGGGCCCATCCACATCGTGGTGCCCAAGCGTCCCGGTGCCGATCTGGATTTGCTGCGCGCCAAGCTCGAAGGCGTGGCGGCGCTGCAGCAGCACAACGTGGTGTGGCACGTGCCGGGCCAGCGCGGCGACATCGTGCAATTGGCCCGCGACGCGGCTTATGCCGCGCGAGGCGATGGCGGGCTGGTGGTGGCTGCGGGCGGCGACGGCACCATCAACGCTGTGGCGGCGGCCGCGCTGCGCGTGGGCGTACCGATGGGCGTGTTGCCCATGGGCACCTTCAACTACTTCAGCCGCGAGCACGGCCTCTCGCTCGACCCGGAAGCTGCTGTGCAAGACCTGCTGCAAGCCCTGCACGCTGGCGACATGCGCCCGGTGCAGGTGGGGTTTGTCAACCAGCGCATGTTTGTAGTCAACGCCAGCGTGGGCCTGTACCCCAAGCTGCTGGCCGAGCGCGAGAAAGCCTCCAAGCGGTTTGGCCGGTCGCGCCTGGTGGCCGTGGCATCGGCGGTGTGGAGCATGTTCCGCCCCGCGTCCGGCCGCCGCTGGCGTGTGGTGATGAAAACCCACGAAGGCGCGCAGGCGCGGCAGGAGGAGCACCTGGTGACCACGCTGTTCGTGGGCAACAACCCGCTGCAGCTCGACCGCATGGGCCTGCCCCAGGGGCGCATGGTGGCCGACGGCGGCAAGCTGGCCGTGGTGCTGCTGCAGCCCCAGGGCCGCTGGGCCGTGGCGCGCACGGTGTGGAACGCCGCCACCGGCCAGCTCCACAAAGACCACGCCGTGACCAGCATGGCCTGCACCGAGCTGACCGTGGAGCCCGCCAGCTGGCGCCCGCCCCAGGTCAAGGTCGCGTTTGATGGCGAGCGCGAGTGGATGGCGCCACCGCTGCACTTTCACATCGGCAAGCGACCGTTGTGGCTGGTGACGCCTACTACGCTGATCCGTGATGATCCGCCCGAGGTGGCGAGCGCGGTGGTGCCGCAGGAAGACCCCGTGCCGGTGGTGCCGGTCGGGGGCCTTTTGCCCGCATGACGGCGCAGGTGCCGCTTATCTCCCACCGGAAGCGCCCATGGATGTGCTGATGCACCTGTCGGACCTGCACTTCGGGGCGCACGACCCGGCGGTGTGCGTGGCGGTGCAGCGCCTGGCGCAGCGGCTGGGCGTGTCGATGGCCGTGGTGTCGGGCGACCTGACGCAGCGGGCCACGGCCCCCCAGTTCGAGCAGGCCGCGCGTTTTGTGCAGGGGCTGCACGCGCGGTCCACGCTGGTGCTCGCTGGCAACCACGACCTTCCGCTGTTTGCCTGGTGGATGCGCTGGGG
>SDXZ01000130.1 GCA_004210805.1 Acidovorax sp.
GGCGCTCACCCTGTGGTTGCCGCAGCAAATGGGGTTGGTCAAGTGAATCCGGTGATCCGCATTCACCCGCAAGACGATGTGGTCATCGCCCGGCAGCAACTGCTGGGCGGCACCCGCATCGAATCCGAGGGCATCACCGTCTCTGGCCTGGTGCCGCCAGGCCACAAGATCGCGGTGCGCGCCATTGCGGCCGGTGCGCCGGTGCGGCGCTACAACCAGATCATTGGTACCGCCACGCAGCCCATTGCAGCCGGCCAGCATGTGCACACGCACAACCTGGCGTTCAGCCACTTTGACCGCGGCCACACCGTGGGCGGCGATGTGCGGCCCGTGGCCTATGTCGATACCCCGGCAACGTTCGACGGCATCAAACGCCACGACGGGCGCGTGGCCACGCGCAACTACATTGGGGTGCTGACCAGCGTGAACTGCTCAGCCACCGTGGCGCGCGCCATTGCCGACCACTTCCGCCGCGACATCCACCCCGAGGCGCTGGCTGCCTTTCCCCAGGTGGACGGCATCGTGGCGCTGACCCACGGCGCGGGCTGCGCCACCGACAGCGAGGGCGAAGGCCTGCAGGTGCTGCGCCGCACACTGGCAGGCTACGCCCGCCACGCCAACTTTGCCGCCGTCATCGTGGTGGGCCTGGGCTGCGAGACCAACCAGATCCAGGGCCTGCTGGCGCAGGAAGGCCTGCGCGAAGGTGCCAAGCTGGTGACCTTCAGCATCCAGGACACGGGCGGCACGGCCAAAAGTGTGGCGCGTGGCATTGAGGTGGTGAAGCAATTGCTGCCCGAGGCCAATGCCGTGCAGCGTGAACCGGTGCCAGCCAGCCACCTCGTGGTGGGCCTGCAATGCGGCGGCTCCGACGGTTATTCCGGCATCAGCGCCAACCCGGCCCTGGGGGCGGCGGTGGACCTGGTGGTGCGCCACGGTGGCACGGCCGTGCTGTCCGAAACCCCCGAGATTTATGGCGGCGAACATTTGCTGCTGCAGCGCGCCGTGTCGCAAGCCGTGGCCGACAAGCTCGAAGCCCGCCTGAAGTGGTGGACCGACTACTGCGCCCGCCACCACGCCGAGATGGACAACAACCCGTCCGCCGGCAACAAGGCCGGCGGCCTGACCACCATCCTCGAAAAATCCCTGGGCGCCATTGCCAAGGGCGGCACCACGCCCATGGTGGACGTGTACGAATACGCCCAGCCCATCACCGCAAAAGGTTTTGTCTACATGGACACGCCGGGCTACGACCCGGTGTCGGCCACGGGCCAGGTGGCGGGTGGCGCCAACCTGATCTGCTTTACCACCGGCCGTGGCTCGGCCTATGGCTGCGCCCCCTCGCCCTCACTCAAGCTGGCCACCAACAGCGCACTGTGGGCCAAGCAGGAAGAGGACATGGACATCAACTGCGGCACCGTGATCGACGGCAGTGAGAGCGTGGAGCAGCTGGGCGAGCGCATCTTTCTGGAAATGCTGGCCGCAGCCTCGGGCCGCAAGACCAAAAGCGAGCTGCATGGCTACGGCCAAAACGAATTTGTCCCCTGGGCGCTGGGCGCCGTGATGTAACCCCTCTTCATCTGACAAGACCATGAAAATCACTTCCGCCAAAGTCATCATCTGCGCACCCAGCCGCAACTTTGTCACCCTGAAAATCGAAACCGACGAGGGCCTGACCGGCATCGGCGACGCCACCTTGAACGGCCGCGAGCTGGCCGTGGCCAGCTACCTCACCGAGCACGTCATTCCCTGCCTGATCGGCCGCGACCCGCAGCAGATCGAAGACATCTGGCAGTACCTCTACAAGGGCGCCTACTGGCGCCGCGGCCCGGTCACCATGAGTGCGATTGCCGGGGTGGACACGGCGCTGTGGGACATCAAGGCCAAGGCTGCCAACATGCCGCTGTACCAACTGCTGGGTGGCAAGAGCCGCACCGGCGTGATGGTCTACGGCCACGCCAATGGCAAGGACATCACCCAGACCGTGGAAGAGGTGTTGCGCTACAAGGAGATGGGCTACAAGGCCATCCGCGCGCAGAGTGGTGTGCCCGGTCTGGAGAAGGTGTACGGCGTGGGCCGCGGCACCATGTTCTACGAACCGGCCGATGCCGACCTGCCCAGCGAGCACGACTGGTCCACCGAGAAATACCTGCGCCACACGCCCGAGCTGTTTGACAAGGTGCGCGCGGCCGTGGGGCCAGACATCCACCTGCTGCACGATGTGCACCACCGCCTCACGCCCATCGAGGCCGGCCGCCTGGGCAAAGACCTGGAGCCCTACCGTTTGTTCTGGATGGAGGACGCCACGCCTGCCGAAAACCAGGAGGCCTTCCGCCTGATCCGACAGCACACCACCACGCCGCTGGCGGTGGGCGAGATTTTCAACACCATCTGGGACTGCAAGGACCTGATCGAGAACCAGCTGATCGACTACATCCGCACCACCGTGGTCCATGCGGGTGGCATCACCCACCTGCGCCGCATTGCGGATTTGGCCGCGCTGTACCAGGTGCGTACCGGCTCGCATGGCGCCACCGATTTGTCGCCCGTGTGCATGGGCGCCGCGCTCAACTTTGACCTGTGGGTGCCCAACTTCGGCATCCAGGAATACATGCGCCACACCGACGAGACCGACGCCGTGTTCCCACACGCCTACAGCTTCAAGGACGGCTATATGCATCCCGGCGAAGCACCGGGCCACGGCGTGACCATCGACGAGGCCTTGGCCGCCAAGTACCCCTACCAACGTGCCTACCTGCCGGTCAACCGCCTGCAGCACGACGGTACGCTGACCAACTGGTGATGGCGGCCATGAACCGATTGAACGACACCACGGTGGGTACATTGCCTGCCGCCGTGGTGCGCCCGCCCTACGACCGCCGTGCGTTGAAAAACGGCATCGTGCATCTCGGCATAGGGGCCTTCATGCGTGCCCACATGGCCGCTGCCACCGAGGCCGCGATTGCCGCCGGCGACCTGCGCTGGGGCATCACCGGCGTGTCGCTGCGCCAAGCCGATACCCGCGATGCCCTGGCGCCGCAGGACGGGCTGTACACACTGGCGATTCGTGATGCGGATGCGCAAGGCCAACCCCGCCAGCGCCTGCAAGTCATTGGTGCCGTGCGCAACCTGCTGGTAGCACCCGAGAACCCGCAAGCCGTGCTGGAGGCGATAGCCGCCGCAGACACCCGCATCGTGAGCCTGACGGTGACCGAAAAAGGCTATTGCCATGACCCCGCTACCGGCACGCTGCGCCTGGACCACCCGGACATCGTGCACGACCTGACCCACCCGCACGCCCCCCGCTCCGCCATCGGCATGCTGGTCTACGGCTTGCAGCTGCGCCATGCGCAAGGCCACGGGCCGATTACCCTGCTGTCGCTGGACAACCTGCCGGCCAATGGGCGTGTGCTGCGTGCCGCCGTACGGCGCTTTGCTGAAGAAATTGATAGCACCTTGCGCACGTGGATAGAGCGCCAGTGCCGTTTTCCATGCTCCATGGTGGACCGCATCGTGCCCAAAACCACCGATGGCGACCGTGCAATGGTGAGTGCTGCGCTGGGTTGCGTTGACGCTTGGCCGGTGCTGGGCGAGCCTTTTTTTGACTGGGCCATTGAAGACGAATTTGCGGCAGACCGCCCGGACTGGATGCTGGGCGGTGCACGTTTTGTGCCCGATGCCGAACCTTTTGAGCGGCTCAAGCTGCGCATGGTGAACGGCACGCACTCCAGCCTCGCCTACCTGGGCGCCATGGCCGGCTGGCAGACCGTAGACGAGGCGATTGCGCAGCCTGCATTGCGCACGCACATCGAAGCGCTGATGCGCGACGAGATTGAACCCACCCTGCCTGCCTTGCCCGGCCTGGACCTGGCGGCCTACCGCCACAACCTGCTGGCCCGCTACGGCAACCCGGCCCTGGCCCACCGCACGCAGCAGATCGCCATGGACGGCTCGCAAAAACTGCCGCAGCGCCTGCTGGGCACGCTGCGCGACCGCCTGGCCCGGCAACTGCCCGTGCCGCGCATGGCCTTGGGCTTGGCCGCGTGGATGCACTACCTGCGTGGCGTGGACGAACTGGGCCAGGCCTACGGCATTGACGACCCGCATGCCACCCAGCTCACCGCGCTGTACCAGCAGTCGCTGGGTCAAGGCGTGAGTCCGCACACCGTGCAAGCCATGCTGGCCTATGCGCCGGTGTTTGGCGACCTAGCGGGCCATGCAGCACTCACGGCGGCGCTGGTGCCCTTGCTGCAGTCGCTGCAAGCACACGGGGTTGCGGCCACCCTGGAAGCGGTGAACCACGGGGAGTTGACCGCATGAGCACGATGCCCGACACACTCGACGTCCTGTCCCTGGGCGAAACCATGGCGATGCTGGTCGCGCAAGAGCCCGGCCCACTGGCCGAGGTACAAAGTTTCAGCAAACGCATTGCCGGTGCCGACACCAATGTGGCCATCGGCCTGGCGCGCCTGGGCTTCAAAGTTGGCTGGGTGAGCCGCCTGGGAACGGATTCGTTTGGCAGCTATGTGCGCAAGACGATTGAGGCCGAGGGCGTGGACACCTCGCAGGTGGAGTTGGACCCGCAACGCTCCACCGGCTTCATGCTCAAGTCGCGCAGCGTGGACGGCAGCGACCCGGCGATCGAGTACTACCGCCGCGGCTCGGCCGCCAGCCAGCTCAGCGTGGCGCACCTGAAAACCGCCTACGCGCTGCGCGCCCGGCATGTCCACACCACGGGCATCACACCCGCCCTGTCGCCCGCAGCACGCGAACTGGTGGCCCACGCTATGTCGACCTTGCGTGCGGCCGGGCGCAGCGTGTCGTTTGACCCCAACCTGCGCCCCAGCCTGTGGCCTGATGTGGCCACGATGCGCGACACCCTCAACGACCTGGCCCGCCATGCGGACTGGGTGTTGCCAGGCATTGATGAAGGCAAGCTGCTGACTGGCCAAAACACCCCGGCGGACATTGCCGCGTGGTACCTGGACCGGGGCGCCAAGGCCGTGGTCATCAAGCAAGGCGCTGAAGGCGCTTACTTTCGCACCGCCAGCGGTGAACAAGGCCAGGTGCCCGGTGTGACCGTGCCTGTGGTGGTGGACACCGTGGGTGCCGGTGACGCGTTTGCCGTGGGCATCATCAGCGCGCAGCTTGAAGGGCTGGGCTGGCCGCAGGCCGTGCGCCGCGCCAACTGGATTGCCTCGCGCGCTCTGCAGGTGGTGGGCGACATGGAAGGCCTGCCTACGCGCGCGGAACTGAACGCACGGAATTTGAATTGAACCTAAGGAACCCTTCATGCTGACCGTTGTCTGCGAAACCCCCGGCACGCTGCGTGCCCACGACCGACCCCTGCCCGAACGCGCGGCGGACGAAGTGCTGCTGCGCGTCAAGCGCGTGGGCGTGTGTGGCACCGACCTGCATATCTTCACCGGCAACCAGCCTTACCTGAGCTACCCCCGCGTGATGGGACACGAGCTGTCGGGCATTGTGGAAGCTGCGCCTGCGGGCAGCGCCCTGCAATCCGGCGACACGGTGTACGTGATGCCCTACCTCTCGTGCGGCACCTGCATTGCCTGCCGCGCCGGCAAGACCAACTGCTGCACCCGCATCCAGGTGTTGGGCGTGCACACCGATGGCGCGTTTACCGAATACCTGTGCGTGCCCCAGCAGTTTGTGCACAAGGCCGAGGGTGTGTCGCTGGACCAGGCCGCCATGGTGGAGTTTTTGTCCATCGGCGCCCATGCCGTGCGCCGCTCGGGCGTGGGGCCAGGCCAGCGGGTGCTGGTGGTGGGCGCTGGGCCGATTGGCATGGCGGCCATGATTTTTGCGCAGCTGCGCGGCGCCACGGTCACTGCACTGGACGGGCGCCAGGACCGACTGGACTTCTGCACGCAGTCGCTGGGAGTGAGAGCCGGTGTTTCTTTGGGTGAGTCCGATGAGGCGCAACTCGCAGCACTGACAGACAGTGAGTTTTATGACGTGGTGTTTGACGCCACCGGCAACCCCAAGGCCATGGAGCGCGGCTTCCAGTTTGTCGCGCATGGTGGCACCTATGTGCTGATCTCGGTGGTGGGTGCGAACATCACCTTTTCCGACCCCGAATTCCACAAACGCGAAATGACCCTGATGGGCAGCCGCAATGCCACCGCCGAAGATTTTGAGACCGTGCTGGCCGCCATGCGTGCTGGGCTGATTCCACAGGCACTGAACACTCACCGCCTGACCCTGGCCGAAGTGCCCACCAAGTTCCAGGACCTGCTGGACCCCAAGGCCGGCGTGATCAAGGCGATTGTGGAGTGCTGACCGGCTCGCGCACCCGGTAGGTCCGCTGCAATGGGCGGGCGCTGACGTCGCGTTGTGGGGGTTGTGCGTCAACCAGGCCGGGGCTGGCTGTGGACGCAGTGGCGGCGCAAAGCCGAGACAAACCCAACCGTTCTCTAAAATCCTGGACCAGCGCAGGCTCGAACGGAATGCCCTGTGCCATCCATCAACCCAAGGGAGCAGGATGTCTGAGAACGTGGTGTTGCAGGTGGAGGGCCTGTGTTTTGCCTACCCCGAATGTGGGGTGCTGGACCAGTGGTCGGCGGCGCTGCCCGCAGGCCTGGCGCTCGTGCGTGGTGACGAGAGCAGTGGCAAGACCACGCTGCTGCGCCTGCTGGCGGGGGAACTCACCGCGCAGGCCGGGCGCATCACGCTGCAGGGTGTGAACGCGCGCGAAACCCCCCAGGCCTATGCCCAACAAGTCTTCTGGGCCGACCCCCGCTCGGGCGACCTGGACCAACTCACGGCCCGTGGCTGGCTAGATAGCCTTCCGGCGCGTTACCCGTCGTGGGATGCCGCTGCGTTGGCGGTCCACACCGAAGGGTTCAGCCTGCACGAACATCTGGACAAGCCGTTCTATGCGCTGTCCACCGGCAGCAAACGCAAGGTGCTTATGGCCGGGGCGCTGGCCTCGGGCGCGCCGCTGACCCTGATCGATGAACCGGTGGGCGGGCTCGACAAGCCGTCTGCCGCGTACCTGGGGCGCGCCCTGGAGCAGGCTGTGAGCCCGCCGGGGCGGTTGATTGTGGTGGCGCACTACGAGGCTTTGCCGGGTGTGCCCTGGGGCACGGTGGTGGACCTCAACGGTTGAGCTGAGCGCGACTAAAAAATCTGTCGGCGTCGTTGTTGCGCCTTGTCGTACTGCCGCACTGCCTGCACCACAGCGCCTGGCCAAACCGCTTCGCTGAGTGTTGTGGGCCGCGCTTCACCATGACGCTCAACGCCGTGGCCGTCTGCTCCTCCCCTTGTTTTAGACTGCACCGCTGTTTAGTGTTTCTCCGTTCCTTGAAGGACTGCTCATGGACGCTCTTCTTTTTGCCCCGGTGGCGGTTGCCATTGCGCTCACGCCCGGCCCCAACAATTTCTGCGGTCTCAACAACGGCATCCGCGCGGGGGTGGGTGTGGCGCTGGTCGCCACGCTCGGGCGTGTGGCGGCGTTCGCGATTTTCCTGACGATTTCTGCGGTGGGCCTGGGGGCCATGCTGCTGGCGTCCGAAACCGCGTTCACCGTGGTGAAGTGGGTGGGCGCCTGTTATCTGTTCTGGCTGGGTTGGCGCGCCTGGCGCAGCCGCGAGTTCAGCGGTCTGGAGGTGGTGGACGGCGGTGAGGTCAAGGCGTCGGCCGGCCCGGTGCGGCTGAAGGCGCTCATCGCGCAGGAGTTTCTGCTGGGCATCACCAACCCCAAGGCCATCATTCTGTTCGCGGCGGTCTTTCCGCAGTTCATCGACCCCGGGCAGCCTGCAGTGCGCCAGTTTGTGGTGCTGGGCGCCGTGTATTTGGCAGCGGAGTTTGTGTCCACGGCGGTGTACGCCGCCGGCGGGCGCCAGATTCGCCGCTTCATCCGCACCTCGCGCGGTGTGGTGCGCCTGAACAAGGCCACGGGCGGGTTCTTTATGGGTGCGGGCGGCCTGCTGCTGGCGACCAACCGGTAGCGCGACGCAAGCCCACGTTGCGCCGTGGGCCGCTACATCGCCTTGAACAAATGGGCGTAGAGCCGGCTCACCGGCAGCTTCTCGGGCCGGCCGGCCAGCTCCAGGTGCAGCTTGCCCGCCTCGTCGCGGCTCACGGTGGTGATGCAGCTGGCGCGCACCAGGGTGCTGCGGTGGATCTGCCAGAACACCTGGGTGTCCAGCTGGCCGATCAGGTCCTTGAGCGGTGTGCGGATCAGGTATTCGCGTGCCGCGGTGAGTACCCGCACGTACTTGTCGGCCGCTTCGAAGTACAACACGTCGGCCACCGGCACCATGTGGATCTGCGTGCCGCTGCTCGCCTGGATGAGGGTGAGTGGCGCGCTAGCGGCCGGGACGCCGGGGGCGGCGGCCGGTGCGCTGGCGGGTGCAGGCGCCGCCACCCCGGGCGCCACCAGCAGGTGCCGCAGCTGGGCCATGGTTGCTTCCAAATCGATAGCTGCAGGCGCTTTACTGGCAAGCGCTAGCTGCAGTTTTTGCACTGTTTTTTGCAGCCGTGCGGCCTGCACGGGCTTGAGCAGGTAGTCCACAGCCTGGGCCTCGAAGGCCTGCACAGCGTACTGGTCGTACGCGGTGACGAACACCAGCGCCGGAAACGGGCGGCCCGTGGGCCCATCGGTGGGCCAGGCGTCGGCCAGTTCGACCGCGGCGTCCAGCCCGCTTTGGCCTGGCATACGGATGTCGAAGAACAGCACATCGGGCTGCAGCGCCAGGGCCTGGCGTACGGCGGACAGGCCGTCTCCCACGGTGGCCACCACCTGGAGGTCGGGCCAGGCGCGGGCCAGTTCTTGCTGCAGCGCGGCGGCCAGCAGGGGTTCGTCTTCGGCGATCAGGGCACGCGGGGCTGGCGAATTCATGGGTGGGGGCCGGATTTCAAGGGAAAAGTGACCGTAGCGCTGGTCCCGCCTTCATTCTTTGCTATCAAATGAAGAGTGCCTGCGCTGCCGTGCAGTGTGGCAAGCCGCTCGCGGGCCTGGGCCAGGCCAAAGCTCTGGCCCGGCCCGGGCGTGGGCAGGGTGGCGGGCAGCCCGGCACCGGTGTCGCTGACCTCCAGCACCAGCTGCGGCCCGCCGTCGCCAGGCTGGGTGCTGGCGCGCACAGTGATGTGGCCGCCGTCCACTTGCGGCTCCAGCCCATGGCGGATGGCGTTCTCGACCAGGGGCTGCAGCAGGAGCGGGGGCACGGGTACGCCGCGCAGGGCGTCGGGCAGGTCCAGCGTGTAGGCCAGCCGCGGGCCCATGCGCACAGCCATCAGCTCCAGGTAGTCGCGCAGGCGGTCGAATTCGTTTTCCAGCGGATGCTGGGTGCTGCGCGATGCGCTGAGCGTGGCGCGCAGGTAGCCGATGATGCGGTCCAGCATCTCCTGCGCGCGTGCCGGGTCGGTACCAATCAGCATGCGCAGGTTGGCGAGTGTGTTGAACAACATGTGGGGCTCGAGCTGCGTCTCCAGCAGCTTCAGTTGCGCCTCACTGGCCTGGCTGCGCACCTCGTTGACCTTGGCGTGCAGCCAGGCGCTTTTGCTCTTGTTGTAGAAATAGTAGGTGCCCAGCGAACCGGCGAGCAATGTGATGCCGATGGACACGCGCAACTGCGCGCGGCCGCCTTCGTCCCATGAAGAGATGCCGCACCACCAGTCACCCAGTGTGGTGCCGCCCAGGTAGCCCAGCACCACGCCGCCCACTGGCAGCAAAAGCCCGGCCAAGCCCGTGGGCCAGCCTCTTTCTTCGCTGGACGGGAAAAAGTGCCGCCCGAAATCGATGATTGCCCAGATCAGCGTGCCGATGGCCAGGGAATAGCGGGCCGGGATGTCATAGGGCTTGTCAGGCCGAAACGCGTACTGCAGCGCTGCGATGGCCAGGGAGAAGGCCACCACCTGCAGCAGGTGCTGCAGCTTCTCGATCCAATCGATTTTCATGAAAACGCCGTTGGGTTGGAGCCTGCGGCCTACTGCTGGTTGCGGTCTTGCTGCTGGCGCAGCAAACGCTCACGTTCTTTTTGCACCATGCGCTCGCGCAGGCCGCTGCCGGTGCCCAGCACAAACACCGAGATGCCATGCAGCGCCAGCCCCAGGCCCCAGCCCAGCAGCGGGAACACCGACCACGGCCGGTTGCCAAAGCCGTAGCGCGACATGCTGAACACCACCAGGTTGACCACCGTGAAGGCCGCTGCGTGCACGTACCAGCCCAGCTTGGCGCCAGCGCGGCGGCGGGCCAGTTGTTCGATGTCGTCGGGGGTCATGGGGTGGGGCATGGTGAAGGGTCGATTCTAGGGCGCTGGATGAAGCAGCTCAGGTCTTGCAGGCTTGCGCGACGGCGCGCACGGCGTCGGCATTGAGTGTCAGCCCCATGTGGTTGATGCCCGGCAGCAAGGTCACCGGCACCGGTTTGCCCGCCTGCGCAAAAACGTCTGCATAGCGGTCGGCGTAGAAGATTTCGTCGTCTTGGCCGGCCACTACGCAGACGGTGCTGCGCGCGTTGCGCATGTCTCTCTGGTAATCATCCTGGGGGCGAAAGTTCACCGCCAGGGAATACGAGTAGCTGGGCGTCAGCCCATCACGGACCGATGGGTCCAACGCAAAACGCAGGACGGGCAGGTCGTTCCACTGCGTAATGCCCAAACGGTTGAGCCAGCTCAGCGCCACAATGCGCGGCACGCCGACCGACGCCCATCCGCCCACATCCGGCCGCGCGGTGATGGAATTCACACCGATGAAAGGCGACAGCAGCACGTAGCGATCAAACTGATCCTGCCGACTGCTCCCTGCAACGCGCAGCGCAAACCCGCCGCCCGCGGAAAACCCCATCAGCGTCTGCGGTCCGGCATGCGGCACGCTGCGCAGGAAGTCCTCCAGGTCGTCGTCCAACTGTCCGATATAGGCAGCTTCGCCGCGCGGGCCCGACTCGCCGTGCCCGCGAATGTCGAGCGCCGCCACCGCGAACCCCTCGGCCGCCAGAGCCTTGGCCAGGACGTGCATCGAGCGCGCGCGCGACGACGATCCGTGGACCAGCACCACACGACGCTGTGGCCCGCCCGCCGACGGGCCTGCCGCTGGGTAGTCGTACCAGGCCAGCGAGGTGCCGTCACGGGCGGCGAAGCGCTGCGGCGCAGGGACGCCGCTGAAATCCACGCCTTCGAAGGGCGTGTGGACACTGGCCAGGGGCAGGATGTGCTTGGGGCCACCCAGTGCAATGGCGGCGGCAAGCGCCACGATGCAGGCGATCAGCAGAAAAGCGGGAGTCAGCATGAGGGTAAATCGGCGATGACGGAACATGATCGGAAGGGTGCGCTCAAGATACACGGGATGAATCAGGGTGTGCGCCGCAGCGGCTGCAGGTGCTGGGTGAAGAACGCCACGACCTTGGCATCCACCTGGGGTACGGCGCTGCTGCGGTCAAACCCCGGCGGGTCGCCCAGCAGCGCCTGGTGCACGGTGCCGAGCAGGTGCATCGGCGGCAGGGGCGACAGCATCATGCCGTGGCTGGCGTCGGGAAGGTGGGCGACCAGGGTGCAGCGGTCCTGGCAGGCGGCCAGCACCGCGCTGCTGTGAAATTGCGGCACCTGGTTGATGTCCAGGCCCGCGGTGATCAGCCCCAGTGGAATGCGCGGCGTGGCCAGCGTGGCCATGTCGAAGTCGGCGGCAAAGGGCACGGCGGCGATGGCCGCCTGCACGCGCGGGTCGGAGTAGGCGTAGTCCGTGGCGTCGTCGAAGCGCTGGCGGATCACGCC
>SDXZ01000131.1 GCA_004210805.1 Acidovorax sp.
ATCGCATTCGTAGGGCGTGGTGTCCTCGGCATTCCACAGCAGCGCGTGGTGCCCGCCCACGCGCTGCTGTGGAATGCCGAGGACACCACGCCCTACGAATGCGATGGCCTCACCGCCTACCGCCAGCGCCCGCTGGTCGTGTGCCTGCCCGAAACGTATGAGCAGGTGCAGGCCGTGCTCAAGACCTGCCACCAGCTGCAGGTGCCGGTGGTGGCGCGCGGTGCGGGCACGGGGCTGTCGGGCGGCGCCATGCCGCATGCGCTGGGTGTCACGCTGTCGCTGGCCAAGTTCAACCGCATCCTCGACCTGGACCCGGTGAGCCGCACGGCCCAGGTGCAGTGCGGCGTGCGCAACCTGGCCATCAGCGAGGCGGCCGCGCCCTACAACCTGTACTACGCCCCCGACCCCAGCAGCCAGATCGCCTGCACCATCGGCGGCAACGTGGCCGAGAACTCGGGCGGCGTGCACTGCCTGAAGTACGGCCTCACGGTGCACAACGTGCTGGCCGTGAAGGGCTTCACCGTGGACGGCGAACCCGTCGAATTCGGCAGCCAGGCCCTCGACACCCCCGGCTACGACCTACTGGCCGCCGTGGTCGGCAGCGAAGGCATGCTCGCCGTCATCACCGAAGTGACGGTGCGCATCATCCCCAAACCCCAGCTGGCGCGCTGCATCATGGCCAGCTTCGACGACGTGCGCAAAGCCGGCGACGCCGTGGCCGCGGTGATCGCCGCCGGCATCATCCCCGCGGGCCTGGAGATGATGGACAAGCCCATGACCGCCGCCGTGGAAGACTTCGTGAAAGCCGGCTACGACCTCACCGCCGAAGCCATCCTGCTGTGCGAGAGCGACGGCACGCCCGAAGAGGTGGAAGAAGAAATCGCCCGCATGAGCGACGTGCTGCGCACCGCCGGCGCCACCGCCATCTCCGTCAGCAACAACGAGGCCGAACGCCTGCGCTTTTGGAGCGGCCGCAAAAACGCCTTCCCCGCCAGCGGCCGCATCAGCCCCGACTACATGTGCATGGACTCGACCATCCCGAGGAAGCGCCTGGCCGACATCCTGCTGGCCATCCAGGAGATGGAAAAGAAGTACCAACTGCGCTGCGCCAACGTGTTCCACGCGGGCGACGGCAATTTGCATCCGCTCATCCTGTTCGATGCGAACGATGCCGACCAGCTGCGCCGCTGCGAGCTGTTTGGGGCGGACATTCTGGAAACCAGCGTGGCGATGGGCGGCACGGTGACGGGTGAGCACGGCGTGGGGGTAGAGAAGCTCAACAGCATGTGCGTGCAGTTCACGGCCGAGGAAAACGCGCAGATGTTTGGGCTCAAACATGCGTTTGACCCGGCGGGGTTGTTGAACCCGGGGAAGGTGATTCCGACGCTGAACCGGTGCGCGGAGTACGGGAAGATGCTGGTGCGCGGGGGGCAGATCAAGCATCCGGATTTGCCGAGGTTTTGAGGGGTGGCCAACTGACAACACTCACATTGAGTCCTAGATAGCCTTCGTACCACCCGTTGAAACACTGCAAGTTCCATTGCGATATATGGCGTCATCAGCAAACGGCCACATTAAGCAACTTTGGGGCTACATCAAAATTAGATTGCACCAATGAAGCACTCAGACTCCTTGCATGATGTCCTAAAGGCTGCGCGCTCGGACATCAGGCTAATTCGGGACTTAGCAAGGGAGGGCGACGGATTTTTCGAAAACAAGACGAATACGCCGCCCACTGCTCTATCAACGACGGAGGTAGCTGAACTTCGCTCAATCGGAGAAATTTTCCAAGAGCCAAAAAAAATAGGAGTGAAACGCACGGTTCGCATTGAATCCAAGAATGTGGCGGACACTATGTTGCACTTCGCTGGCTCTATTAAGCAGCGTACTTTTTTCTCTGAGATGGCATTGGTCTATCTCGTATCCCGGCTCGAGGCATTTTTGAAGGACTACCTGCAAGCAATGCTGCTTCAAGATCCCCGGCGTCTGCGTAGTAGTACTCAACTCACCTACGAAGAGGCATTGCGCTACCCCAGCATGCCTGCTCTCCGTCGAGCTCTGGCTGAGCGAGAGGCTGAAGCTCTTGGGTACAAAAGCATTGACGAGGTAGAAAAGGCATTACATAAGAAGTTCGACGTACGCCTTTCAAACTTCCCCAGTTGGCAGTCCACGAGAGAAATCGTTTATCGCCGAAACCTACTTGTTCACAATAGAGGTGTCATCAATGACATTTATCGATCTGCGACTGGTTTCAGAGGAAAAATGAAGCACGTAGACACAGATATGACATACGTGCAGGCAGCCTCAACGACGATTCTGGAGTTCATTGATTTCGTGGGTGCGAACCTTGGCAATGAGTCGAAGCACACTACCTAACTTGCGGATGCACGTGGTCGCCCATGGTAGTGCTGTTACCTACGCATTGAGTAGCCGTGTCTCTTGTGTCGTATAGCGACCGACAATCCACAGTCCCTCCTGCCATCTTTCTCCTCGTACCATGCCCAGCGACCTCGCCACCACGCTCCTCCAATCCGGCAACGCCCTCGTCACACAAGCACAGGCCGTGGCCACGCAAGACTTTGCAGCCGCGCGGGCGTTGTGGCGGCAGGCGGGGATGTTGTTTCAACGGGCGCACGAAGCCGACCCCGCGCTACACGCTGCGGCGTTTCGACTAGGGCAGGCGTGGGTGGCAGAAGCCCATGCGCTGCAGAAAGAAGGATCAGAAGATGCGACGGCCATGTGGCGCCAGGCGGCACTGCAGTGCGAGGTGGCCTTTGCGCTGGACCCGCACCATGCGGTGACTGCCATGCACATCGCCAGTTGCTACGCCTGGGCGCAAGACGCCGAGGCCAAGCAGGCTTGGGCGCAGATTGCGCAGCATCTGCAGGAAGAACACGCGGCCAACATGGCGGCGGATGAGGCAGCACGCTAGCTGACGCAGCCCCGCCGCGGCCGAGCAACGCGATGGCCCGTGTGGCGGTTCGGCTGTTGGCTGTTCGGCTCCCCACCCCTGCTGGCTGCGCCTGCGGCGGGGCGGTTGCGGGGTGGCACGCGCGTCGGAGCGCGCGTGCTTCGTAATCTGATTCGCCGTGGCTGTCCGAGCGGCGCGCGCCAGCGCAAAGCGAGTTCCACGGCGCACCCCGCAAGCGCCCCGACGCAGGTTGCCCCGTAGCGAAGCGCAGGGGTCGCAGACTGGGGGTCGCCTTTTCTTTGGTGACTTTCTTTTGGCGACGCAAAAGAAAGTTACTCGCATGCCGGGCGACTCCCGGCTCCCGCCCTTTGCAAAGGCATGGCCCCATTCCGCGAGCATGCGAGCGCGCCCAGGTTTCGACAAGCTCAACCCGAACGGTCCGGGACCAATGCGCCCAGGCTTCGACAAGCTCAGCCCGAACGGGCGGTCAGCCACCCACCAACGCCCGCCAAATCTCCCCCGCGTGCGACACCGCAAACAGCACCAGTCCAATAAGCCCCCCCACCACCGTGCCATTGATCCGGATGTACTGCAGATCCTTTCCAATGTTCAGCTCGATCAGCTGCGTCATCTCTTCCGTATCCCACCGCCGCACCGTGTCCTCAATGTGCTGCGCTACAAACTGCGACACATCAGGCGCCAGGCCCTGCACCCAATGCTCCAGCCGCTCGTTCAGCGACTGCCGCAGCGCCGCATCCCCCGCGAGCGACTGGCCCAGCCACTGCCCCAGGTTGCGCACCTGCCGCGCCACGACAGAATCGGCATCAGCCAAGTCGCGCTGCAGGGCAACGCGCAGGTCCTGCCACAGGGTCTGCACATAGCCCGCCACGGTCGCATCGGTCTGCAACCAGGTCCGGATCTCCTCGCCCTTGTGCACCCACTCGGGGTCGCTGCGCAGGCGCTCGATAAAACGCTGCACCGCCGCATCAAACTGCGCGCGCAGGGCGTGCTGCGGGTTGGCGGCGACGTCGGCCATCACGCTCTCCAGCGCGCGGGCCAGCAGGGCCGAGCCCTTGTCGCCCAGCCAGTCGCTGGGCAACAACTTCTCGGTGCGCGGGTGGTCCTTCTTGAGCCAGGCCACGATGGACTGCGCGACCCAGGTGCGGGTCTGCTCGTTCTGCAGCAGTTCGATGAGCTTGGCCAGCACGTCGTCCAGCAGGGCCTGATGGCGGCCGTTGTGCGTGAGGGTGTCCAGCACCGCCGCCAGCGCGCGCGACAGATCCACCTGCCCGATCAATGCGCGCGCCCCCTTCTGGATGAAGCGCTCCACCTGCGCGTCCTGCACCATCTCCAGCGCGGCCGATGCCAGGCGCGTGGCCTGGTGGCCCAGCAGCGCGGCGTTGCCGGGGGCTGTGAGCCACTGCGCCAGCCGCTCGGCGGGGTCGTGGCGGCGGATCAAAGACACCAGCGAGGGCACATCCAGGAACTTGTCGCGCACGAAGGTGGCGAGGTTGCGGCCGATGCGCGCCTGGTTGCGCGCGATGACCGCAGTGTGCGGGATGGGCAGGCCCAGCGGGCGCCGGAACAGCGCCACCACCGCAAACCAGTCGGCCAGCGCGCCCACCATGGCGGCCTCGGCCATGGCCTTGATGCAGTTGAGCAGCAGGCCGCGTTCGACCACACTGGTGGCGATGAACACGGCCGTCACGAGAAACAACAGGCCCAGTGCCTGGCGCTTGGCCCGGCGCAAGGCGAGGGTTGCGCTATCAGTCTCGGCGTTCATCCGAGCAAGCCCGCCGACCTGGACCGCAACCTGTCAGGCTGCCGCCGCAATCTGGTCCAGCGCCTTCGACAAATGGCCCACCGTGCGGTCCACGTTGTGCCACTTCTCCAGGCCAAACAGGCCGATGCGGAAGGTCTTGAAGTCCGGCCCCTCGTCGCACTGCAGCGGCACGCCCGCAGCGGTCTGCAGGCCCACTTCCAGAAACTTCTTGCCGTTCTGGATACCGGGGTCGGTGGTGTAGCTCACCACCACGCCGGGCGCCTTGAAGCCCTCGGCCGCCACACTGGGAAAACCACGCGATTCGAGCAGCGCGCGCACCTTGGCGCCCAGTTCGATTTGCTCTTGCCGCACGTTCTCAAAACCGTAGGCACGCGTCTCGGCCATGACTTCGGAGAGGCGCACCAGCGCATCCGTGGGCATGGTGGTGTGGTACGCGTGCTGGCCCTTTTCATAGCCCTCGGCGATCTGCATCCACTTCTTGAGGTCGCACGAAAAGCTGCTGCTCGCGGTGCCCTCGATGGCTTCGCGCGCACGCTCGGACAGCATCACCATGGCGCAGCAAGGCGATCCGCTCCAGCCCTTTTGCGGCGCGCTGATGAGCACATCCACGCCCGTGGCCTGCATGTCCACCCACATCGCGCCCGACGCCACGCAGTCCAGCACAAACAGCGCGCCTACCTCGTGCGCAGCCGCCGTCAGCGTGCGGATGTAGTCGTCGGACAGGATGATGCCGCTGGCCGTCTCCACATGGGGCGCGAACACCACCTTGGGCTTTTCAGCGCGGATGGTGGCGGCGACTTCTTCAGCAGGGCATGGGGCCCAGGGTGCCTGCGGGCCGCTGCCCTGCTGGCGCGCCTTGCAGACGACCGAGCCCCCGCCCAGGCCCTTGTCGGCATCGAAGATCTGCGTCCAGCGGTAGCTGAACCAGCCATTGCGCACGATGAGCACCTTTTCCTTGTTGGCAAACTGGCGCGCCACGGCCTCCATGCCGAAGGTGCCGCTGCCGGGTACCAGCACGGCAGTGTGGGCGTGGTAGACCTCTTTCAGCGTGCCCAGGATGTCCTGCACCACGCCGGTGAAGCGCTTGGACATGTGGTTGAGCGCGCGGTCGGTGTAGACCACCGAAAATTCGAGCAGGCCATCAGGGTCGATATCGGGCAGCAGTCCGGGCATGGTGAAAAGTCTCCGTACAAAGCAGGGTTGAGTGGCGCGCGCCGCTCACAAGGATGCCAGTTGAATCGAATCCCCCCGCCCGTTCAGGCTGAGCTGGTCGAAGCCCTGCGCGGCGCTTCGGCCAGCTCAGCGTGAACGGTGGGTGTGGCAGTAAGCCCTCTGGCATTCAGGATCGCACGCCGCGATGTCAAAAACCAGCTTAGCACGGGCTGCCGTCCCCACGCAGTGGCTCACCAGGTATCAATGAACCGGTGCGCCAGTGGCCCCATCTGTGCCGACGCCAGCCCCCGCGCCAGCCAGGCCCGCGTGTCGGCCGGGTCGATCACCGCGTCGATTTCCAGCGTGGCCGCCATGTGCATCGCCTCCCCATTGGCGTAGGACTTGGCCAGCAGCTTGGCAAACAGCGCGTCGCGCTCGGCGCCTTCGGGCAGCGCCTCCAGCTCCTTGCGAAAGCCCAGGCGCACGGCGCCTTCAAGGCCCATGGTGCCGAACTCGCCCGTGGGCCACGCCACGGTGAACACGGGCGCATGGAAGCCCCCGGCCGTCATGCCCATGGCGCCCAGGCCGTAACCCTTGCGCAGCACCACGCTGAAGGTGGGTACACGCAGGCTGGCGGCGGTGACGAACAGGCGGCTCACGTGGCGCACCTGGGCCGTGGCTTCCACCTCGGGGCCGACCATGAAGCCGGGCGTGTCCACCAGGCTCACGATGGGCAGGGCATGCGCGTTGCACAGCTGCATGAAGCGCGCGCCTTTGTCGGCCGCATCGGCGTCGATGGCGCCACCCAGGTGCTGCGGGTTGTTGGCCAGCAGGCCCACGGGGCGGCCTTCGATGCGCGCGAGCGCGGTGTGGATGCCGACTCCGAAGCCGGTGCGCAGCAGCAGCAGGCTGCCGTCGTCCACCAGGCCCGCCATCGCCGTGCGGGTGTCGTACACGCGCAGGCGGTTCTCGGGCACCACGGCGCGCAGCAGGCGCTGGTCGGGCGCGGACCACTGCGATGTGCGGCCCTGGAAGAACGACAGGTAGTGGCGCGCGGCCTGCACCGCCCCGGCCTCGTCATCGACCAGCACGTCGATCACGCCGTTGGCATGCTGCACGCGGCTCGGGCCGATCTGCTCGGGTTTGAAGACACCCAGGCCGCCGCCTTCGATCATGGCCGGGCCGCCCATGCCGATGTTGCTGGCGCGTGTGGCAATGATCACGTCGCTGCAGCCCAGCAGCGCGGCGTTGCCCGCAAAGCAGCGCCCGGCGGCGATACCGATCACCGGCACCTGGCCCGACAGCGCGGCGTAGCTGGCGAAGGTTTGCACATGCAGGCCAGCGACCACGGGCATATCGGTATCGCCGGGCCGGCCACCGCCGCCTTCGGCGAATAGCACCACGGGGAGCTTTTGCGCCAGTGCGATGCCCAGCATGCGGTCGGTCTTGGCGTGGTTGCGGGCGCCCTGGGTGCCGGCGAGCACGGTGGCGTCATACGACATGACCACGGCGCGGGACGTTTCGGGCCCGAACAGTGCGCCATTGATGCCGCCGATGCCCGTGACCATGCCGTCGGCGGGCGTGTTGGCGATCAGGTCGTCCAGGCTGCGGCGGCGCGTTTGCGCGGCGATGGCGAGGGCGCCGTATTCGATGAAGCTGCCGTCGTCGCACAGGTCGGCAATGTTCTCGCGCGCGGAGCGGCCGCCTTGGGCGTGGCGCTTGGCAATCGCTGCGGGCCGCGCGGTGTCGAGCGTGAAGGCGTGGCGGTCGATCACGCGCTGCAGGTCGGCGCGGATGTGGTCGGGGTCGTGCGCAACGCTGCCCTGCACTTCGACATCGGCCGCCTCATCCACCGCGTCCAGCACCAGCAGCGGCCGGCCCTGCGCGACGTAGCCACCGGCCACGGCCAGCAGCGCGCCGACGCGGCCCGCGTGTGGGGCCAGCAGCACATGCTCCATCTTCATGGCTTCGAGCACGGCCAGCTCGGCGCCGGCAGCGACCACGTCGCCCTCGGCCACGCTGATCTGCACCAGCCGCGCAGGCATGGGCGCGAGCACGGCGCCCTCGGGTACCTGGGCGGGCTCGGTCAAGGCAGATTTCAAGTGTTTTTGGCCTCCAGCGCTTGATCCATATGCGCCGATAGCTACATTTTTCATAGCAACAAGTAGCTGGGGCAATGTGGACTCCAGCCAGCGTGTGTGCACCTGCTGGCTTTCCATCTCAGGCCGAGCGGCCAGGGCCTGCAGCAGCGCCAGGTTGGTGGCCACGCCCTCGATGCGGCACTCGGCCAGCGCGCGCTGCGAGCGGCGCAGCGCATCGGCAAAACGCGGGCTGCGCGTGTGCACGATGAGCTTGGCCAGCAGCGTGTCGTAGTGCGGCGACGGCGTGGCGCCCGCTGCGCCGTGTGTGTCCACACGCACTCCGGGGCCTGTGGGCAGGTCGAAGCGGGTGAGCGTGCCGCTGCCGGGGATGGCGTTGCCCTGTGCGTCCAGCGTCTCGGCGTTGATGCGCCACTGCACGGCAAAGCCCAACACGGCAGGCGGTGCGGCAGGGTCGAGGCCGATGTCCTGCAACGTGCGGCCTGCGGCCATCGCGATCTGCGCCTGCACCAGGTCCACGCCGGTGACCTCTTCGGTGATGGTGTGCTCCACCTGCAGGCGCGGGTTGCATTCGATGAAGACAAACGGCAGGTCGCTGGACGCCAGGTCGACCAGAAACTCGAAGGTGCCCAGGCCTTCGTAGGCCACGGCCCGCGCCATGGCCAAGGCTGCAGCGGTGATGCGCTCGCGCAGAGCATCGGGCAGCCCCGGGCTGGGCGCAATCTCCACCACCTTCTGAAAGCGCCGCTGCAGCGTGCACTCGCGCTCGCCCAAGGCGATCACCTCGCGCCCGTCGCCCAGCACCTGCACCTCGATGTGGCGCGCGTTGGACATCAGGCGCTCCACGTACACGCCGTCCACACCAAACGCGGCCTTCGCCTCGCTGCGGCAGCGCGCGTAGGCAGAGGGCAAGTCGTCAGCCGACGCCACGGCCCGCATGCCGCGCCCGCCGCCGCCGCCGATGGCCTTGATGACGATGCCTGCATGGGCGTGCTGCGCAAAGAAGGCCTGCGCCTCCTGCAGCGTCACCGCCGCCTGCGTGCCGGGCATGAGCGGCACGCCCTGCTGCTGCGCCAGCGCACGGGCCTGCGCCTTGTCACCGAACAGCGCCAGCTGTGCGGGCGTGGGGCCGATGAAGCGCAGCCCCGCCTCGGCACACGCACGGGCGAAGTCGGCGCGCTCGCTCAAGAAGCCGTAGCCCGGGTGCACGGCATCGCAGCCCTGCGCCTTCGCAATGGCGATGAGGCGCGCACCGTCCAGGTACGCCGCCGGGCCGGTGGCGCCCAGCGCCACGGCCGCACTGGCTGCGTGTACATGGGGGCTGGCGGCGTCATCGTCGGCATACACGGCCACGCTGGCAATGCCCAGGTCGTGCAGGGCGCGCACGGTGCGCAGTGCGATCTCGCCACGGTTGGCAACCAGGACTTTGGCGAACAGGGGGCGGTCGGTCATGCAGATGTACCCAAGGGAGGGGTGAAGTTGCCGTGCATTCTGGCGGGCACCGGCGGGCGCAGGTGGCATGCAAGCGACAGCGCGGTCATCACCGTGGCATGCCACCCGTACCGTGCACAGCGCCCTGCAAAAACCCCTGGGTTCCGCCCCACCAGCAGGCGCCGCTACGATGCGCCTTTTGCATCTTTTTGCCCACAGGACGCCCATGCCCGACTTTCGCAGCGACACCGTCACCCAGCCCACGCCCGCCATGCGCGAGGCCATGTTCAAGGCCCCGCTGGGCGACGATGTGTTTGCCGACGACCCTTCGGTGAACGCACTGCAGGAGCATGCGGCGCAGTTGCTGGGCTTCGAGGCCGCGCTGTTCGCGCCCTCGGGCACGCAGACCAACCTGATCGCGCTGTGGGGCCACTGCCAGCGCGGCGACGAAGCCATCGTGGGCCAGAGCTGGCACACCTATCGCTGGGAGGCCGGCGGCATGGCGGTGCTGGGCTCTATCCAGCCGCAGCCTGTGGAGACACAGCCCGATGGGACGCTGCGCATTGCCGACATCGCCGCCGCCATCAAGCCGGACGACCCGCACTTCGCGCGCACCCGCCTGGTGGTGCTGGAGAACACGACCGGTGGCCAGGTGCTGCCACCCGCCTACATCGCCGAGGTCGCCCAACTGGCGCGCAGCCGGGGGCTGGCGCTGCACCTGGACGGCGCGCGTTTGTTCAACGCCGCCACGGCCAACGCGGCGCGCCACGGCACCGATGTGTATGACGAAGCGCGCTCGCTGTGCGGGCATTTCGATTCGGTATCGCTGTGCCTGAGCAAGGGCCTGGGCGCCCCGGTCGGCTCGCTGGTGCTGGGCTCGCGCGACTTCATCCGGCAGGCGCGCCGCACCCGGAAAATTCTGGGCGGCGGCATGCGCCAGGCGGGTGTGCTGGCCGCAGCGGGCCACTATGCGCTGGAGCACCACGTGCGCCGCCTGGCCGACGACCATGCGAATCTGGCACAGCTGGCGCAAGGGCTGAGCGAAGCCAACCAGAGCCACCCGGTGCTCAAGGGCCGCATCACCGTGCAGCCCTGGCAGACCAACATCTTGTTCACCGACCTCCACCCCGACGTGGCACCGGCCTTCACCGCCTGGCTGGCCCAGCACGGCGTGCGTGTGACCAGTAGCCTGTACGGCGGCAATACGCGCCTGCGCTGGGTGGCGCACCTGGATGTGAGCGCGGCCGATGTAAAGGCCGCACTGGACTGCGTGGCGCGGTTCACCAGCAAGTAAGGCAGGAGCGGCACCCCAAACGTTCGCCCCTTCCAACGCCGTTCAATACAGGCGCGCTTCAAGCCAGTGACCGCCGCGCAAGGGCCGCCCCGCCGCGCTGGCGGTGTCCCCCTTCCCGAATTGCGCAGCGATTCGAGAGAAGGGGGAAGGCGCGCAGCGCCACAGGGGGATGATCACACTCTGCCCCCGAAGATTCCAGTTCCAACTCGGACCATCGTGCTGCCCGCTGCAATCGCGGCCTCCAGGTCGGCGGTCATGCCGAGCGACAGCGTGTCGAATTGCTCTAGACCCGGCTCTTTCAATGCCAATATCTGGTCAAAAAGCCTTCTAGCGCTGGTGTGGATTGCCAACTGCGCTTCAAAATCAGGAGCATGGTCCGGAATGCTCATGAGCCCACGCACCACCAGCCGTGGCAGTTTCGCGACAGCGCGCACCAGCTCCAGCGTGTCGGCGGGTGCCACGCCCGACTTGGTGGCGCCGCCGTCGATGTTGACCTGCACACATAGTTGTAACGGCGCCAGGTGCTCGGGCCGCTGGGCCGACAGGCGCTCGGCGATCTTCAAACGGTCCACCGTGTGCACCCAGTCGAAGTGCTCAGCCACCAGGCGCGTCTTGTTGCTCTGGACGGGGCCGATGCAGTGCCACTGCAGCGCCACGCCCGGCATGGCGGCGCGCAGCGCCGTGATCTTGTCTACACCTTCCTGGATGTAGTTTTCGCCAAAGTCACGCTGCCCGGCGGCCGCCGCTTCGGCCACGGCATCTGCATCAAAGGTCTTGGAAACCGCCAGCAATTGCACTGCGTCCGGGCCCCGCCCGGCGGCTTGGCACGCCTGTGCCATCCTGCCCAGAACCTGTTGGAGGTTGTTAGCAATCGTGGTCATAATGTTTGTTAGCGTATCAAACGATTAGAGGGATTCCGTGGACATCACCCAACTGCTCGCGTTCAGCGTCAAGAACAAGGCCTCCGAC
>SDXZ01000132.1 GCA_004210805.1 Acidovorax sp.
GTGGCCTTCATGTTCTTGATCATGAGCTCCATCGACTCGATCTCGTCCATGTTGTACATGAACTGGCGCAGGATGCGGGTCTTTTGCAGGATCTCGGGGGCCAGCAGCAGCTCTTCGCGGCGCGTGCCGCTCTTGTTGAGCTCGATGGCCGGGAACACGCGCTTTTCGTACAGGCGGCGGTTCAGGTGGATTTCGCAGTTGCCCGTGCCCTTGAATTCTTCAAAGATCACTTCGTCCATGCGGCTGCCAGTGTCGACCAGCGCAGTGGCGATGATGGTGAGCGAGCCACCTTCCTCAACCTTGCGCGCGGCGCCGAAGAAGCGCTTGGGGCGCTGCAGCGCGGCGGCGTCCACACCACCGGACAGTACCTTGCCGGACGAGGGCACGACGTTGTTGTAGGCGCGGGCCAGGCGGGTGATCGAATCGAGCAGGATCACCACGTCCTTCTTCAGCTCGACCAGGCGCTTGGCGCGCTCGATCACCATCTCGGCCACGTGCACGTGGCGGGCGGCAGGCTCGTCGAAGGTGGAGGCGATGATCTCGCCCTTCACCGTGCGCTGCATTTCGGTCACTTCTTCAGGGCGCTCGTCCACCAGGAGCACCATCAGGTGTACGTCGGGGTTGTTGGCCGTGATGGCGTGGGCGATGTGCTGCATCATCACCGTCTTGCCGCTCTTGGGCGGTGCGACGATCAGCGCGCGCTGGCCGCGGCCGATGGGCGCAATGATGTCGATGATGCGGCCGGTGATGTTTTCTTCGCCCTTGAAGTCCCGTTCCAAGCGCATCTGTTCCTTGGGGAACAGGGGCGTCAGGTTCTCAAACATCACCTTGTGTTTGTTCTGCTCCGGCGGGCCGCCGTTGACAGAGTCCAGCTTGTTCAGTGCAAAGTAGCGTTCACCATCCTTGGGTGTACGGACTTCGCCTTCAATCATGTCGCCAGTGTGCAGATTGAAGCGGCGCACTTGGCTGGGCGAGATGTAGATATCGTCCGTGCTGGCGGTGAAGCTCGTGTCCGGGCTGCGCAGGAAGCCGAAGCCGTCGGGCAGGATTTCCAGCACGCCGTCGGCAATGATCTGCTCCCCGGTCTTTGCACGCTTCTTGATGATCGCAAACATCAGCTCCTGCTTGCGCATGCGGCCTGTGTTTTCGATTTCGAGTTCTTCGGCTTGCTTCAGGACTTCAGACACATGCAGTGCCTTGAGTTCGTTTAAGTGCATGGAATGACTCCTTGGCGGAGCTGGTGTGAATCTTGGGGGGAGGGCTGTTGCCAGGAAGGCTGCTGTTTGCAGGCCTGGCATGCCGGGGATCTTGTTCCGGCTGCCAATGCGTGCAGGCCGGTGATCGAAAAGAATTATGACAGGAAAAAAATCGGGATATTCAGCGGCTTGCGATTTGTCGCTGGCCGGGGCGGCGCAGGGTTCAGGCGCTCCAAGAAAAATGCCCCACAAGACGGCGATGTCTGCGGGGCATGGTTGATCAGGCCAGTTGCTGATCGATGAAGGCGGTGAGTTGTGCCTTGCTCATGGCGCCGACCTTCGTGGCGGCCAGTTGGCCATCCTTGAACAGCATCAGGGTGGGGATGCCGCGGATGCCGAACTTGGCGGGGATCTCGCGGTTTTCGTCCACGTTCATTTTGGCGATCTGCAGCTTGCCCTGGTAGGTGCCAGCCACTTCGTCCAGGATGGGGGCGATCATCTTGCAAGGGCCGCACCACTCAGCCCAGTAGTCCACCAGCACCGGGGTGCCGGCCTGCAGCACGTCGGCTTCAAAGCTTGCGTCGGAGAGATGTTTGATGAGTTCGCTGGCCATGGCGGATTCCTTGTTTCTGGGCGGTTTACGACCGAGGTACGTATAAAGTCAGGGCATTGTGACAGAAACCAATCCCACGTTCACCGGTGTGGCCGGGCCTTGTGACGCTATGACAGTCATAGCGAAAAGTGATCAGTGCGCGCTCTTGTGGCAGCGTGTTCTGGCCCAAGTCGCCCAGCACATGGAGCGTTGCGGCGCCCACCCTGCGCGCACGGTGGTGTTGGTTCCTTACGCCCAGCTCATGCCGTGGGCGCAGCGCTACTGGGGCCTTGCACACCCAGACGGCTTTGCTCCCCGGTTTGAAACCACCCGCAATTGGGCGCGGCAGCTCGCGGCCTTTGTGCCCCAGGGGGACGATCTTGCCGGCGACGTGGCGCGCGATACCCTCACCGCACGCCTGTTGCTCGATCGGGTTGGTCTGTCGGCGCAGCGGGACGTGCTTGCCGCGCCGCTGCAGGAGGCCGCAGCACAGCTCGCGCCAGCGGTGGCCGCCGTGCCGCCAGCGCAGCGCGACGCCTGGGGCCAGCAGGCCCGCACCCTGCTGCCCCCGGCCGATGAAGGCTCGGCCCTGCGGTACGAGGCGGTGGTGGCGCGCATTGCGCTTGAATGGGTACTGGCTTCGCGCCACGCCACCGACGTGCTGTTCGAGCCCGGCGTTTCCAGATCGGTGGACGCCCTGGTGCTGCTCCCCGGCTTTCAGCCCGATGCGCTCGCGCAGGCACTTCAGAACCATTGGGGCGAGAAGGTCCTGTCGCTGGTGTTGTGGAATCCGCCACTGGGGGATTCGCCGGCGGGCCAGGGCCACGTTGCACTGCATGCCGCACACGACGCCGAGGACGAGGCGCAGCGCGCCGCCGCCTGCGTGCTCGCACACTTGGCGGCCGGGCGTGTCCCCGTCGCGCTGGCGGCCAACGACCGCGCGCTGACCCGCCGCATTGGGGCCCATCTGGCCAGCGCCGGTGTGGCCGTGCGTGATGAAAACGGCTGGACGCTGTCGACTACGCGGGCTGCCGCACGCTTGATGGCGGCTCTCAACGCCTGTGCCTGGGACGCCACGTCCGACGCGGTGCTGGACTGGCTTAAGCACGTGCCCCATGCCGATGCGGCAGTCCTCGGGCGGTTGGAGCGCGCGCTGCGCAAGGCGTCGATGGCCTCGTGGTCTCACGTGGCGCAGCATGACTGGACAAGCGCGCCCGACGCGGGGGCTGTCGTGGCCCAGGCCCAAGCCTGGCGCGACGGCCTGCGCGCCGCGCGTGCCTTGCCCCAATGGTTGCAGGCGTTGCGCGCCTTGCTGGTTGAAAGTGGCCAGTGGCCCGTGCTGGAAGAAGACGCCGCTGGCACACGCGTGCTGTCTGCCGTGCGCCTGCAGGCGGGGCAAGAGATCGAGCTCGATGGCTGGGGCGATGGCGCAGGTCGGCGCATGACCCTGGCCGAATTCACACGCTGGGCCAATGAAGTGCTGGAAGCCGCGCGCTACGTTCCCGCGCAGATGGGCGACGCGCCCGTGGTGGTGCTTCCCTTGCCCCAGTTGCTGGCGCGCCCGTTTGGAGCCCTGGTGCTGCCGGGCTGCGACGAAAAACGCCTGCAAGCTGCGCCCGAGCCCCCCGGCGAGTGGACCCAGGCGCAGCGCGAGGCTTGGGGCTTGCCCACGCGGGTATCAATGGAGGCAGCCCAACGCGCCGCCTGGCAGCACGCATTGCAAACTCCCGCCGTGGACGTGCTGTGGCGCACAGGGGACGAAGGCGGGGAGCCCCTGCTGGCCAGCCCGTTGGTGCTGGCGTTGCAATTGGACGGCGAGGCGCAGGCTGGCGCGGATAGCCGAATCCAGCGTGCAGTCGATGCCGCCCCCACCCCACGGCCCCAGCCCCAGGGGCATCAGCTTCCGATGCTTCGGCTCTCGTCCACCGCGTATTCCGACCTGCGGCACTGCCCGTACCGCTTCTTTGCGCTGCGCCAGCTGGGCTTGCAGGAGGCCGATGAACTGGCCACCGAGGTGGACAAGCGCGACTTCGGCAACTGGCTGCATGCGGTGTTGCAGCACTTCCATGAAGCCCTTTTGGCCGACCCCGTGGACGGCCTGCCAGAACGTGCGCAGCGCATGAATACCGCCGCCCAGGCAGTGACGCGCGAGCAGGGCTTGGGGGAGGGCGACTTCCTGCCCTTTGCCGCGGGCTGGCCTCAGGTGCGCGACGGGTATCTGCGCTGGCTGACCCAGCATGAGCAGACCGGCGCCCACTTCCGCCAGGCCGAGTTGCGCGTCACCCAGCCACTGGGCAGCCTGCAACTGGTGGGCACGCTCGACCGCGTCGATGCGGTGGCTGCGCCCGGCGAGTCCACGACCTTGGTCATCGACTACAAGACCGAGAACGACACCGTCACGGCCAAGCGCATCAAGACCGGCGCCGAGGACACCCAGCTTGCCTTCTACGCCGCTCTGCTCAGCCACGACACGTTGCGTGCCGCTTATGTCAATGTGGGTGAGCGGGGCGAGACACGGATGCACGAGCAGGAAGAGGTGGTGCACCTGCGCGACCTGCTGGTCGAAGGCATTCAGCACGACTTTGACCGCATCGCCGCGGGCGACCCTTTGCCGGCGCTGGGCGAGGGCGCTGTGTGCGAGTACTGCGCAGCTCGAGGTCTTTGCCGCAAGGATTTCTGGAAATGAGCAGGGACACCCCCCTGAGCCGCTGCGCGGCTTCACCCCCTCTCTCGGCTGCGCCGGGAGGGGGGACGACGCCAGCGCGGCGGGGCGGCCCTTGCGCGTTGTCTCTCGCCTGCGGTCGCGCCGGTTTCGCAGGCGGCGAGCAGGACGGCAGCTGGACAGATGGGCAGGGCATCGTGGATCACGGAAATGACTGAACAAGCCGCCTACGAACACAACGGTCAGCCCATCTCTCGCGAGGGCTTCTACGCGATTGCCTGCGACCCCTCACGCAGCGTGGCAGTGGAGGCCTGCGCGGGCGCGGGCAAGACCTGGATGCTGGTCTCGCGCATGCTGCGCGCGTTGCTCGATGGCTGTGCGCCGCACGAGATCCTGGCCATCACCTTCACCAAAAAGGCCGCGGGCGAGATGCGCCAGCGCCTGCAAGAGTGGCTTGAGGCATTTGCCCATGCACCCATGCAAGACCTGACCGCTGAGCTGATTGCCAGGGGAATCAGCCCCGAGCGCGCGCTGGATAAGCGCGAGGCGCTACAAAATTTATACCGCCAGATCTTGGGCAGTGGCCGGCCGGTGCAGATCCGCACCTTCCACAGCTGGTTTGCCGCGTTGCTGGGCACTGCCCCGCTGGCGCTGCTGCAGGCGCAGGGGTTGCCGGCCCATTTCGAGCTGCTCGAGGACGATGCCGAAGCCGTGCGCGAGGTCTGGAGTCCATTCTTGCAAGCCGTGGCCGAAAGCCCCAGCCTCCGTGCCGACTACGAGGCTGTCGTGTCCCAGCACGGCCGCTCGCAAACCCACAAGGCCCTGGCGGCTGCGCTGTCCAAGCGGGTGGAATTTGATTTGGCCGATGCCGTCGGTGTGGTGGATGGGTCTGTGCCGCCGTTTCAGCAGGCGTACCCGGACCTCGCCAGTTGCGCAGAACCCGCCGACACGCTGCAGGGCGACGCTTGCCATCAGCGCTGGTTGGCCCGTGCCAGGGCACTGGGGGCCGAGGCCAACAAGACTCCGCAAAAGGCGGCGGACGCGATCATCGACGCGCTGGCCTGTGCCGACCTCGACGAACGCCTCGATCTGCTGCGCAAGGCGCTGTTTGTAGCCAAGGAAGACCGGCTGTCGAAGAACCTGGAGAAGTTCCTCGCTGCGCAGGAGGCTGAGCCCGAGTTGCAGCGCCTGCTGATCGCACGCCGCCAGCACGCAGCCTGGCAACACCAGCAGCGCATGGCCGGGCTGGCGCGCCGGTTGATCGCAGAGTTTGCAGCCGTGAAAAACCAGCACGGCTGGGTGGACATGAACGACGTGGAGCGGACCGCGCTGGTCATGCTGTCCGACCCCGTCCTGTCGGGCTGGGTGCAGGAGCGGCTCGACGCTCGCGTGCGCCACCTGCTGGTCGATGAATTCCAGGACACCAACCCGCTGCAGTGGCAGGCGCTGCACGCGTGGCTGTCGGGCTACGCGGGCTCGGGCGGCGGTGCCACGGCGCCCAGTGTGTTCATCGTGGGCGACCCCAAGCAGAGCATCTACCGCTTTCGCCGGGCCGAGCCGCAGGTGTTTATCGCGGCCCAGGCCTTTGTCCGCAATGGTCTTGGGGGCGACCTGCTCAGTTGCGACCACACGCGCCGCAACGCCACCAGCGTGATCGCCGCTGTCAACCACGTGATGGGCACGGCGCAGGCACAACACGAGACCACCGGTTTTCGCGACCACACCACCGAATCCAAAGACCCGGGCGCCTTGCTGCGCCTGCCGGCCATCCTGCCCCCGGATGCCGATGGTGGAGCGGGCATTGACCCCATGGCCTGGCGCGACAGCCTGACCGAGCCGCGCCACGAGGCCGAAGAAACCCAGCGCATGCGCGAGTGCGCTCAGGCCGCCGCTTGGGTGGCCGCGCAGATCGCGCAAGGAACGCCGCCCAACGAAGTGCTGGTGCTGGCCCGCAAGCGCGACCGCTTGGCTGCCATGCAGGACGCCCTGCGTGCGCTGCACCTGCCGTGCGTGCAGCCCGAAAAAGCCGACCTGTTCGACGCGCCCGAGGTGCAGGACATCGTGGCGCTGCTCGATGCGTTGGTGTCCACAGGGCACGACCTGTCGCTCGCGCGAGCGCTGCGCTCGCCGCTGTTCCGCCTGGACGACGACGCGCTTGTGGCGCTGGCCCTGCTGCGCCGCCAGCCTGAGCACGCCGACTGCAGTTGGTTTGAATTGCTACAAAAAAGTGAGCTATTAACGCTTGATATGCAAGCGTTAGGGCCTGTTTTTATGCAGTACAAGGCCTGGGTGGACAGCCTGCCACCGCACGATGCTCTGCACGCCATTTACCAACACGGCGACGTGCTTGCGCGCTTTGCCGCGGCCGCGCCGGCCACGCAGCGCCTGGCGGTGCAGGCCAACCTGCGGGCGCTGCTGTCGGCCGCGCTGCAGCACGACGGCGGCCGCTACCTCACGCCCTATGCCTTCATCCGTGCGATGAAGCGCGGCGGTGTGCGCGCCCCGGGCCGTGCAGATGCCGAGGCGATCCGGCTGCTGACGGTGCACGGCGCCAAGGGGCTCGAGGCGCGCTGCGTGCTCCTGCTCGACACCGACACCCGCCCCCAGAAGGCCGAGACCATGGGCGTGCTGGTCGACTGGCCCGGCGAGCAGACTGCGCCTGCAGGCTTTGTCTTTCTGGCCAGCGAATCGAGCCCGCCACCGAGTGCAGCGGACGCGCTGGCCACCGAGCAGCAGGCGCGCCAGCGCGAAGAGCTGAACATGCTCTACGTGGCCATGACACGCGCCAAGCATTGCCTGGCGATCTCGTCGGTGCTGCCCAGCGTGTCGGCACCCGGCAGCTGGTGGAACCGGCTCTCCGCGCTGACGGTGGAAGTACCGATGGAGATCACCGCACCGGAAGTGAATAGAGGGGGCGACGAACCTGCGCCGGGCCTTGTGCCACCCCCGCAGTTCACCCTGGCCGAACTGCCGCCCGTGCCCGAGCACCTGCGCATGCCATCCAACACCCCTGCTGCATCGCCTGTGACGTCGGCAGGCGCGTCGGAGGATGCCGCCCCGGGCAGCGCGGTGGATCTCGCGCACGGCGCGGCCACTCCGTCCACTCCGGCATCGCGGCTGGGCGAGGCCATGCACCAGTTGCTGGAACAAGCGGGCGTCGCCGGTGCCCCGCTGGCCGACCTGCGCGCCCACGGCTGGCCGGCCGCGCGCGCAGCCCGCCTGGCGCAGGACTTTGACATCACCCCAGGCGCCGCACGGCTGGCCGCGCAGACAGCCCAACGTATCCTGGCAGGCGAGGGCGCGTGGGCTTGGGACCCGGCCGCTGTCGATACCGCCATCAATGAAGCTCCCTTGCGCTACGGTGGCCACAGCCTGCGCTTGGACCGTCTGGTGCATTGCACGCAACCCTTCGAGCGAGCGGGTTGGTGGGTGCTGGACTACAAAAGCGCCGCCGAGCCTGAGCGCCAGCCCGCCCTGATAGCCCAGCTGCGCCGCTACCGCGATGCGGTAGAGCGCCAGATGCCGGGCGAGCGGGTGCGGGCAGCCTTCCTCACGGGGGACGGGCGCATGGTGGTGGTGTCTGACGCCGTGACAAGTACAAGTGACGCACCAGCTCCTGAAGCGGCGGCGTACCCTGAAGCCGGCGAGCAGGCCATCAGGCATACTCCGGCCCCCACCGCGCGCCCCGTGGCGCCGCCCGCGGTACCGGCTCCCTCCGTGCCCGCGGGCACCGATCCAGATTCGCCCCAGGGTTCACTCTTTTGACCCTGACGCACGGCCGACACACGGCCACCGCCCCCCCTTACCAGAGGTCCTTTTCATGCCCGCTACCACCCCTTCTTCGCCCGACGCTGTGGCCGACCTGCACTGCGATGTCGCCGTGGTCGGGGGCGGCCCCGCGGGGCTGATGGCGGCCGAGGTGCTGGCGCAGGGCGGCGCGTCTGTGCACCTGTTTGATGCGATGCCTTCGGTGGGGCGCAAGTTCTTGCTGGCCGGCAAGGGCGGGCTCAACCTCACGCACTCCGAGCCGCACGAGACCTTCATGGCGCGCTACGCAGAGCGTCAGCCGCAGATCGAGCCGCTGCTGCAAGGCTTTGGCGGCCCCGAGCTGCGCAGCTGGGCGCAAGCCCTGGGCGTGGAGACGTTCGTAGGTACTTCAGGCCGCGTGTTTCCGGCCGACATGAAGGCCGCACCGCTGCTGCGGGCCTGGCTGCAGCGTCTGCGGGGGCAGGGCGTGCAGTTTCATATGCGCCACCGCTGGCTCGGCTGGGCGGGCGATGGCGCGCTGCGGTTTGCGGCGCCGGGTCCGGGCGGTGAGCCCACGGAGTCGACGGTGCGGGCACGCGCCGTGGTGCTGGCCCTGGGCGGCGGCAGCTGGGCGCGCCTGGGGTCGGACGGCGCCTGGGCGCCCTTGCTGTCCGAGCTTGGTGTGGCCGTGGCCCCGCTGCGCCCGTCCAACTGCGGATTTGATGTGCTGCGTTCTGCCGCACCCACCGGCGAGACCCGACGCGAATTCCTGCAGGAGCTGCTGGGCCGCGCGCCCACCCCCACCGTGGGCTGGACACCGCATTTTGCCGAGCGCTTTGCAGGCCAGCCCTTCAAGACGGTGCAGCTGAACTTCACCGACAGCCAGGGTAAAAGCTTCAGCCGCCGCGGCGAGTTTGTCGCCACCGCTACGGGCGTGGAGGGCAGCCTGGTCTACGCCGTATCGCACCTGCTGCGCGACGAGTTGCAGGCCCACGGGCACGCTACCTTCCACTTGGACCTGCTGCCCGACCACACCCCCGAACGCGTGCTGGTGGAGGTGCGGCATCCGCGCGGATCGCGCTCGCTCTCCAGCCACCTCAAGAGCCGCCTGGGGCTGGAAGGCATCAAGGCCGGCATCCTGTACGAACACCTGGGCAAGGACGGCGTGAACGATCCCGTCGCACTGGCCCACGCCATCAAGGCCCTGCCCATCACCGTGGTCGCCACGCGGCCGCTGGATGAAGCGATCAGCACTGCCGGCGGCGTGGCCTTCGAGGCGCTCGACGCCCACCTCATGGCCACGGCCCTGCCCGGCGTCTTCTGCGCCGGCGAAATGCTCGACTGGGAGGCTCCCACCGGCGGCTACCTGCTCACCGCCAGCATGGCCAGCGGCCGCGTGGCAGGCGAGGGCGCGCGGCGCTGGCTGGCACAGGGCGTTTGAGGAGGAAGGCGCGCCGGTGAAAACCGGCGCGTTCTCAACGCGAGAGCACCCGTGGATCCGGCTTCGCCGGTCCACCGGATGCGTCCCCCTCGGGGGGAAGACGCGCAGCGTCTCAGGGGGTCAAAATTTAGCGCGGTAGTACAGCATCGGCCCGCCTTTGCGCGCCCGCAGCACCAGTTTGGACCCGCCTTGCAACTGCACGCCGATGGCCCCGAACTCCGGCACCAACCCACGCGTGCGCGACGAGGCCCACTGCACTTCGACCCGTGTGCCATACACCGGTTGCTGCTGCTGTTGCCAGATCAGCCCCATCGCGTCGGGTGACTGGGCCGCAAACCGCGGGGTTTGCGCCCAGGCCGACACGTCCAGCTGGCGGCCGCTGTCCAGGCGCGAACGCCACCGCACGCCCAGGTCAAGGCTGGTCGGCGTGGTGGGGCCGTTGAAGTTGCCGCTGGTGTTTGCCAGCGCGCTGGCCGAGGGGGCTGCCGATGTAACGCCCAGCGAAAAACCCAGGCTCCGCGGCGCCTCTGGCGTGAGCCAGCGCGTGACGTCGATGTGCTGCGTGGCATTGGCGAATCCGCTGGCGCCCCCTGCGCGCTGCGCGGAAGCACCCCAGTTGGTGTCGCCCAGGTTGGGCAGCACGAGGCTGTTGACCTCATACGCGGACAACGATGCCGCGGAGCGGGTTTCCTCCTGCAGAGCCGCCATCGTCTCTTCGCCAAAAGCGGATGTCTCTGTCGCCATTGCCGGGCCTGCAAGCGCTGCGCAAAAGCACGGTGCGATCAGGGAACGGATCCAGGGGGTGGCGGTTCTTTGCCGCTTGCGCGAGGCAAAGGCGCTGCGAGAAAAACAAAGCTTTTTCGCCACGGTGTGGCGGATGGAAGTCACCTGCGCTGGGTTGCGGTTTGGCATGGCGGCACCCGTGAAAAGAAGGGATGAAGCAATGCAACAAAGTGTGCTGGGGACTGCCTGAGCCGCGCAGTCTCGAACGCCTCAAAACCGCGTGGGAAATCACTGACACCATGGTGGCACGGCGTGCGGCCCAACGCCAGCGGCAAGCCAAAGCATCAATGGCAAAAGGGGGCTTGAGAGGGTGGTGGACTTAAGCCAGGGCGGCACGAGAGGCCCTGGCGATCCTGGCGCTGGCAGCAGCATCGGGTGCAGCCAAACGCAAAGACAGAAAAAGAAGTTGACGAGCCTTACCCCCGGCACTGACTCCACAGTTAGGGCTGCTTGGTTCCCCACCTGACCCGGTTGGCCGCTTCACCATGCGAGGAGGCCCGTCACCGGTAATTGTACGCTGGATGCGAAGCCCATTTTTCTTGGTGGCGCATCACGATGGGCGGGGCGCAAGACACAGGTTCGCGTCCACCCAGCCCCGCCTGATCCGCCGCCTTCCCAATCCCCGGATAGCACCGGCCCGCATCACCCCTGCGTCTGCCGAGGCCGTCAGTCCAACCCGTAGAATCGACCAAATGTCCTATCTCGTGCTCGCCCGCAAGTACCGTCCCCGCAATTTCACGGAAATGGTGGGGCAAGAGCATGTGGTCCAGGCGCTGTCCAACGCCCTCACGCAGCAGCGTCTGCACCACGCCTACCTGTTTACCGGCACGCGAGGCGTGGGCAAGACCACGGTGTCGCGCATTTTGGCCAAGTCGCTCAACTGCCAGGGGGCGGATGGCAACGGCGGCATCACCGCCACGCCCTGCGGCGTGTGCCAAGCGTGCACCGACATCGACAGCGGCCGCTTCGTGGATTACACCGAGCTCGATGCAGCCTCCAACCGCGGCGTGGACGAGGTGCAAAGCCTGCTCGAGCAGGCCGTGTACAAGCCGGTGCAAGGGCGCTTCAAGGTCTTCATGATCGACGAAGTGCACATGCTCACGAACACGGCGTTCAACGCCATGCTCAAGACGCTGGAAGAGCCGCCCGAATACCT
>SDXZ01000133.1 GCA_004210805.1 Acidovorax sp.
ACCGACATGGTGGGCGAGTTCCCTGAGCTGCAGGGCATCATGGGCGGCTACTACGCCCTGAACGACGGCCTGGGCGAGACCGTGGCGCACGCCATCGAAGACCACTACAAGCCCCGTTTTGCCGGCGACACGCTTCCGCGCAACACCGCCGGCGTGGTGGTGGCGCTGGCCGACAAGCTGGAAACCCTGGTGGGCATGTTCGGCATCGGCAACCTGCCCACGGGCGACCGCGACCCGTTCGCGCTGCGCCGCCATGCGCTGGGCGTGATCCGCATGCTGGTCGAAAAGGACCTGCCACTGCAGCTCAACGACCTGCTGGCCGGTGCCGTCCCCGCCTTTGGCGACAAGATCACCGACGCATCGGCGCCGCTCGCCGACTTCATCTACGACCGCCTCGCCGGCAGCCTGCGCGAGCAGGGCTACCGCGCCCAGGAGGTCGACGCCGTCATGGCCCTGCGCCCGCAGCGTCTGGCCCTGGTCGAAAAGCAACTGGCCGCAGTGCGCGCCTTTGCCGCACTGCCCGAAAGCCCGGCCCTGGCCGCGGCCAACAAGCGCGTGGGCAACATCCTGAAGAAGGCCGAGGTCGAAGGCGCTGTGGACCCGCACGTCAACCCCGACCTGCTGCAGGAAAAGGCCGAGCAGGACCTCTACGCCGCGCTGCAGCGCTTTGTGCCCGAGGCCAATGCCCAGTTCGACGCGGGCGACTACACCGCGAGCCTGCAGACCCTGGCCGTGCTGCGCGCGCCGGTGGACGCGTTTTTCGACGACGTGATGGTCAATGCCGAGCAGATGGACCTGCGCTTGAACCGCCAGGGCCTGCTCAAGAGCCTGCACGACGCGATGAACCGCGTCGCGGACCTTTCCCGTCTGGCGGTTTGACCGGATGGCCCAAGCTGATAGGCTGGCGATTCTCACAAGGTAATCAAACCCCATGAAACTCGCCATCCTCGACCGCGACGGCACCCTCAATCCGATGGGGGAGGATTTCATCACCACCGCCGACGAGTGGACTGCCGTGCCAGGCGCGCTCGAAGCCATTGCGCGGCTCAACCACGCGGGCTGGCATGTGGTGGTGGCCACCAACCAGTCGGGACTGGGCCGGGGCTTGTTCGACGTGCTGGCGATCAACGCCATCCACGCCAAGATGCACCGCCAACTGGCCGCCGTGGGCGGGCGCATCGATGCGGTGTTCTATTGCCCCCACGCGGCCGACGAAGACTGCGCCTGCCGCAAGCCAGCACCGGGCCTGCTCGAGCAGATCTGCGACCGCTACGGTGTGGAACGCCACGACGTGCGCGTGGTGGGCAGCTGCGCCGTGCACCTCCAGGCGGGCGCTGCGGCCGGGGCCCAGCAACTGCACCTGGTGTGCACGGGCCAGTCGGCGCTGGTCGACCCCCGCGGTGCGGTGCCTGAAGGGCTGCCGGCGGGCACCGTGCTGCATGCGAGCCTGACGGATTTTGTAGACCGGCTGCTGCCTGCCGTGCCGGTGCCTGCGCCGTCCGCCCACGCCAGCGCTGCGCCTTTGCCAGCTGCAGCGGCTTCACCGTCTGGTGCTATCTAAATAATAGCTACTGGCGCTTGCTGATCAAGCGCTGGCGGCCCAAAACACTTCAAAAATGGCTTTTCTCCGCTCCTTCTTGCATCTTCTCTTCATGGGCATCACCGTGGTGCCCTATACGCTGGCGATCATGCTGGGCTCGTTGTTCGGGCTGCGCGGGCGGCCCCTGTACCGCATTGCGCGGGCTTGGCTGGCGCTGTGCATCAGCAGTGCCCGGGTGATGCTGGGGGTGCGCGCCAACGTGATGGGCATGGAGAACCTGCCGCAGGGCGAGAACGCCGGGGCGGTGCTGCTGGTCAAGCACCAGTCCACGTACGAGACATTCTTGATGCCGGCGATCATGCCGCGCCCGCTGGCCTATGTGTTCAAGAAGGAACTGCTGCACGTGCCGTTCTTTGGCTGGTCCATCGGCCGGCTGGACATGATCCACATCGACCGCAACCAGCGCACGCAGGCCTTCAACAAGGTGGTGCAGCAAGGCAAGAACCTGCTGGCCAAAGGTATGTGGATCATCATGTTCCCTGAAGGCACGCGTATCGACCGTGGCCAGAAGGGCAACTACAAGACCGGCGGCACGCGCCTGGCCATCGACACCGGGGCGCCGGTGGTGCCGATCGCCGTGACTTCCGCCAAGGTCTGGCCGCGCAAGGCGTTCATCAAGCGGCCGGGTGTGGTGGACGTGTCCATCGGCAAGCCCATCCCCAGCGCGGGCCGCCAGCCCGAAGAGCTGATGCGCGAGGTGGAGGCCTGGATCGAGGCCGAGATGCGCCGCCTGGACCCCGAGGCGTACCCCAAAGCTGTCGCCCCGCACGCCTCGGCAACCGCCACGACCACTGCCACTGCCGCCGCGCCAGCCGATGCGGTGACGCCCGGAAAGTAAACGCCTGTGATGCAGCGGCTCGTGCAAATGGCGCTCGACCTGTTCGACCCGCCCAGCGCACCAGCGGTGGTGGCCGTGCCGCCGCCTGCCCCCAAAATTGAATTAAAAAGCCCCCTGGCGCTTGATATACAAGGGATTGATGCTACTGAAAAAGTAGCAAAAAAGATCGCGCCATCCGCAGCGCCCGCCGTTCCGCTGGGCTCCTTGCTATCCCCTGCCGAATTCCGCCACCCCGGCGCCAACCGCGAGGTGTTGCTGGGCGACGCCGTGGTGGGATATGCGCTCACGCGCGCACGGCGCCGCACCATCGGCTTCACCGTAGGGGCGGATGGCCTGTCGGTGCGCGCGCCAAGCTGGGTCACGCTGTCGGCGGCGGACGCGGCGCTGCGCGAGAAATCGGACTGGATTTTGCGCAAGCTGTCGGAGGCGCGGGAGCGCCAGCAGCGCATGGAGGGCGGGCGCATCGTCTGGGCAGCGGGCGCCGTGCTGCCGTACCTGGGCGAGCCGCTCACGGTGGTGCTGGACCCGAGCCATGGGTTTGCCGGCAAGGGCGGGGCGCTGATGCCGGCCGTGCCCTCCGCATCGCCTGTGCCTTCCTCTGCACCGGGAGAAGAGGGCTCTGACGTCTTTGCCGCGCAGAGCCTGCACATCGGCCTGCCCCACAGCGCCAGCCCCGCGCAGATCCGCGATGCGGTGCAGGCCTGGCTCATGCGCGATGCGCGCCGCCACTTCACCGCGCGGCTTGACCACTTTGCGCCGCTGCTGGGCGTGCGCTGGGCCAGCCTGCGCCTGTCGAGCGCACAAACCCGCTGGGGCAGCGCCAAGGCCGACGGCTCCATCCGCCTGAACTGGCGCCTGCTGCACTACCGCCCGGCCATCATCGACTACGTGGTGGCGCACGAGCTGGCCCACCTGCGCGTGATGGACCACAGCCCGCGCTTCTGGGACACCGTGGCCACGGTAGTGCCGGACTACGCGCAACTGCGCAGCCATTTGCGCGACGAAACTGCGCCTTTGTGGTGAATCCGCCGGAATCGCCTACCGCGCCCGTGCGGCCCCTGGCTTGCGGCGCTCGCCTGGGCCGCGTCGATGCAAACGCTTTGCCGAATGCCATGAAAGGATTGAACTGATGACCCCACAACAACCCCCCCACGCCGCCGAGGGCTACGCCGGCGATGTCACGCCCCAGCAGGCCTGGCAGTGGGTGCAGGCCGGCCAGGCGGTGCTGGTGGACGTGCGCAGCGATGCCGAGCGCGACTGGGTCGGCCAGGTGCCGGGTGCGGCCGCCGTGGCGTGGAAGCAGTGGCCAGGCATGGCCACGAATGCACACTTTGATGCCCAACTGAGTGCCGCGGCCCCGGCGGGCGGCACGCTGGTGTTGCTGTGCCGCAGCGGCGTGCGCTCCATCGCCGCTGCGCGCCGCGCCACCGAGCTGGGTTTCAAGGCCTACAACATTCTTGAGGGCTTCGAGGGTGACGCGGACGGCGAAGGGCAACGGGGCAAGCGCGGCGGCTGGCGCTTTCACGGACTGCCTTGGCGGCAGAGTTGAGGAGCGGGGGTTGGGCGCCTGCTGAGGGCGCCCAACGCCATGCACCGTTTTTTGCCCGCGCCGTCATTGCCCACGGGCGGGGCATGAAAGGTTGATTTCGCTGGCAGCAGCAGTTGCGCAAAGGCCCTGACGGCCCTGACCCCCTGCCATTGACGTGAGAACGTCTGGGCGATTTGCTATCAAAAAAAGAGCTGCTACCGCCCTGTTATCAAGCGGTAGCAGCTCTTTTTGTTTGAATTTCCGAAGCTTACTTGGCCTGCGGCGGAATGCGCAGCTTCTGGCCAGGATAGATCTTGTCAGGGTGGGTCAGCATGGGCTTGTTGGCCTCGAAGATCGCGGGGTACTTGTTGGCGTCGCCATAGAACTTCTTGGCGATGGCCGAGAGCGTGTCGCCGCGCACCACGTCGTGGTACTGGGCTTCGGGCTCGGGGTTGGTCACGTCCATCAGGTTCTCGACGCTAGTCACGTGGGCCACGTTGCCGCAGCACAGGGTGACCTTCTCTTTCGCCGACTGCGTGGGGGCCGTGCCCTTGACCGTGACCTTGCCGGCCGTGCCGTCAAAAGCCACCTGCACGTTGCTGGCGCCGAGGTTCTGGGACGCGATGTAGGTCTCGATGGCCTTGGCGGCCGTGGCGTTGAGTTCATCCTGCGTGGGGGCGGCTGCCGTGGCGGCCTGGGCTTCCTTGCCGCCAAACAGTTTTTCGCCGGCTTCCTTGATGAAACTGAAAAGACCCATGGGGTACCTCCTGGAGTGAAACAAAAACGGGACCGCTCAATGTAGTGGCAAAGCCCGGGGGCAGTGTGTCAGACAGCAGCGTGAAACGATTTTTGACATTGCTGACCGGTGGACCGCATGGAACGCAGGCCTGTCGCGCGCTGCTCGTGGCTCACGGGCCGTCCATGTCGCCGCTGAATCAGGACGTGTTTCAAAACTCGGGATAATCCGCCGCATGACTTTTCTGGCCATCGATGTCGGCAACACCCGCCTCAAGTGGGCGTTGTACGACGCTCCCCGTCCCGGGGCTGCGCTGCTGGCCCATGGTGCCGAATTTCTGGACCACATCGACCGTTTGGCCGAGGGCAGCTGGGCACCACTGCGCCACCCCGAGCGCATGCTCGGCTGCGTGGTAGCCGGTGACGCGGTCAAGCGCCGCGTGCAGGAACAGATGGAACTGTGGGACGTGCAGCCCTCGTGGGTGGTTTCGTCCACCGAAGAGGCGGGCCTCGTCAACGGCTACGACCATCCTTCGCGCCTGGGCTCGGACCGCTGGGTGGCGATGGTTGGCGCGCGCCACCATGTGCTGCGCCAGGGCCCTGCGCGGCCACTGGTGGTGGTGATGGTGGGCACGGCCGTCACCGTGGAATGCATTGACGCCGACGGCCGATTCATGGGCGGGCTGATCCTGCCTGGGCACGGCATCATGCTGCGGGCGCTGGAGTCCGGCACGGCCGGCCTGCATGTGCCCACCGGCGAGGTGCGCCTGTTCCCCACCAACACCAGCGATGCGCTCACCAGTGGCGGCACCTATGCAATTGCTGGCGCCGTGGAGCGCATGGTGCAGCATGTGATCCAGCACTGTGGTGAAGAGCCAGCCTGCCTGATGACCGGCGGCGCGGGCTGGAAGATGGCACCCAGCATGACCCGGCCTTTCGAGCTGGTGGACAACCTGATCTTTGATGGCCTGCTGGAGATCGCCGCGCGGCGGTTCGGAGGCTGAGGGCTGCCGCTGCAGGTGCTGTGCGTGAGAGGCTTGTGAAAATTGCGTGAGATCTTGCCGCAGGCATCCAGAGGGCCGGCGCAGTTCACACCCATCGTTCGACGGCGGAGTTTTCAAAAAAAGCACTTGTCCCGGCACGACTGTCGAAACTGTCGCTGCCCCACACCAGCGACCGCCGCGCAAGGGCCGCCATGCAGCGCAGCCGGCACTTTGCAGGCGCGCGCTGGCGGTGTCCCCCCTACCCGAATCACGCAGTGATGCGAGAGAAGGGGGAAGGCGCAAAGCGCCTCAGGGGGATGCCCTTTACTCTTCTTCCAGCTCCGCGCGGGCCATCTCGATGTCCAGGCGCTCCATGGCATCGGCAGGCTCGCTCGCGGCGGCCTTCTCGTACAGCTGGGTGGCTTCCTTCATCTTCTTGTCGCCCTCCAGCATGACCAGCGCGTTGGCATATTCGATCATGCCGATGGCCGAGCCCGGGTTGAGCTTGAGGGCTTCCTGGAACAGCTTGAGGCCCGTGTCCTTCTTGGCGCCGTAGGTCATGCCGCCGATCAGCGAGCCCACCTTGTCGATCACTTCGGCATGGAAGGCGCCCAGCGCAATGCGAGCGTCCGCATGTTTGGGCGACAGCGCAATCGCCTTCTCCAGCGACTCCTTCACCTTGCCGCCCAGCCCCTGCGCCAGCGCCTTGGCCACGCTGATGCCCTGGCTGTAGCGGCCCAGGGCGTACGCGTGCCAGTACCAGGCGTTGGCGTTGCCGGGCTCAGCGGCAGCCTGCGTCTCGGCGCGTTCGGCGACCTGCATGAAGAGGTCCAGCCGGGTCTTTTCTTTTTGCTCCAAATAGTTGGCGTAGATCGCCGTCGCCTTGTTGGCCACCGTGGTGCCCGCGCTGCCCGCAGCGATCCCCGCGGCGGCGGCCTTCTCGAAATCACCGCTGTGGAACAGCGCCCAGGCGTCGAGCACCGCCGGCTCCTTGGGGCAGGCCTCGGCGTCGCCCGCGTGCAGGCGGGCCCATTGCTTCTTGACGCTGGCGGCATCAAACGGATATTCACCAGCGTGAGGGAAAGATGTCCACTTGGCCATGGTGTGTGTCTCCTGAAGTTCTTGTTGGTGAGGAAAGAGGGCGGCGCGGCGGTGGCAGGGCTCCTGGTGGCGCCGTCAGTGGGGCGCCGGGGTGGCGTAGGCGCCCACCAGCTCCAGCAAATGTGCGCGCTGGCTGGTCTCCAGATACGGCATCAGCAGGTTGAGCACGTGGTGTGCGCCGCGCAGGAGCGCGGCCTGCGCGCTCTCGGGCTCCAGCGCCCGGCGCGGGTCGCGCACGTACTCGAAGCTGAGCCAATACGTGAGCACAACCACCATGCTGGTGGCGGTGGCCTCCAGTTCGCGTGTGTCGATGTGCAGCGCATCCGCACGGCCCATGCCGTCGAGCATGGCGCGCACGGCGCGGGTCTTGTTCTTGAGGATGGCCTGGAAGTGCGTCTCCAGGCGCCGGTTCTTGGACAGCAGATCGTTGAGGTCGCGGTACAAAAAGCGGTACTGCCAGATCAACTCGAACAGCGTGTGCATGAAGAACCAGGCGTCCTCCACATTGCGCACGCCGTCGGCCGCAGCCAGCAGTTCGTTCAGCGACTGCTCGTAGCGATCAAACAGCGCGTTGATCAGCTCGTCTTTGGCCGGGTAGTGGTAGTACAGATTGCCGGGGCTGATGCGCAGCTCGGCAGAGATCAGGGTGGTGGAGACGTTGGGCTCGCCAAACCGGTTGAACAGCTCGAGCGTCACTTCCAGAATACGTTCTGCGGTGCGGCGTGGCGCTTTCTTCACCATGTCTGCAGGCCCCTTCGCGTCGTTTGACGTTGTTGTTTGCGTGTCTCTTGGGGGCTACTCTAACCCACGCTGGAATGCTGCACTGCGGCATGAATACGCCGGCGCGGTGCGGCGGCGCAGGTGCAATGGGGCACGTGCCCAGCGGGCTGCAGCATGGCCCTGCCCAAAGAAAAGCGGCCGAGGCGCATCAGATGCGCATCGGCCGCGAGGAGAGAGGCTGGCAGCGTGCGCTGCCGCTCATCCGGGTGCGGGTATCAGTTGGCCGACGACGCGCTGGAGGCGGCGTCCGCTGCTTTGCGTGCGGCAGGCTTGCGTGCTGCGGCCTTCTTGGCAGGAGCTGCCTTGGCGGTGGGCTTGGTGGCTGCCTTCGCAGGAGCGGCCTTCTTGGCGGGGGCCTTCTTTGCAGGGGCCGTGGCGGCAGGCTTGGCTGCGGCCTTGGCGGGCGCTGCCTTCGTGCCCTTGGACAATGCGTCCACGCGGGCGCTCAGGGCTTCCAGATCACGGGCGGAGGGTACGCCCAGCTTGGCCAGGGCCTTGGCCACGCGGTCTTCAAAGATGTTTTCGAGCTTGTCCCATTGGCCCTGGGCCTTGGAGCCGATGTCGCTGGCCATGTTGGTCACGCGGCTGGTGGCTTCGGAGATCTTTTCTTCAGCCACGGCCTGGGTCTTGCGCTGGATGGTGAGGCCTTCCTTGACCAGGGCTTCGAACACCTTGCCGCCTTCTTCCTGTGCCTTGGAGAAGGCGCCCAGGCCAGCCAGCCAGATTTGCTGGGCGGAGTCCTTCACGGTGCCGGACAGTTGAGCGTTGCTCTTTTTGTTGTCGGCGCTGAGTTTTTGCAGTTTCTTGACCATGGGGCCTCCGTCGTTGAGATGGGTTTGGTTTGCCAGGGCGGGCTGCCTCTGACGCATGGCCGGACTGTACGCGGCACGGCGCGCCAGGTGTAGGCGCGGGCTCCTAAAAGTGTAGAGCGCGCTATCTAGGGCGCGCGCCGCATCGGCGCGGGTTTCTGCTGAATCGGCGGTTGCAGGCCCTGCGCAAGAATGAAGCCATTACAAAGGGAGTCATCTATGCAGTATTTCGTGACGGGGGCAACGGGGTTCATCGGCAAGCGGCTTGTCAAGAAGCTGCTGGAGCGCAAGGGGGCGGTGGTTCATTTCCTGATCCGCCGCGAAAGCGCTGACAAGGTTGCCGACCTGCGGAGCTTCTGGGGCGTGACTGCCGCCCGCGCCGTGCCTGTGTTCGGCGACCTCACCGCCAGGAAGCTGGGCGTGGCCGCGGAGGACATCAAGAAGCTCAAAGGCCAGATCGATCATTTCTACCACCTCGCGGCGGTGTACGACCTGGGCGCCGACGAGGAAACGCAGGTGGCGGTGAACATCGAAGGGACGCGCAACACGGTGGACCTGGCCAAGGCCGTCGACGCGGGGCAGTTCCACCATGTCTCGTCCATCGCTGCGGCCGGCCTGTACGAGGGCGTTTTCCGCGAAGACATGTTTGAGGAAGCCGAAGGCCTGGACCACCCGTACTTTCAGACCAAGCACGAGAGCGAGAAGATCGTGCGCCAGGACTGCAAGGTGCCCTGGACCGTGTACCGGCCCGCCATGGTCGTCGGCGACAGCACGACCGGCGAGATGGACAAGATCGATGGTCCGTACTACTTCTTCAAGCTGATCCAGCGCCTGCGCCAGCTGCTGCCGCCCTGGATGCCCACTGTGGGGCTGGAAGGCGGGCGCGTGAACATCGTGCCGGTGGATTTTGTGGTGAACGCGCTGAACGTCATCAGCCACCAGAAGGACATCGCCAAGAAATGCTTTCACTTGGTGGACCCGGTGGGCTACCGCGTGGGGGACGTGCTCGACATCTTCAGCCGGGCTGCACATGCGCCCCGGATGAACCTGTTCATCAACGCGGCTTTGCTGGGCTTCATCCCGAAGAGCGTGAAGAAGAGCCTGATGGCCATGGCCCCGGTACGCCGGGTGCGCAATGCGGTGATGAAAGACTTGGGCTTGCCCGAGGACATGCTGACCTTTGTGAACTACCCCACGCGCTTCGATTGCCGCGAAACTCTGGCAGCGCTGAAGGGTTCGGGCGTGGCCTGCCCGAATCTCAAGGATTACGCATGGCGCCTGTGGGACTACTGGGAGCGCAACCTGGACCCCGAGCTCTTCATCGACCGCTCGCTCAAGGGCACGGTCACTGGCAAGGTGGTGCTGATCACCGGAGGGTCGTCGGGCATCGGGCTCGCTGCCGCGCACAAGTTTGCCGAGGCAGGCGCCACCACCATCATCTGCGGCCGTGACCAGGACAAGCTGGACGAGGCCTGCGCGGAAGCCAAGGCCAAGGGCTATAGCTTCATCGCCTACTCGGCCGATATTGCGGACATGGCCGATTGCGACCGGTTTGTGCAGTTGCTCATCGACAACCATGGCGGCGTCGACTTCCTCATCAACAACGCGGGCCGCTCCATCCGCCGTGCGATCGAGTCGAGCTACGACCGCTTTCACGACTACGAGCGCACCATGCAGCTCAACTACTTCGGCTGCCTGCGCGTGACCATGGGCTTCCTGCCCGGCATGGTGGCCAAGCGCAAGGGCCATGTGGTGAACATCAGCTCCATCGGCGTCCTGACCAACGCGCCGCGCTTTTCAGCCTACGTGGCCAGCAAAGCGGCCTTGGACGCCTGGACGCGCTGCGCATCGAGCGAGTTCGCCGACCAGGGCATCACCTTCACCACGATCAACATGCCACTGGTGCGCACGCCCATGATCGCGCCGACCAAGATCTACAACAACGTGCCCACGCTGAGCCCCGAGGAAGCGGCCGACATGATCGCCCAGGCCTGCATTTTCAAGCCGGTGCGCATCGCCACGCGCCTGGGCATCACCGGTCAGCTGCTGCACGCCTTGGTGCCGCGGGTGGCGCAGATCACGATGAACACGAGTTTTCGGATGTTCCCGGATTCCACTGCTGCCAAGGGTGACAAGAGTGCCAAGCCGCAACTGTCTGCGGAGGCGGTGGCGTTGCAGCAGATGATGCGTGGTATTCACTTCTGAGCTGCGGCATGGCACCCTGGCTGTTAGAGCCTGTTACGCATCCAGGAAACTCGGGTGGGATAATCGCGAGCTTTGCCGCAAGGCATTCTCAGACGGCTTACCCATGATTCTGGTTACCGGCGGCGCAGGGTTTATCGGCGCCAATTTCGTTCTTGACTGGCTTGCCGCCTCCAGCGAGCCCGTGGTCAACCTCGACAAACTCACCTACGCAGGCAATCTGCACAACCTGGACAGCATCCAGGGTGATGCGCGCCATGTGTTCGTCCAAGGCGACATCGGCGATAGCGCATTGATTGCCCGCCTGCTGGCCGAGCACCAGCCTCGCGCGGTGGTCAACTTCGCGGCCGAGTCCCATGTGGACCGCTCCATCCATGGGCCGGAAGACTTTGTCCAGACCAATATCGTCGGCTCGTTCCGCCTGCTCGAAGCCGTGCGTGCCTACTGGGGCGCATTGCCCGAGGGGGAGCGCGAGGCGTTCCGCTTCCTGCACGTCTCCACCGACGAGGTCTACGGCTCGCTCGCCCCCACCGACCCGGCCTTCACCGAGACGCGCGGTTTCGAGCCTAACAGCCCCTACAGCGCCAGCAAGGCCGCCAGCGACCACCTGGTGCGCGCCTGGCACCACACCTACGGCCTGCCAGTGCTCACTACCAACTGCAGCAACAACTACGGGCCGTATCACTTCCCCGAGAAGTTGATCCCGCTGATGATCGTCAACGCCCTGGCCGGCAAGAACCTGCCGGTGTACGGCGACGGCATGCAGGTGCGCGACTGGCTGTACGTGAAGGACCACTGCAGCGCCATCCGCCGCGTGCTGGAAGCGGGCGCCCCCGGCGAGACCTACAACGTGGGCGGCTGGAACGAGAAGCCCAACATCGAGATCGTGAACATGGTCTGCAGCCTGCTCGACGAGCTGCGCCCCCGCGCCGACGGCCA
>SDXZ01000002.1 GCA_004210805.1 Acidovorax sp.
AAGCTGCACGTGGTGCTGCACGGCTGCAAGCAGAACATCAGCGACGTGCAGCAGCAGTACGTGCGCAACACCGGCTACAACCGCTGGGCCGAGACCAACAACATCGTGATGCTCTACCCCCAGACCAGCACCGCAGCCACCAACAGCTGCTTTGACTGGTGGGGCTACGACAACGCCAACTACGCCAAGAAGTCCGGCCCACAGATGGTGGCCATCAAGGCCATGGTGGACCAGGTTTCCAGCGGCGGGGGCACCAACCCACCGGTGGGCCTGCCTGCCCCCACGGGCGTGAGCACCTCGGGCGCTACCGCCAACAGCATGGTGGTCGGCTGGGGCAGCGTCTCGGGCGCAGCCAGCTACAACGTGTACCGCAACGCCAACAAGGTCAACGCCCTGCCGGTGACCAGCACCAGCTACACCGACACCGGTCTGGCCGCATCCACCACCTACAGCTGGACGGTGCGTGCCGCCGATACCAACGGCGCTGAGGGCGCAACATCGGCTGCCGCATCGGGCACCACGCTGGCCGCCCCCGGCGGCGGAGCCACCTGCACCACCGCCAGCAACTACGCCCACACCATGGCAGGCCGTGCCTACGTGGCTGGCGGCTACACCTTTGCGCTGGGCTCCAACCAGAGCATGGGGCTGTGGAACATCTTCGTGAACAACACCCTGAAGCAGACCAGCCCGAACTACTACGTCATCGGCACATGCCCGTGATCGCTCGGGCACGCAACGCGACAGAGAGGTTGAATTGAAATGAAGTGACCGCCTGGCGCCTAGCTTGAGGGCAGGGGGCCAAGCCCAGAGATCCAGAGCGCCTCACAAAGCTCAGCGCAGCGGTTTGGGCTAGGCGCTGCGCCGCAGGCAGTACGCAAGTACGACAAGGCGCAGCAACGACGCCCAAAGAGCTTTTGAGACGCTCTAAAAGAGAGAACAAAGACCGTGAAAGTGAAGCACCACCCATGAGCACCTTGTCCACCAAGGACCTGACCATCCGCTTCGGCGGCCACGTGGCAGTCAACGCCGTGACCTGCTCTTTTGAGCCCGGCACGCTGACCGCCATCGTGGGCCCCAACGGCGCGGGCAAGACCACGTACTTCAATCTCATCTCGGGGCAGCTGCGCGCCTCGGCGGGCAGCGTGACGCTGGGTGGGCGGGAACTCACCGGGCAATCGGTCTCGGCACGCACCCATGCGGGCCTGGGCCGGGCGTTTCAGCTCACCAACCTGTTCCCCAACCTCAGCGTGCTGGAGAACGTGCGCCTGGCCGTGCAGGCCACGCGCGAGGGCAAGCACCGCCGGGGACTGAACCTCTGGAGCATCTGGAGCGACCACCGCGACCTGATGGACCGTACCCGCGCCATCCTGCAGGCCGTGGCCATGCTCGACCGCCAGGACACGCCGGTGGCCAGCCTGCCGCACGGCGACCAGCGCAAGCTTGAGGTGGCGCTGCTCATGGCGCTGGAGCCGCAGGTCTACATGTTCGACGAGCCCACCGCCGGCATGAGCCACGACGAGGCGCCCGTGATCCTGAACCTGATCCGCGAACTCAAGAAGGACAAGACCAAGATCATCCTGCTGGTGGAGCACAAGATGGACGTGGTGCGCGAGCTGGCCGACCGCATCATCGTGCTGACCAACGGCACGCTGGTGGCCGACGGCCCGCCGGCCGAGGTGATCGCATCGCCCGTGGTGCAAGAGGCGTACCTCGGCGTTGTCAAAGAACCCGGGAAGGAGGCGGCAGCATGACCATCACCACAGCCACCACCAGCGCCGCAGCAACGACCGCGACTGCAAGCACAGCGACACGCGCGGCTGCTGCCTCCAACCTGCTCGAACTCAAAGGCGTACACACCCACATCGGGGCGTACCACATCCTGCACGGCGTAGATCTGGCGGTGCCCAAGGCGCAGCTCACCATGCTGCTCGGCCGCAACGGCGCCGGCAAGACGACCACGCTGCGCACCATCATGGGCCTGTGGCATGCGTCCAAGGGTTCGGTCCACTTTGCGGGCAAAGACATCACCGCAATGAACACCCCGCAGATCGCGGGCATGAACATCGCCTATGTGCCCGAGAACATGGGCATCTTCGCGGACCTGACCGTGAAGGAAAACATGCTGCTGGCCGCCCGTGGCGCGAAGAATGCAGCGCAGATGGACAGCGCGCGGCTCGAATGGATCTTCCGCTTGTTCCCTGCGGTAGAGAAGTTCTGGAACCACCCGGCCGGCAAGCTCAGCGGCGGGCAAAAGCAGATGGTGGCCGTGAGCCGCGCCATCGTCGAGCCGCGCGATCTGCTCATCGTGGACGAGCCCAGCAAGGGCCTCGCGCCCGCAATCATCAACAACATGATCGAGGCGTTCGACCAGCTCAAGAAGAGCGGCGTGACCATCCTGCTCGTCGAGCAGAACATCAACTTTGCAAAGCGGCTCGGCGACACCGTGGCCGTGATGGACAACGGCAAGGTGGTGCATGCGGGCAGCATGGCCGCGCTGGCCGAGGACGAGGCATTGCAGCGGTCGCTGCTGGGGTTGGCACTATGAGTTTCGCATCAAATTTCAAGCCTTTTTGGGCTCCAGCGCTTATTGATAAAGCGCTTATAGCTATCAAATGCATAGCACCAGCGCCAATGGCATCTGCAGCAACGCCACTGCAAGGAGGCCGGGCATGAACATCACCCGCGACTTCGACTGGAAACCCCTGGCACTGGTGCCGGCGCTTGCGCTGGTGGTGCTGCCCTTTATCGGCTCGCCCAGCACCTGGCTCACGCTCACGGTGGCGGGCCTGGCCATGGGCATGATCGTTTTCATCATCGCCTCGGGCCTCACGCTGGTGTTTGGCCTCATGGACGTGCTGAACTTCGGCCACGGCGTGTTCATCGCGCTCGGTGCCTTCGTGGCCACCAGCGTGCTGGGCGCCATGGGCGACTACACGCAAAGCGCCGACCTGTGGCGCAACATGCTGGCCGTGCTGCCCGCCATGCTGGTGGCCATGGCGGTGGCGGGCGCCGTGGGCCTGGCGTTCGAGCGTTTCATCGTGCGGCCCGTGTACGGCCAGCATCTGAAGCAGATCCTCATCACCATGGGCGGGATGATCATTGGCGAGGAGCTCATCAAGGTCATCTGGGGCCCCGCGCAGATCCCGCTGCCGCTGCCTGAAGGCATGCGCGGCTCGCTGCTGGTGGGCGACGCCGCCATTGAGAAATACCGCCTGGTGGCGGTGGCCGTGGGCCTGCTGGTGTTTGGCGTGCTGGCCTGGACGCTCTCGCGCACCAAGGTCGGCCTCTTGATCCGTGCCGGCGTGCAAGACCGCGAGATGGTGGAAAGCTTGGGCTACCGCATCCGCCGCCTGTTTGTCGGCGTGTTTGTGGTGGGCTCGGCCCTGGCGGGGCTGGGTGGCGTGATGTGGGGCCTGTACCAGCAAAACGTGGTGCCGCAGATGGGCGCACAGGTCAACGTGCTGATCTTCATCGTGATCATCATCGGTGGCCTGGGCAGCACGGGCGGTGCGCTCATCGGCGCGCTGCTGGTGGGCCTGATGGCCAACTACACCGGTTTTCTGGCGCCCAAGGTGGCGCTGTTCTCCAACATCGCGTTGATGGTGGCGATCCTGTTGTGGCGTCCGCAGGGGGTCTACCCCGTGGCAAATCGCTGAAGTGAAGGAAACAAGACCATGTTGAACCGTCTTCTTTCCAACGACTACCCGCGCAGCAAGGTGCTGGCGGTGATCCTCGTGGCCATCTTCCTGGGGCTGGCGTTTGCGCCGTTTCTTTTCCCGGGCGTCAAGGCGCTGTCTGTCGCGGCCAAGGTGCTGATCTTTGTGGTGCTGGTCGCCAGTTTTGACCTGCTGCTCGGCTACACCGGCATCGTGAGCTTTGCGCACACCATGTTCTTTGGCATCGGGGCTTATGGGATCGCGGTGGCCACCACGCGCATGGGGCCCACCTGGTCGGCGCTGCTGGTGGGGCTGGTCGGCGCGCTGATCTTGTCGCTGCTGCTGTCGCTGGCGGTGGGGCTGTTCTCGCTGCGGGTGCGCGCCATCTTCTTTGCCATGATCACGTTGGCCGTGGCGGCGGCGTTCCAGACGCTGGCCTCGCAGCTGTCGGACATCACGGGTGGCGAAGACGGCCTGACGTTCAAGGTGCCCGAGATTTTGTCGCCCAGCTTTGAGCCGTTCGAAGAGCCCTTCCTGGGTGTGTCCATCGACGGACGGCTGCTGTGCTACTACCTGCTGTTCGTCACGGCCGTGGTGCTGGTGCTCTCGCTGCTGCGCATCGTGAACTCGCCGTTCGGCCGCGTGCTGCAAGCGATCCGCGAGAACGAGTTCCGCGCCGAGGCGATTGGCTACCGCGTGGTGGTGTACCGCACGACCTCGAGCGTGCTGTCCGCGCTGTTCGCCTGCTGTGCGGGCGCCATGCTCGCGCTCTGGCTGCGCTACAACGGGCCGGACACCTCGCTGTCGTTCGAAATCATGATGGACTGCCTGCTCATCGTGGTGATTGGCGGCATGGGCACGATCTACGGCTCGGCCATCGGTGCCGTGCTCTTTTTGGTGGCGCAAAGCTATCTGCAGGACCTGCTGCGCCTCGGCAGCGAGGCCACGGCGGGCCTGCCCTGGTTGTCCGGCCTGCTCTCGCCCGACCGCTGGCTGCTGTGGCTGGGCGTGTTGTTCGTTTTGTCGGTGTATTACTTCCCCACCGGTGTGGTGGGGCGCCTGCGCGCGGCAGCCGCGCGCAAGGTGGCGTAAGTGGGTGGGCCACGTCCGCATCCGCAGACGTGGCCTGCCGATGGCTGTGCAGAAGATTCAAAGAAAAAACCGGAGACAAGCACATGATGACGATGAGCACCAAGGTGGGCCTGCGCCCGTTCGTTCCTGCGGCCATAGCGGCTGCTGTTCTGGCCGCTTGCGGCGGCAGTGGCGACGGTGAAACCGCCGCCCTCAACGCCAAGCCCGCGTACCTGGGCGCCATCAGCGAAGCCAGCTACGACGGTGGCAGCAACGACCTGCTGACCGCGGGCCTTGGCGCCACCGGCATGGCTGCGGCGGTGCCGCCCGCCTTTGCCGACCCGCTCAAGCCCACCGCGGCCGAGCTGCGCCGCACGGCCATCCACACCAACTACCGCGCCATGCTCGACATGACGGCGGCCGGTGGCTACGGCACTTTGTACGGCCCCAACGTCGATGCGCAGGGCAAGGTCACGGCGGGCGAGGGCAAGGTGGCGGGCACCGAGTACATCGCGTTCGCCGACGACGGCACAGGCCGCAAGAATGTCACGCTCATGGTGCAGGTGCCGGCCAGCTTCAACCCGGCCAAGCCCTGCATGATCACAGCCACCACCTCGGGCTCGCGCGGCGTGTACGGCGGCATCTCCACGGGTGAATGGGGCCTCAAGCGCGGCTGTGCGGTGGCCTACTCTGACAAGGGCACGGGCGGCGCGCCGCACGACCTGCAGAACGACACCGTGCCGCTGATCGACGGCACGCGCACCACAGCCACCGCGGCGGGCAAGAGCGCGGCCTTCAACGCCGGCCTCACGGCCACAGAACTCGCGGCCTTCAACACCGCCATGCCCAACCGCTTTGCCTTCAAGCACGCGCATTCGGGCCAGAACTCCGAGAAGGACTGGGGCACCACCACGCTGCAGGCCGTGGAATTTGGCTACTACGTGCTCAACCAGCGCTACGGCAACACCAACGCGGCCGGCCAGCGTTTGAAGACGCTCACGCCCGCCAACACCATCGTGATTGCCTCCAGCATCTCCAACGGCGGTGGCGCGGCCATCGCGGCTGCCGAGCAAGACACGCAGGGCCTGATCAGCGGCGTGGCCGTGTCCGAGCCCGCACTGGAGCTGCCCGCCAACCCGGGCGTGACCGTGCGCCGCGGCAGCACCGACCTGGCCGTGACCGGAAAGACGCTGGTGGACTTCACCACCTACGCCAACCTGTACCAGGCCTGCGCGTCGCTCGCTCCTTCGGTCAGCACCAGCCCCTTTGCCGCGGCGTATGCCGCCGGGTTTGCCAGCGCTGGGCTGCCCATTGCCCCCAACCGGTGCGCTGCGCTCAAGACGGCGGGTTTGCTGTCGGCCAGCACCACGGCCACACAGGCGGAAGAAGCCCTGCAGAAGCTGCGCGACTACGGCTGGGAGCCCGAGTCGAACGACCTGCATGCCTCGCTCGCGGCGTTTGAAGTCGCGCCCGCGGTGGCCGTCACGTTTGCCAACAGCCTTTCGCGCAGCAGCGTCAAGGACCACCTGTGCGGGTTCAGCTATGCCGCGGCGTCGGCCGTTGGTGCGGTGATACCGCTCGCCCCTGCGGCCCTCCCAGGCATGTTCGCCACAGGCAATGGTGTGCCACCGGCTGGCGGCATCCAGCTCATCAACAACCAGGGCAAGCTCGGGCCCGCACGCGACTTCCTGTCGGTCTCGGATTCGGGCGTGCTCGACTGGAACACGCCGGGCGCGCTGTGCCTGCGCAATCTGGTCACCGGCAGCGATGCCGCCGCCAAGAAGCTCCAGGCCGGCCTGGATGAAACGCGCCGCAACGGCAACCTGCGTGGCAAGCCCACGGTCATCGTGCACGGCCGCGCCGACGCGCTGCTGCCCGTGAGCCACACCTCGCGCCCCTACGCCGCGCTGAACAAAAAGGTGGAAGGCGCCGCCAGCAAGCTCAGCTACGTGGAGGTGGCCAACGCCCAGCACTTTGACAGCTTCATCGGCCTGCCCACGGTGCTGCCCGGCTACGACACACGCTATGTGCCACTGCACGTGTACCTGAACCACGCGCTCGACGCCGTGTACGAGCACCTGGCCAACGGCAAGGCACTGCCTGCCAGCCAGGTCGTGCGCACCGTGCCGCGTGGCGGCACACCGGGCAGCGCGCCTGCGATTACCGCGGCCAACGTGCCTGCATTGGCAATGACGCCCGCGGCGGCCAATGCCATTGCCATCACGGCCGGTGCAATTTCCATCCCCGACTGAACCGAAGGACTTTCGCAAGACGCAAGTTGAACGCCCCCTGGTGAGCGCCGCGGCCCTGTGCCGGGCGCTCCGGTGGGCTGCGCGAGCCGCATACAGACAAAAGGGATGGACAGCATGGACAAGGTTTTGGCATGGGGCCGCCGCATGGCGGCAGCGCTGGCGGTGGTGGGGGCCGGCACTGCCGCGGTTCCGCTGCACGCGGCGGAAATTGTGGTCGGGCAGGTGGCGCCGCTCTCAGGCGTATTGGCCAGCACCGGCGCGCAGATGGTGCTGGGCGGCAAGATCTACTTTGACTGGGTCAACGCCCAGGGCGGCGTGCACGGCGCCACCATCCGCCAGGAGGTAGTGGACGATGCCTACAAGGTGGCCGACACCGTGCGGCTCACACGCGGCCTGCTGGAGCGTGCCGAGGTGGTGGCGCTGTATGGCTTTGCGGGCACGGCCAACATCACGCAGCTGCTGGCCGACGGCGTCCTGGAGCAGGGCGGCGCCGCGCTGGTCGCACCCTACACGGGCGGCGAATCGCTGCGCAGCCCGTTCAACCCCTGGATCTTTCACGTGCGCGCCGGCTATGTGGACGAAACCGAGCACATGGTGCAGCAGCTCACCACGCTGGGCATGAACCGTGTGGCCGTGATGTACCAGGACGACGGCTTCGGCAAGGCGGGCCTCGCGGGTGTGGAGACGGCGCTGGCCAAACGCGACCTCAAGCTGGTGGTGGCTGCAGGCTACGAGCGCAACACCGACAACGTCGACGACGCGGTCAAGGCCATCAAGGCTGCCGACGTGCATGCGGTCATCATGATCGCCGTCAACAAGCCTGCCGCCGCGTTCATCCAGCGCTACCGCGAGCAGGGTGGCGGCGCGCAGCTGTACAACATTTCGGTGGTGGACCCGACCGAGCTGGTCAAGCTCGCGGGCCTCAAAAATGCGCACGGCCTGGGCATCAGCCAGGTCGTGCCGTACCCGTACCGCCCCCAGTTGCCCGTGGTGCGTGAATACCATGCGTTGCTCAAAAAATACGCGCCGAAGGCCGAGGTCAACTACACCAGCTTCGAGCAGTTTCTCGGTGCCAAGGTGCTGGTCGAGGCCCTGCGCCGCGCGGGCCCCGCGCCGTCGCGTGCCAAGGTGGTCAAGGCGCTCGAATCACTGCAGAGCTACGACCTGGGGGGCATCACGCTGGGTTATTCCCCCACCAACCGCATTGGGTCGCGTTTTGTCGAGGTGACGGTCATCGGCAGCAATGGCCGCCTGATGAAGTAGCTGCCGACCGCGCCACCGTTTTCCCACCGCTGATCCCGAAGGTCATCACCATGTCCCCCACTTCGCGCTACGCCACCTGCGCCGGCTATGAAATCCACTACCTGGAGTGGGGCGCGCCGGATGCGCCCGTGGTGATTGCGTGGCACGGCCTGGCGCGTACCGCGCGCGACATGGACGAGCTGGCAGCGCACCTCGCGCCACGCTACCGCGTGATCTGCCCCGACACCATCGGCCGGGGCCTGAGCCAGTGGGCGCGGGCGCCCGAGGCCGAGTACTGCTTGTCGTTCTACGCGCGCATTGCGGCCGACTTGTTCGACCAGCTGGCTATCGAATCCGCGCACTGGGTGGGCACGTCGATGGGTGGCGCGGTGGGCACGGTGTGCGCCTCGGGGCTGTTCGAGCCGCAGCTTAAAGGGCGCATCCGCAGCCTGCTGCTCAACGACAACGCCCCGCGCCTGGCCGATGCGGCGCTCGAGCGCATCAAGGCGTATGCGGGGCACCCGCCTTCGTTCGGCTCGGTGCGGGAGCTGGAAGCGTTCTTCCGGCAGGTGTACCAGCCCTACGGCTGGCTCAGCGACAGCCAATGGCGCCGGCTGACCGAATCCTCCACCCGCCGCCTGCCCGACGGCCGCGTGACGCCGCATTACGACCCGGCCATGGTGCAGCAGTTCACGCACCACACCAACGACTACCTGATCTGGGACCACTACGACGCGCTCGACATCCCGGTGTTGTGCCTGCGTGGCGTGGACTCCGACCTGGTGCTGCGCGAGGTCACCGCCGAGATGCTGACCCGCGGCCCCGGTGCGCGCGGCCAGGCGCAGGTGGTGGAGGTGCCCGGCTGCGGCCACGCGCCTGCGCTCAACGTGCCGGAGCACTACGCGCTGGTGGATGGGTTGCTGGCGCGCGCCGCCTGATGAAGACGGCGGTCGGGTAACTGGGGTGTGAGCTGGAGAAGGCGCGCAGTACATTGGCGCAACGCCCATTTTCCCCCGCCGCCATGAAACGCCTCTTGCTCATCGCCTCGCACCTGTTCGCCCTGGCCGTGGGTTTTGCCGCGGGTGTGTACGTGCTACCGATCCTGATCGCACCCGATGCGCCGACGCAGCAGCAGGCCGAAGCAAGCCTGCCCACCGCGCAGTGGACCGCCACCTTCCGCCGCGACCTCAAGGACAGTGATGCCCTGCACTGGGGCGAGGGCGTGGTGGCCATTGGCGCGAAGAGCATCACCCTGGCCGGCAAACTCGCGCCGGGGCCGGACTACAAGCTGTACCTGTCGCCCGAGTTTGTTGAAACCGAGGCCGACTTCGTGCGCCTGAAGCCCCAGATGCTGCGTGTGGGCGATGTGAAGACCTTCGACAACTTCATCGTGCCCTTGCCGGAGGGGGTGGACCCGGCAAAGTTCACCACCGTGATCGTGTGGTGCGAGACCTTCAGCCAGTTCATCACCGCCGGCAAATACCGGTAGGCGGGTGAGGGCCGGGCTGACGAACTGCCAGATTACGGCGCCATTTGGGCCAACGCGGCCTGCAGCCCTGCCAGGCCGCCCACCCGCTGGTCATTGATGAAAATCTGCGGCATCTGCCGCACCGAGGGGCCGCACTTGGCATAGAACGCCAGGCGCTCGGCCTCGTCATCGATCTTGATTTCCTCGTAGGGCAACGAACGGGATTTGAGGAGCATCTTTGCCGACTCGCATTGTGGGCAGGCGGACTTGGAATAGACGGTAATTTGAAAGGTCATGGCCCTGAGTTTACGGGCCACTGCACGGTGGATTGCAGTGGGCTGCCGTGGCGAAAGGCCTGCACTGCGGCGGGAAAGCCGGGTGATATACCATTCGGTTTGTTTTGTGACTGATTGGTAATTTATGCCTGCAATGTCCCTGCTTCTTCGCCGATTCGCGCTGCTTGCGGCCGCGGCCCTGATGTTCGCGCTCGTGGGCTGCATGTCCACGACCCCGCCGCCCGGCATCACCGCCGTGACCCCGTTTGACCTTGCCCGCTACGAGGGCCGCTGGTTTGAGGTGGCGCGGCTTGATCATTCGTTCGAACGCGGCCTCACGGACGTGAGTGCCACCTACCAGCGCCAGCCGGACGGCAGCGTGCGCGTGGTCAACCGGGGCTTTGATGCGGCCAAGAACGATTGGCGCGAGGCAGTCGGCAAAGCGCTGTTCACGGGCGATGCGCAAACCGCCTCGCTCAAGGTGTCGTTCTTTGGCCCGTTCTACGGTGGCTACCACGTGGCTGCGCTCGACGCGGACTACCGCTGGGCCATCGTGGTGGGGCCCGACCGCAGCTACTGCTGGATCCTGTCGCGCACCAAACAACTGCCGCCCGGATTGCGCGAGGCCCTTGTCGCCCGTGCCCAGGCACTGGGCATCGACACCCAGGCGCTGATCTGGGTCACCCACCAACGCACCGATCCGCAGCCATGAACACCATCGTGCCCCACACCATCGCTGTTGTCGGAGCAGGCATGGCGGGCCTGTCGTGCGCGCACGCGCTGGCGCAGGCGGGCCACGCGGTGCACGTGTTCGACAAGAGCCGGGGCCCGTCGGGCCGCATGAGCACGCGCCGCGCTGAGGACGCGCACGGCCCCTGGCAGTGCGACCACGGCGCGCAGTACTTCACCGCCCGCGACCCGGCCTTCCGCGCCGAGGTCGCCCGCTGGCAGCAGGCCAGTGTGGCCGCTTTGTGGGACGCGCGCCTGGCCAGCTTTGACGGCAGCACATGGACCACGCCAACCACGCCCGTGGAGCGTTTTGTGGGCACCCCGCGCATGACATCGCCTGCCGCGTGGCAGGTGCAAAACCTGGGGGCGGGTGCGCAGGCGCAATGGCAAACCACCGTGCGGCGGCTGGACAGCACCGAGGCCGGCTGGGCAATCACCTCCGCAGAGCATGGTCTGCACAGCCAGCGCTACGGCGCTGTGCTGCTGGCCGTGCCTGCGCCACAGGCTGTGCCCCTGCTGGCGCCCGTGGCCCCCGCGGGCGCGGCCCTGGCCGCCAGCGCGCGCATGCGGGGCAGCTGGGCCGTGATGCTGCGCTACGCCGCGCCGGTGCACATGGCTTGGGACGGCGCCTTTATCAACACCGGCCCGCTACGCTGGGTGGCGCGCGACAGCAGCAAACCCGGCCGCACCGGGGCAGAAACCTGGCTGCTGCACGCCAGCCCTGAGTGGAGCGACGCGCACATTGAAGACAGTGCAGAGTCCGTCACCGCAGTGCTCGTTGCCGCCTTTGCCGCATTGGGTGGCCCTGCGCCGCTGGCGTCCACAGCCCACCGCTGGCGCTATGCCGACACCGAACCCGCGCTCACGTTGGGCAGCTGGTGGGACGCCCCGCTGCGCCTGGGGCTCTGTGGCGACTGGCTCCACGGCGGCAAGGTCGAAGGCGCGTGGCTCAGCGGCCGGGCGCTGGCCGCGCAGGTAGTGCCGGGCTGAATCGTTCACCTCTTGCATTGAGCCGCCATGCGCATGCGCAGAAAACACGACCTGCCGCAGAAGACCTGCCAACACTGCGGCCTGCCCTTCACCTGGCGAAAGAAGTGGGAGAAGGTGTGGGACGAGGTCAAGTACTGCTCGGACCGCTGCCGCAACGAGCGCAAGGCTCCTGGTGGTGCGCCCACGGAAGTCGCTGCATGAGCACAGTGATCTTCTGGTTTCGCAGCGACCTGCGCCTGCACGACCAGCCTGCGCTGGCGGCGGCCCTCGCCAGCGGCGCCACGCACCTGCTGCCCGTGGTGTGCTTGGCCCCCGCGGATGAGGCCACACCCTGGGGCTTTGACCGCGTGGGCCCCCACCGCCAAGCCTTTGTGGCCGCTGCGCTGCGCGACCTGGGCGCGCGCATGGCAGCGCTGGGCAACCCGCTGCAGGTGTGCCGCGCGGTGCCTGCGGTCGCCTTGCCCGCATTGGCACGTGCCGTGGGTGCCAGCACCGTGGTGTGCGAGGAGATCGCCGCCCCGTATGAACAGGCTGAAGTCGCTGCCCTGCGCGCCGCCGGGCTTGCGGTGCACACCGTGTGGCACAGCAGCCTGCTGAATCCGGCCGACCTGCCTTGGCCCGCAGCAGAACTGCCCGGTGTCTTCAGCCCGTTTCGCCACGCCGTGGAGCGCGCTGGCATCGTGCCCCCGCAGCCGTTGCCAGTGCCGGCATCGCTGCTGCCGCCACCGGGTGTGGCGCCCGACGTGCTGGAGGCTGCGGGCGCATTGCCAAGCCCAGGGCATGGCGCGGATGTGGATGGCGGTGCGACCACTACCTCGGCCGGGCGCGACCCCCGCTCGTCCTTCCCCTACGGCACGCCCGCGTGTGACGGCGGCGAAACCGCCGCGCTGGCCCATCTCGCGCAATACCTTGCCCGCAAGCTGCCCCACAGCTACAAGGCGACGCGCAACGGCCTTACCGGGCTGGACTATTCCAGCAAGCTCTCGCCCTGGCTGGCCACTGGCGCACTGTCGGCCCGGCAGGTGTTTGCCGAGCTCAAAACCTTTGAGCACGAGCATGGCGCCAACGACGGCACTTATTGGCTTTGGTTCGAGCTGCTGTGGCGCGACTACTTCCGCTTGCTGCATCTGCAACACGGCCGCGCGCTGTACCGTGCCCGCGGCCTGTCGGCCGTGCCGCTGGCGCCGCACAACGCGCGGGGCTTTGAGCGCTGGTGCCAGGGCCGCACGGGTGAGCCGCTGGTCGATGCCGCGATGCGCGAGCTGGCTGCTACCGGCACCCTGAGCAACCGCCTGCGCCAGGTGGCGGCCAGCTACCTCATCCACGACCTGCGTGGCGACTGGCGCGCGGGCGCCGCATGGTTTGAAGCCCAACTGGTGGACTACGACGTCTACAGCAACCAGGGCAACTGGCTCTACATCGCCGGGCGTGGCACCGACCCGCAAGGTGGCCGCCGCTTCAATCCAGTCAAGCAGGCGCACGACCACGACGCCGACGGCATTTACCGCCGCATGTGGAGCATGTCGTGAGCGCCCTCCAGCCCCGCGCCCACACGCTGCGGCTGTTGCTGGGCGACCAGCTCAACCCTCAGCACAGCTGGTTTGCCACGCAAGACGACGGCGTGGTCTACGTGCTGATGGAGGTGCGGCAAGAGACCGACTACGTGCTGCACCACGCACAAAAGATCCTGGCCATCTTTGCCGCCATGCGCGACCTGGCCCGGCACCTGCGCGAAGCCGGGCACCGCGTGCGCTACGTGGCCATCGACGACGCGAGCAACCGCCAGTCCATCCCCGGCAACCTGGCCGCGCTGATGGCGCACTACGGCGCCGCCAAGCTGCAATACCAACACCCCGACGAATGGCGGCTGGATGAACAGCTGCACACCTGGGCTGCCGCGCAGGCCTTTGAGGTGGAGGCCGTCAGCAGCGAACATTTCTACACCGCCCGCACGGAGCTTGCCGAGGTGTTCAAGGGCCGCAAGCAGTGGCTCATGGAACACTTTTACCGCCGCATGCGCCAGCGCCACGGCGTACTCATCGACGAAGCGGGCGAGCCCGAAGGCGGCGAGTGGAACTACGACCACGACAACCGCAAGCCCTGGCCTGGCACCCCTGACTTGCCTACCGACGCGAGGCCATCACATGACCACAGCGCGCTGTGGGCCACCATCAAGGCCGCTGGCGCTCAAAGCTTTGGCAACCCACAAGCCGGGGAGCTGCGCTGGCCGCTGAACCGCGCCGAAGCGCTGGCGTGGCTGGACCACTTCATCGCCACCACGCTCCCGCACTTTGGCGCGTACGAAGACGCCATGAGCACGCGCAGCACGCGGCTGTTCCATTCATTGCTGTCGTTTGCGCTCAACACCAAGATGCTGCACCCGCGCGAAGTGGTGCAACGCGCGCAAGCGGCCTTCCACGCTGGCGCTGCGCCGCTGCCCGCGGTGGAGGGCTTCATCCGGCAAATCCTGGGCTGGCGCGAATACGTGCGCGGCATTTACTGGGCGCACATGCCCGGTTATGACGAGCGCAATGCGCTGGGCCACACGGCCCCGCTGCCGCAGTGGTTCTGGTCGGGCGACACCCGCATGCGCTGCCTGCAGCACGCCGTGGGCCAGTCGCTGGAGCATGCGTACGCCCACCACATCCAACGCCTCATGGTGATTGGCAACTTTGCGCTGCTGGCCGGCCTCGACCCCGCGGCCGTGCACCGCTGGTACCTGGGCGTGTACATCGACGCGTTTGAATGGGTGGAGGTGCCCAACACCGTGGGCATGAGCCAGTTTGCCGACGGCGGCCTGCTCGCCACCAAACCCTATGTGAGCAGCGCTGCGTACATCGACCGCATGAGCGACTACTGCCAAGGCTGCCATTACGACAAGAAGCTCAAGGTGGGCGAGCGCGCCTGCCCCTACAACGCCCTGTACTGGGACTTTTTTGCGCGCAACGAAACTACGTTGGGGCAGAACTTTCGTCTTGGCATGGTCTACCGGCAACTGCAAAAGATGCAGGGCCCTCAGCTAGATGCACTGCGTGAACACGCTGCAGATCTGCGTACGCGGCTGGATACGTTGTAGCCAGCCGCATCGCACCGCATCGCACCGCATCGCACCGCATCGCACCGCATCGCATCGCATCGCACCGCACCGCACCGCACCGCACCGCGCGTCCCCTCACTCACCACTCACTGCACCTGCCGGAGCATCCCCATGTCGTCGCCCTCACTGCAATCCCTTCCCCAGGGCTACCGCGCACTCGTCATCGGCGCCACCGGTGCCATCGGCAGCGCCTTGCTCGCCCACCTGCAGGCCGACCCGCGCTGCGCCCTGGCGGTGGGCCTGGGCCGCCACACCACGCCGGCGGTGGACCTGGACGACGAGGCCAGCATCGCGCACGCCGCGCAGCAGTTCCAAACCCAGGGGCCATGGCATTGCGTCATTCACGCGGCGGGCATGTTGCACGGCCCGCATGGCATGCCCGAGAAGCGGCTGGGGCAGCTCAACTACGCGCAGATGGAGGCCACCTTCCGCACCAACACCTTCGGCCCTGCGCTGGTGCTGGCCCACTTCGCGCCGCTGCTGCCAAAGCAAGAGCGGAGCATTCTGGCTGTGCTGTCGGCCAAGGTCGGCAGCATCGGTGACAACCGCCTCGGCGGCTGGTACAGCTACCGCGCCTCCAAAGCTGCGCTCAACATGCTGATCAAAACGGCGTCGATTGAAGTGGCCCGCACCCACCCGCTGGCGGTGTTGGCGGCGCTGCACCCGGGTACCGTCGATTCGGCCTTGTCGGCGCCGTTCAATGGGGCAGACATCGGGCGGGCAGCGGGAGATGCTGCGGCGGATTTGCTGCGGGTGCTGGATGGGCTGGCAGCGGATGCCAGCGGCGGGTTTTATGCCTACGACGGGCAGGCGCTGCCGTGGTAAAACTCGATATGCTACAAAAATAATAGCTATAAGTTGTTATGGGATAAGCGCTAGGGCCGAATTTTGCTTAAAAGTATGCCCAGTGGCACCACGGGGTGGCCCTCTGGCCATCGAGACTGCTGGCTTGCTGCCGATTGGCAAACCAATGCGGTGCAGAACGGGGCGGCAGTCGCTCCAGCCGCTGAGGTGCGTAACGGGTCCACGGGGGAGGGGCAGGCCGTCTTGAAGCGGCCCCCTATCACCGCGGCGATCACGCGATCAGGCCAGGACGAGCGCCGCCAGGAACAGCGCGGCGCCGATGGCGACGAGGGTCCACGACGCCTTCTCGCGCGCAAACACAAAGTTGCTCGGGTCCGCCAGCATGTACACGATCTCGACCGGCTTGGAGGCCTTGAAGTCCGCGAGGACTTCTTCAGGGAAGCTGTGCTTCACCACCATCTTTCGGCCGTCGTCGGTGGTGAAGCGGAACTCGGCGGTGTAGGTCGACGAACCGCGTTTGCTGAACTCTGTGTATTGGGTGATGGGCTCCACCACCGCCCGTTTGCCGCGCTTTTGAATGCTGGTGAGTTCCGAGCGTTCGTTGAAACCCGCGATGACGAACACGAGGCCAGCGGCTGCCCCGAGCAGCTTGAAGAGAAGCTTGCCTTGTTGATGACGTTTCATGATTCCCCCTCTTTTTTTGTCCGGGCACTATATCCGCGCCGCTGTGCAAGCGGCGTGGCGTTGGCCGGAGATTTTGATGAGGGATAAATCGCGGGCCTCAGCCCTTGCCCACGCCAATCCCGAATTTCCGCAGCCGATACGCCATCGTCGCCCGGCTGATCCCCAGCAGCCGTGCGGCGGATGCGACGTTGCCGCCTGCGCTGTGCAGGGCTTGCCGCAGCAACTGTTCCTCGGCCTGGTGCAGCGGCGCTACGAGGGGTGCGCCGGATGGGGGCGGATTCCACGTGGGTGTTTGCGGCGCGACCGCCACCGTGCTGTGGGGCGCCGCCCCGCCCGCCGCATGCAGCGTCGCCGTGCTGTTCGGATTCAGGTGCAGCGACATCACGTCCGAGCTCGGCTGTTCGCCGCCGGCAAACAAGTGGTGCGGCTCGATCGGCTCGCCATCGGTCGCCAGAATCACGCTGCGCTCGATCAGGTTCTGCAGCTCGCGGATGTTGCCGGGGAAGGGGTAGTGAAACATCGCCTTCACCGCCGCCTGGCTGAAGCCCGGCACCTGCCGCTGGTGCTTGCGTTGGTAGTGCGCCAGAAAGTGGCTCATCAGCAAGGGGATGTCGTCGCGCCGGTCGCGCAGCGGGGGCAGGTGGATGGGGAAGACGTTGAGGCGGTAGAACAAGTCTTCGCGGAACGTGCCTTCGCGCACGGCCTGGCGCAGGTCGACGTTGGTGGCGGCGACCAGGCGCACGTCCACGCGCACGGTGCGGGTGCCGCCCACCCGCTCCACTTCACCCTCTTGCAAAGCACGCAGCAGTTTGCCCTGGGCCACCAGGCTGAGGGTGCCGATTTCGTCGAGAAAGAGGGTGCCGCCGTGTGCGCGCTCAAAGCGCCCGGGGCGCGATGTGCCTGCGCCGGTGTAGGCACCGCGCTCCACGCCAAACAGTTCGCTTTCCACCAGCGTGTCGGGGATGGCGGCGCAGTTCATGGCCACAAGGGGCTGATCTTTGCGCGGGCTGATGCGGTGCAGCATGCTGGCAAACATCTCTTTGCCCACGCCCGATTCGCCGGTGAACAGCACCGTGGCGGCGGTGGGCGCCACGCGCTGCAGCATGTGGCAGGCGGCATTGAAGGCCGACGAGGCACCGACCATGGTGGCCTGGGCCGTGGGCTCGGCGGCGGTGCCTGCGAGGGCCGCTGAGGTTTTGCCCGGTGGCACGCCCAGGTAGGTGGTGCGCGCCTTGGCCTGCGCCCCTTCTGGCATCGAGGGGGGCAGCGACGCAGGCGGGGTGCCCACAAAGTCCTGCGCGTTCAGATAAAAGAGGTCCTGCTCGGGGTCTTCCCACAGGTGGGCCGACTTGCCGATCACGCGGCAGTGCGCGGCGCCGGACGAGCGGCAGTCCACCTCGCGGAAGACGATCATGTGGCCGAACAAGGTGCTCACGTAGCCCGTGGCGTAGCCCACCTGCATCCAGCACGCGGGCGATCCGCCCACGCCGTAGGCGGCAATGTGCTCGTCGTCCTCGCTGGAGTTGTGCCACAGGAACTCGCCTTCGTAGGCGCCCCTGTCCGCGTCATAGCGCGCGTGCACCACTTCCACCTGCACCACGCCCTCCAGCGCATGCAGGCGGGTGCCCGCAATGGCCGCGGCCGTAGGCTCGGCATTCGGCCATTGCTGGCGTACCAGGCGGGCGTCGCGCGCGCCGCTCACATAGCCCGCGCGGGTGAGCAGGCCGCGTGCCTTGTCCAGGCCGATGCTGTCGATCAGCTCCCGCCGCAGCGAGCCCAGGGCTTCGGAGTGCAGCAGGATCATGCGCTGGTCCTGCAGCCAGATGCGCCCATCGCCGGGGGAGAAGAACAGGCACTCGCTGATGTCGGCCACCGTGGGGTGGGTGTGCTGGCTCACGCCGACGGTGTCGAAGCCGCCCAGGGCAGAGGGCGCGGTCGGGGCGAGCAAACCCCCGGCCTGGCCGGTGGCGGTGCTGCGATTCAGATCGGCCAGGGAGACACGGCGTCGGGACATGGACTTCTCCGGCAGTCATCAAAAGTTGATCAGAAAGTGATCATTTGAGCAATTGGCAAGCGCCCATTTGTTTATGAATGGTAACTATTTGGCGGGAAAAAGTCGCCCATGCCAGCTGTCTTTCAGCCTAGGGAAAGTCCGTAGCGTCCCCTCTCAAAAAACCCCCGCTGAGCGTGTTCAAAGGCGTTGGGGCGCGTGGGGCTGGTACGCCCGTTGCAATTTGAGGTCACACCGCCGCGGCAATGCGGTGGGTTTTGATTTCAACCAAGGAGCAATGCAATGGGTGTTTCAGAAAAACCAGGCCTGCTGGACAACCGCCTGTGGGCGGGCAAGGCCTTTGATGGTGCGTGGGAAACGTCGCTGAGCACAGCGCGTGACGCGGTCGAGCCGGCTACGGGCCAGGTGCTCAGCCGCGTGGGCATTGCCAGTGCGGCCGACATGCAGGCCGCCATTGGCAGAGCGCAGCAAGCGCAGGCCGCGTGGGCGGCGACGGCGCCGCGCGAGCGTGCGGCCGTGTTCCACCGTGCAGCCAGCATTTTTGAGCAGCACTTTGACGAACTCGCCATGGCGGTGGCCCGCGAAACCGGCGGCATCGTCCCCAAGGGCCAGCATGAGGTGCGCGAGTCCATCACGCTGTGCCACCTGGCCGCAGCCCTGCCCATGCAGGCCCAGGGCCAGGTGCTGCCCAGCACGCCCGGCCGCCTGTCCATCGCCCGGCGCGTGCCGCATGGCGTGGTGGGCGTGATCTCGCCGTTCAACTTCCCGCTCATCCTGGGCTTGCGCTCGGTGGCCCCGGCGCTCGCGCTGGGCAACGCGGTGGTGCTCAAGCCCGACACGCGCACGCCGGTCAGCGGCGGCTTCATCATGGCCCGCGTATTTGAAGAGGCGGGCCTGCCCAAAGGCCTGCTGCAGGTGGTGCCAGGCGACGCCGAGGCGGGCGAGGCGCTGGTGGTGGATGAGCGCGTGCCCATGATCGCCTTCACCGGCTCGCCCGCTGTGGGCCGCCGCATCGGCGCGCTGGCGGGGCAGCATCTGAAAAAGGTATCGCTGGAGCTGGGCGGGGCCAATAACCTGATCATTCTGGAAGACGCGGACCCGGACGCTGCGGCCAGCGCCGCTGCGTTTGGCGCGTGGTTCCACCAGGGGCAGATCTGCATGGCATCGAACCGCATCCTGGTGCACGAGTCGATTGCCGATGCCATCCTGCAGCGCATGGTGGGCAAGGCCACGCACCTGCCCGTGGGCGATGGCGCCAGCGGCCAAGTGGCCCTGGGGCCCATGATCGATGCCAAGCAGCTGCAGCGTTTTGACAAGGTGATCAAGGACAGCGTGGCCCAGGGCGCAAAGCTCGAAGCGGGCGGCACCTACGAGGGCCTTTGCTACAAGCCCACGGTGCTATCGGGCGTCAAGCCCGGCGTCCGTTCGTTTGACGAAGAGCCCTTTGGCCCGGTGGCCAACCTCGTTACCTTCCGCACCGACGACGAGGCCGTGCAACTGGCCAACACCAGCCAGGGTGGCCTGGCCGCGGCCGTCATCAGCCCCAGCGTGGGCCGCGCCATGGCCATCGGCCAGCGCCTGCGCGCAGGCATGGTCCACATCAACGACCAGACGGTGAACGACGAATGCACCAACCCCTTTGGTGGCCCCGGTGTGGGCGGCAACGGGGGCAGCGTGGGTGGGCCTGCAGACATCGATGAATACACGCAGTGGCAGTGGATCACGGTGAAGGACGCACCGCCCGCGTTCCCGTTCTAGCAGCGACAACCCCCTGAGGCGCTGCGCGCCTTCCCCCTTCTCTCGAATCGCTGCGCGATGCGGGAAGGGGGGTGCCGCCAGCGCATGCAAGTGAAACGCCGCTGCGCAGCTTGGGCGGCCCTTGCGCGGCGGCCCTCGCCTGTGCTGCGCCAGTTGCCGAGGTCGGCTGCATGCACGACGGCCACAGAGCAAACGAATACGCCCAGGCCTTCATGGACACGGGCACTGATTGACAAAACTTAAGGAGACAACTTTCATGACCCTTCACAACAAAACCATCGTCGTTACCGGCTGCTGCTCTGGCATCGGCGCAGACTTTGCCAAGCTCGCCCGCCAGCAGGGCGCCCGCGTGATCGGCGTCGACCGCAATGCGCCCACGCTCACGCTCGACGGCTTTGTGCAAGTGGACCTGGGCGACCCGGCCGCCATCGAGGCCGCAGTGGCGCAACTCCCCGCCAAGATTGATGCACTGGCCAACATTGCTGGCGTGCCCGGCACGTCGCCCGCCGAGCTGGTGGGCCGCGTCAACTACCTGGGCCTGCGCCACTTCACACAGCGTGTGATCGAGCGCATGGGCGAAGGCGGCTCCATCGTCAATGTATCGTCCATCCTGGGGGCTGAATGGCCCCAGCGCCTGGAGCCACACCGCGCACTGGGGGCGACCACCAGCTTTGAAGAAGGTGCACGGTGGCTGGCCGCCCACCCCGTGGAGCAAGAAACCTGCTACCAGTATTTCAAAGAAGCGCTGATCGTGTGGACCTACACCCAGTCGCAAAAGATCTTCATGGAGCGTGGTGTGCGCATGAACTGCGTGGCCCCGGGCCCCGTGTTCACCCCCATCCTGGGCGACTTTGTGCAGATGCTGGGCCAGGAGCGCGTGGAGAAAGACGCGCACCGCATGAAGCGCCCTGCCTTCAGCGACGAAGTGGCCCCCGTGATCGCCTTCCTGTGCAGCGACGCGGCACGCTGGGTAAGCGGCATCAACCTTCCCGTGGATGGCGGGCTGGCTTCCACCTACATCTGATCCAAGGAGCTCCACATGTCCGCACAGCAACTTCAGGCCATTCTGCAGATGGCCGCACAGAACCCTCCGCCCGCGCAGGGCGGCCCCGCCCAGTTGCGCGCCTGGTTCGATGCCAACAACAGCCACATGCCGCCGGCCGCCGGGCTTGTGGTGACGCCCTTGCAGATCAGCAACGGTGCGGGTGGCGCCATGGCAGCCGAGCTGCTGAGCACACCGGGCGCCGACCCGGCCAAGCTCGTCATCTACTACCACGCAGGCGGTTTTGTGTTCGGCTCTCTCGATTCGCACCGCACGCTGTGCTCTTACCTCTCGCAGTTCAGCGGCGCGCAGGTGCTCAACGTTGGCTACCGGCTGGCCCCCGAACACCCTGCGCCTGCTGCGCACGACGATGCCTTCGCGGCCTACCAATGGGCGCTGGACAACGGCTATGCCGCGTCAGCCATCGCGCTGGCGGGGGATTCGGCCGGCGGCAACCTGGCCTTGTCCACGGCAGTGCGCGCGCAACCAGGGCCTCGTCCTGCCGGCGGCTGTCGTGGTCCTTTCGCCGGCGCTCGACCTCGCCGCTGAAGGCGAATCCCACCACACGGTGGACGACCCGTTCATCACGCGCGAGCTGATGGGCTTTTTCAACGCCATGTACGTGCCTGATGGCGACCTGCGCTCGCCCGCCATTACGCCGTTCTACAGCGCCGACCTGCAAGGACTGCCGCCCGTGCAACTGCAGGTGGGCGGCTGGGAGCGTCTGCGCGACGACGCCGTGACCATGGCCGCGCGCCTGAAGGCGGCGGGCGTGGAGGCGGACTGCACCGTGTGGGAGGGCATGGTGCACTGCTGGCAGCTGTTTGCGCCGGCGCTGGATGAAGCCACTGCGTCGCTGGAGCAAGCCGGCCAGTTCATCGCCAGTCGGCTGAGCGCCGTGCCGCGCGCCCGCGCTGCCTGAAGCAGCTCCAGCCGACCTCCAGGACTGACCATGATGAACCCACTTACCGGCGGGGGCCGGGGCGCGAGCCTGCGCGGCGCACGGACCATAGCCCTTGCCATGCTTGCGCTGTGGCTGTGCGGCGCCGTGCTGCTGCCCGCTGCAGCTGCCACAGCACCAGAAGCACTGCGGCCCATCAGGCTGGGCGCCGTCAGCGCCTTGAGCGGGCCCAACGCCTTTCCCGAGTCCTCGCAGGCCGCCAAGGCGTATCTGGACGCGGTGAACGCCACTGGCGGCATTCGCGGGCGCCGCATCGAGTTCATCTCGCTGGACGAAGGCACCTCGCCCGCCACGGCCGCAGCCGCTGCCAGCCGGCTTGTCAACGACCCCGATGTGGTGGCGCTGGTGGGCAGCTCTGGCTTGCTGGACTGCCCGGTCAACGCCGATCGGTATGCGGCCAGCGGGCTGATGTCGCTGCAGGGTGCCTCGGTCTCGCCGGTTTGCTTTACCGCATCGCACGTGGTGCCGCTCAACAACGGGCCCTACATCGGGCTCGCCAGTGCCGTGCTGTTTGCCCGCCAGACGCTGCGCAGTGGCCGCCTGTGTGCTGCGGTGATGGATCTTCCGGGCATGGTGGACGGCTTCCGCAGGGCCCTCGGACAACTCGCCAAGGTGAAGGCGATCGAGGTGCCACAGCTGCAGGTCCTTGCGCCCGAGCAGGACCCGACAGAGCTTCTGCGCGCAATGAAGGCCCAGGCGTGCGACACCGTGATCTTCACCGGGCATGAGGCGGCCGTGCTGCGCTGGAGCGAGGTTGCACAGGCGCTAGGAACGCGCGGCATGACCTCCATCTATCTGACCCCGGCCTACACCGACCGCGTGGCCCGCGCGCTGGCCACGCACGACGGTGCCGTATACGTGATGGCCGAGTTCGAACCGTGGAAGAGCCGGTCGCTGCCCTCTCAGGACTGGCGGCGCCTGATGCAGGAGGCCCGGCTGCCATTGAGCTCGTTGTCCCAAGGCGGCTACGTCGCGGCGCAGATGCTGGTGCGCGCCCTGCGCCAGGTTGAGGGCCCCATCACACGCGAGGCCGTGACCCGCGCCTTGCAGCAAATGCCGCCCTCCAGCCATCCCCTGCTGGGGATGCCGTTTGAGATCGGTCACCGCCGCGCCCACAACCCCAACCGTGCGGCCCTGCCGCTCAAGCTGCAGCAAGGGAACTGGTACATCGCGACCCCTGCATGGATCGAGGTGCCCGAGTTGCTGGCGCCCTGAGGCCGTGAGGCCGCGTTTTGTGAACGGATCGATTTCCCCTGAGACCCGAAGCGTGCATTTCAAAAAACCAACCTGAACGAGGAGACAACATGACAACGCACTACAAAAAATCTTCCCACCTAGCAGTGCTGGCCCTGGCCGGCACGCTGTGCACAGCCGCCTTCGCCACCGAGGGCGGAGGTTCCACCTATCCGCTGGGCACCGAGAACTTCATGGCCGGCGCCGCGCCGCCGCCCGGCCTGTATGTGCTGGAGTACCTCAACTACTACACCACCAGCCGCGTGAACGACGGGCAGGGCAACGCCGTGCCCATCCCCGGCTTCAAGGTACGTGCCGCCGCCGCTGCCACGCGCCTGATCTGGATCACCCCCCAAGAGGCGCTGGGCGGCCTGGTAGCCGCGCACGCCATCCTGCCTGTGGTGGACCTGTCGGTGCGTGCCGGTGGTGCAAACGATTCGCGCACCGGACTGGGCGACGTGACGATCGGGGGATCGGTGGCGTGGCACCACTCGCCGCAGCTGCACAGCGTGGTCGGACTTGATGCCGTGCTGCCCACCGGCGGATATGACCGCACGCGCCAAGCCAACATTGGCCGCAACTATCTGTCGCTGCAGCCCCTGGGCGTGCTGACCTGGATGGACCCGAGTGGCTTCAACGGCGACGTGAAGGCCACGCTGAATTTCAACCGCACCAACAGCGACACCAACTACCGCTCGGGCCGCGAACTGATCGTGGACTACGCCGCAGGCTGGGGCCTGGGCAACGGCTGGGTGCTGGGTGTTGGCGGATATGTGTACCGGCAGTTCAGCGACGACAAAGCAGGCGGCGTGGCGCTGCCGGGCTCGCGTGGCCGCAGCCAGTCCATTGGCCCGTCGGTGCGCTACGCCAACGGCAAGGGCTGGCTCATCACCGCCAAGGTCGAGAAGGAGTTCGGCGTGCGCAACCGCGCGCAGGGCTCGCAGTTCTGGCTCAAGACCACCATCCCTTTCTGAACCCTGCAACGAATCGCTGGAGAACTTTCCTATGACAAACCACACCACTGAATCCACTGTGGCTGCCTCACAAATTGAGCAGGCTGCATCCCACACCATCTCGCGCCGTGGGTTGATCACGGCCGCTGGCGCCGGCGGCCTCGCTCTCAGCGCCGGCCCGCTATGGGCGCAGGCAGCCAGTGCCGCGCCCGTGCTCAAGGTCGGCTTCATCAGCCCGCGCACCGGCCCGCTGGGCGCCTTGGGCGAGACCGACACCTTCATCCTGGCCCAGGTGCGCAAGACGCTGGCGGCAGGCCTGACCATTGGCGGCGTGAAGTACGCGGTGGAGATCCTGGACCGCGACACCCAGTCCGACCCGGCCCGCGCCAGCCAGTTGGCCAAGGCGCTGATCAACAGCGACAAGATCGACCTCATGCTCACTACCACCACACCCGAAACGGTGAACCCGGTGTCGGATGCGTGCGAGGCGGCGGGTGTGCCCTGCCTGTCCACCGTGATGCCGTGGGAGGCCTGGTACTTTGGCCGCGGCGCCAAGCCCGGTGCGCCGTCGCCCTTCAAGTGGACCTACCACTTCTCGTTTGGCGGCGGCAGCTTCACCACGTCGTACACGTCGCAGTTTGCGGCGCTGCCCACCAACAAGAAGATTGGTGTGCTGTACCCCAACGATGCCGACGGCAACGCCATTCGCGGCACGCTGGCGCCCGAGCTCGCCAAGGCCGGCTTCACCATCGTGGATGCCGGCCCGTACGAGAACGGCACTACTGATTACTCCGCGCAGATCGCCAAGTTCAAGGCCGAGCGCTGCGAGATCTTCAACACCTTCCCCATCCCGCCAGACTTCGCTACCTTCTGGCGGCAGGCGGCCTAGCAGGGCTACACGCGCATGGTGAAGATCGCCCAGATCGCCAAGACGGGCCTTGTGCCCTCACAGGTCGAAGCCCTGGGCCCGCTGGCGCTGAACCTGGGTGCAGGTTGCTTCTGGCACAAGACTTTTCCGTATGCCTCAGCGCTGACCGGCCTCACGGGCGTGCAGCTGGCCGATGCCTACGAGGCCAGCACCGGCAAGCAGTGGACACAGATGCTGGGCTCCACCATGTCGCTGTTTGATGCAGGCACCGAGGCGCTGAAAGCCAGCACCAACCCGCGCGATAAGGCGGCGCTGGCCAAGGCCATCAGCACGCTCAAGGCCACCACCATGCAGGGCCCAGTGGACTTTGCCAAGGGGCCCGTGCCCAACGTTTCGGTGACACCCGTCGTGGGCGCCCAGTGGGTCAAGCCCGCAGCGGGCAGCAAGTTCAAGCTCGACATCGTGGTCACCGAGAACGCCACGGATCGCAACATCCCCGTGGCGGCAGCGCTCAAGTCCTACAGCTGATCGTCCATGCCACATTCACCTCCACATCCGCAATCCCCGCCAGCGGGCGGGCCGCAGCATCTGCTGCAGGCCCAGGGCATCAACATGCGCTTTGGTGCCTTGAGGGTGCTGGATCAGCTCGATTTTTTGGTAGGCACCGACGAGGCCGTCGGCATCGTCGGGCCCAACGGTGCGGGCAAGACCACGCTGCTGAACGTGCTGGCCGGAGCGTTTGCGCCGAGCCAGGGCACCGTCTGGTTCCAGGGGGTGGATGTGAGCGCCCGCAGTGCGGCAGACCGCTGCCGCGCGGGCATTGCGCGCACCCATCAGGTGCCTCGACCGTTTCTGGGCATGACGGTGTTTGAAAACGTGCTCACCGCCGCCACGCACGGCGCGGGCCTGCACGCCCGCGATGCTGGCGACCGGGCCATGGAGTGCCTGCGCCTGTGTGGCATGGAGGCACTCGCCAACCGCCGTGCAGAGACACTGGGCCTGCTCGGCCGCAAGCGGCTGGAGCTGGTGCGCGCGCTGGCCACCAGCCCCAAGGTACTGCTGCTCGACGAGATCGGCGGCGGCCTGACCGATGCCGAGGCCAGCGAACTGGTCGCCATGGTGCGCACCATCCAGGCCCGCGGTATTGCCATCGTCTGGATCGAGCACCTGGTGCACGTGCTGCTGCAGGTCGCCACGCGCCTGGTGTGCATGGACGGCGGGCGGATCATTGCCAACGGTGATCCGCAAGCCGTGTTGAACGATGCCACCGTGGTCGAGGCCTATCTGGGCGGGGTGGCCGCATGAGCGCCGTCCGGCCGCCCGAAGGCGAAGGAAACCCAGTGAACCCGTTGTTGACCATCGAATCCCTGAACGCCCACCACGGGCAACTGCCTGCCGTGCGCAATGTGTCGCTGCAGGTGTGCCAGGGCGACATCCTGGCCCTGGTGGGTGCCAACGGCGCGGGCAAGACCACGCTCTTGCGCACGCTGGCCGGTGCGCACCGCGCCAGCAGCGGCACAGTGCGGTGGCAAGGCGTGGACATCACCCGCATGCCCGCCAACGAGCGGGTGGCCGAAGGCTTGGCCCTGGTGCCCGAAGGGCGGCGCCTGTTTACCGGCATGACGGTGCGCGAGAACCTGCTGGTGGCCCGCGCTGCGGGGCGGCGCGGACAGTGGAGTTTTGACACCGTTCTCGACGCCTTTCCCCAGCTGGCCCCCAAGCTCAACGCGAAGGCCGGCGAGCTATCGGGCGGGCAGCAGCAGGCCGTGGCCATTGGCCGCGCGCTCATGACCAACCCGCGCGTGCTGCTGCTTGACGAAGTCTCGCTGGGCCTGTCGCCCCTGGCGGTGCAGGGCGTGTACGAAGCGCTGCGTGGCGTGATGGGGCAGGGCACCACGCTGGTATTGGTAGAGCAGGACCTGCAGCGCGTACAGGCCGTAGCCAGCCGCATTGTCTGCATGCTCGAAGGCAGCGTGGTGGCCGACGCGCCTGCCGACCAGCTCACCCGCGCGCAGATCACTGCGTTTTATTTTGGCGCGCAGCGGCCCGAAGGTGCGCCCGGTAGCCACACCGCGGGCAGTGCCGACGGCGAAGCTGCCAACCACGCAAGCCACACCCACCCTGCCCACAAGGAGGCCGCATGAACCTTCTCAACCAAGTCATCCAAGGCATCCTGCTGGGCGGCTATTACGCGCTGCTCGCCTGCGGGCTGTCGTTCATGTTCGGGGTGATGCGCATCATCAACCTGGCCCACGGCAGCCTGACCGTGGTGGCCGCCTACCTGCTGTGGGTGCTGGCCGAGCCGATGGGCTGGCACCCGCTGCTGGCGCTGCTGGCGGTGGTGCCGGCGATGGCGCTGCTGGGCTGGCTGCTGCATAAGCTGGTGCTGGAGCGCAGCGCGCGCCTGGGCGCCCTGGTGCCGCTGCTGGCCACATTTGGCCTGGCGAGCGTGATCGACAACGTGTTGTTCCAGCACTTCGGTGCCGACACGCGGTCGCTGGCTACTTCCATCGGCACGCTGGCCTACGACAGCTGGGAGCTGCCAGGCGGCTTGTATGTGGGGCAGCTGCCCACTCTGGTGCTGGTGCTGGCGGTGCTGCTGCTGGGCGGTCTGCACGCCATGCTGGCGCACACCGCGCTGGGGCGGCAGATCCGCGCTGCGTCGGAGGATGCCGACACTGCGCGCCTGGTGGGCGTGCGCACCGGCACGGTGTTCGCGGCGGCTTCGGCCATCACCATGGTCACCGTCACGCTGGCGGGGGCATCGCTGGCATTGCGTGCCACGTTCGATCCGTTCTCGGGCCCGCAGCAGCTGATCTTCGCGTTTGAGGCCGTGATCATCGGCGGCGCGGGATCGCTGTGGGGCACCTTGCTCGGCGGCGTGGTGCTGGGCGTGGCGCAGAACCTGGGGGCGCAGGTGCATCCCCAGGGTTTCCTGATCGCCGGGCACGCCACCTTTTTGGTCATCCTGCTGGCCCGGCTCTACGCGAGCGGCGCGCTGCGCAGGTTCTTCTCCACCCGCCGCAGGGCCGCGCCATGACTGTTCCTACGATCTCTGTTGTTCCCAACGCACCCACGGGCCAACCCGCGTGGGCCATCGAGCGCTGGACGCGTTCCTCCATCGCCTTCGCCGGCGCCACCGTGCTGCTGCTGGCCGTGCTCAGCCTGGGGCCGCTGTGGCTGCAGGCGGGCACGGTGGACCGGCTCACCACGCTGTTCATCTACGTGATCCTGGCGGTGATGTGGAACGCCCTGGCGGGCTACGCCGGGCTGGTGTCGATTGGCCACCAGGCGTTCTTCGGCCTCGGGGCCTATGCCATGGTGCGGCTGGCCGATGCGGGCCTGGGCCCGTACCCCGCGCTGCTGGTGGGGGCCGTGCTGGTGGCCTTGGTGGCGGTGCCGCTGGCGGCTTTCATGCTGCGCCTGCAGGGCGGCGAATTTGCCATCGGCATGTGGGTGGTGGCAGTGCTCGCACATCTGTGTGTGAACCTGGACAGTCTGGTGCAGGGCGAGACGGGCACCTCCATGATTGCGCTGCAGCAGTACGCCGCCGACGACCGGCGTGCCTACACGTATTGGGCCGCGCTCGCGGCCATGGCCGGGCTGTGCTGGGTGGTCTTCCTGCTGTTGCGCAGCAAGGTGGGCACGGCCGCACAGGCGATTCGCGACAACGAGACGGCCGCCATTTCCCTCGGCGTGCGCGTGGTGGCCATCAAGCGGCTGGTGTTTGTGCTGTCGGCGTTTGGCTGCGCACTGGCCGGCGGGCTGTGGCTGGCCACGTCCATCAGCTTTCAGCCCAAGACCTATTTCAGCGTGCAGTGGACGGCGTACATGATCTTCATGGTGTTGGTGGGGGGGATAGGCACCATGGAAGGTCCCATCCTCGGCGCGCTGCTTTTTTTTGCGGTAGAGACCTTGTGGGGCGGGCAGGGTGTGCTGTACCTCATCGGCCTGGGCGCCATTGCCATGCTGTTCGCGCTGTTCCTGCCCAAGGGCATCTGGGGCGCGGTGCAGCAGCGGTGGGATGTGCACCTGCTGTCGGCGGGGTACCGGGTGCGCCCATCCACGTCGCCCACCTCGGAGGTAGGTATCAATAGCTATAAATTGAATAGCAATATAGTGAATGCAGATAAGCGATAGAGGCTAAATTGGGTGAAATTTTCGGCTCCGTGCAGACGGGCAGAGGGCTGGTTCAGCGCCTGCTGGAGTTGGCCCATCGCGCTGCGCGTGTGCCCGGCTTCAGCACCCTCAGCCCTCGCCCTGCAACCCCTCTGCGAGCGCCTCAAACACCACGCGAATCCGCCGCGAGGTGCGCAGTTCGCGGTGGGATACCAGCCAGAAGGGAAAGCGTATTGGCGTCACTTCGTCCAGTACGCGGACCATGCCAGGGGTTCCACCGGCGATCTCGTCCATCATGGCGCCGATGCCCATGCCCTGGCGCACCAGTGCCCAGTGGGCGACGGTGTGGTCCGAGTAGCAGCTGAAGTTGTCCTCGTTCAGGTTCAGCCCGTGCTGGCGCAAGTAGGCAAGGTAGTGGCCGTTGCGGTCTGTGCCCACAAACGGCAGGTGGGCTGCGTCCTTTGCACTGCGCGGATGGCCGTGGGTCTGGACCCAGGCTTCAGACGCATAAAAGAAGGCCTGGGCCTCGCGCACCAGGCGGGCGATCAAGTCAGGCTGCTCGGGCTTGACGTGGCGGATGGCAATGTCGGCCTCGCGGCGCAGGAGGTCGCTCAGTGCGTTGGACGCGATCACCTCCACAGCAATGCCCGGCTCCTGCGCCCGCAGGCGCTGCACGATGGGTGGAAGCAGGTAGGTGGCCACGGCATCGGTGGCCGACACGGACACCGCGCCCCCCACGGCCTGCGACCGCCCGCTCGCAGCCAGGCCCAGGGCCTCGGCGGCAGTACCCATGGCACGCGCGTGTTCCAGCAGGTCCAGCCCCGTGGGCGTCAGCACCATGGCCTTGCCCACGCGCTCGAACAAGGTCACCCCCATCTGCTGCTCAATGGCGGCCACTTGCCGGCTCAGGGTGGGCTGGGTCAGGCCCAGCTTGCGGGCGGCGGCAGACAGCGAGCCGGTCTGGGCCGTTTGCAGAAAGGCTTTTAGCTGATTCCAGTCGAGGTTGTCCATGCGTAAACGTATATGTTCACTGCAATTACCGCAATTTCCTGCGCATCAATGCATGGATAGCATCCGGGTGTTGCCCATTGCGCTCTGCATTTCGCCGCCCCAGCACTTCACCGTCCGTACCCCATGTCCTCTCCCGCCATTGTTCCGGTCTCCAACGCTTCGCCCTCTGCTGCGCCCCGTTCGGCCGCGGCGTCCAAAGCGCGGTTCTGGGACCGCATCGCGCCCAAGTACGCTGCCGACCCCATTGCCGATCTGGCGGGGTATGAGGCCACCTTGCTGCGTGTGCAGGGCCTGCTGTCCACCCAGCATGACGTGCTGGAGATGGGCTGCGGCACGGGCAGCACGGCACTGCGCCTGGCGCCTTTCACCCGGAGTTTGCTGGCCACCGATGTGTCGCCTGAAATGATTGCCATCGCCCACCAGCGGCTGGCCGCACAGCCCGCGCCACAGCTGCGTTTTGCCGTGGCAGACGCCGAGGCCGCGGCCTTCGTGCCAGGGGCGTACGACGCCGTGCTGGCCTTCAATGTGCTGCACCTGACGACCGACCTGGACGGTGCGCTCAAGCAGGCGGTGCAGGCCCTGCGACCGGGCGGGTTGCTGATCTCCAAGACGGCCTGCATTGCCGAGATGAACCCGCTGATTCCTTACCTGGCCGTGCCGCTGATGCGCGCCATCGGCAAGGCCCCGCCGGTGCTGTGCTTTGACGCACCACGGCTGCAATCAGCCATGGTGGCGCAGGGCCTGCAGATCGTCTGCGCCGAGCGCCATGGCACGCGGGGCAAGGACATCCGCGCCTTTGTGGTCGCCCGCAAACCGGGCTGATTCCTTCCCCCTTTTTCACCCTGACGCGTGTGGCCCTTTTGGGGGCCGCAGGGAGTTGTTTTGCCTGTTGGTCTCCGTCGAGTCGTTTGTTTATCCCTCCATCCACACCATGACATCCATGACATCCATCACGTCCATGAAACCCCGTAAACACCTGCTGTCCATCGCCCCCATGGCTTGCGCCATCGCAACCCTGTCGCTGCTCACCGGTTGCGCTTCGACCCTCGACCAGTCGGGCCTGGAACAGCGCACAGCGCAGTCGATAGGGCGGTCTGCGGGGCAGTTCACCATCACCGACCGCCAGGAGGAAACCGGTGGCCGCGTCAACTACACCGTCAACACCCGCGACGGCACGACCTACCGGTGCTACGTGTACGGCGCCACAGGCTTTCAAAAGGCCATGAGCTTTGGGCAAACGCCGCACTCCGATGCCATGTGCACGGCCATGGTGGTAAGCCCGGGGAACAGCAGCAACCCGGCGCCAGCGGCTGCCGCAGAGCAGCGGGGCCGCAGCGCGGGCAAGGAGTGCAATGCGCTGCTGCGCACGGCCGGGCGCTGCTGAGTTCTGCTGAATGCTGTCGCGCAGCCGTTCCGTCCCTTCCGCCTTCATCAACCACCCAGCAAGCCAGATAACCTGAAAAGGCGGCGCTGGTCCGGCATGCTGCTGGCGCTGCTTTTGCCCAAGGCCATCTAGGGCGCGGTGCAGCAGCGCTGGGATGGGCACCTGCGGTCTGCCAGCTACCGCGTGCGTGGGCCCGCGCCACGCGCCGCAACGGGAAAATTCCCGTTGCTATAACTTACATAGCAAACAATGTTTATGGAATAAGCGCTAGGCCCCAATTGGGCTTAAAAAACAGGCACACGCCCGACGCCTGACCTGTCGGGGAGCGGCGTGCGCGGGCTATGAGGGGCACGCACGGTGAGGTCACTGCCCCCAGAACGCGTCTTCCTGCGCCGGGTCGCTCGAGAACAAACGGACTTCAACGATCTTTCCGTCTGCGATGCGGACGAGGTCGACCCCCGGCTGCCGGAGCACGAGGCCGTCGCGCTCGCCCGCAAACTCGATGCTCACAGCCACCCAGTCTCCGTTGGCCATGTAGTGCTCAGCCCGGGTGATGGCAAACGTCCCTTTCGACACCGCCATCATCTGCCCCAGCAATTGGCCCACGGCCGCCATGCCGCGGTGTATGCCCGAGAACTGGTTGTTGCCCGGCTGGTGCCAGGCCACGTCGGGCGAGAGGACGCGGCCGAGGGTGGCCTGGTCGCCGGTTTGTGCGGCCTGGATGTAGGTCTTGGCGATTTCAATGGAGTGCATGTTTTTTCCTTCGGTAAGTGTGGGGGGGGGGGTTGCGGCCAACGCCCCGGCGTGCTGTGCTGCGAGGTGATTGTTGGACAATAGACACCCCGGCAGACGGTAAAAATGGGGCGAATCGCTGTCATTTAAGGACAAACTGCGACCCCGTACTGCAGACCACCATGACCCCACGTCACCACAAACCCGCCGCAGCGCGCCACCCCGACATCCAGCACCTGAGCTACCAGCCCGAGGGGCTGTACCCGCTCGACCTGGAGATATTCCGGGTATCAGACCTGCGGCAGAGGGTGGGCGGCGAGGCCCTGGCGTCGACCTACCGCTACGCCTTTCCGACCCTGATCTTTGTGACGCAGGGAACCTGCATCCACCTGGTGGACTTCGAGTACGTGCGCTGCGGCCCGGGCTCGGTGCTCGTCCTGCGGCCCGGCAAGACCCACAGCTTTGGAGACGCCCAGGATTGGGATGGTTGGATGGTGCTGTTCCGCCCGGAGTTTCTGTGGGCAGCGGCCCCTGCCGCGCAGGACCAGTCCCTGACCGACGGGCTGGACGGGCTGCCCACCGCGTGGGAGCTGGGCAGCGACAGTGCACCGGTGATCGCCCACGCCATTGCGCAGATGCACCAGGACACGCAGACCTACGCCGCGTCGCTGCATGCCAACGCCTTGTTGCGCTACCAGCTCTATGCGTTGCTGACGCGGCTGCGCATGGCGCACGAGCAGCAATCCGCGCAGCGCGCTCCACCGGGGCGCGCGCTGCAGAGGTTCAAGGCGTTTGAGTTGTTGGTGGAGAGGCACTTTGCCACCTGGCACCAGCTGCCCCGTTACGCACAGCAGCTGGGCTGCTCCGAGAAAAGCCTGGTGCGCGCGTCGCTGGAAGCGGCGGGCGTCACGCCCAAGGCCTTCATTTCCGCCCGCGTCGTTCTGGAGGCCAAACGCCTCCTGGCCCACACCACCTGGCCGGTGGCGCGCATTGCCGAGAGCCTGGGCTACAGCGACCTGGCGAACTTCGCCAAGTTTTTCAAGCGGGAGGCCGGGTGCACCCCCACCGAATTTCGCAGCAGGCAGGCGGCCCGCCACACCCACCAAGCGGGGGAGGCCGGGCGTCCGCCCCCGGCCCCGGCACGCGCAGCCTGATCGGCGCAGCCGCGGCGCATGGACCGCCGCGCGTTGTCGGCCGCGGTCCGCGGCTTCGAGCACGTTGCGGTCCTGCACATCGCGCCGGCACGGCCGATGTGCCTTGTGCTGCGCCAACACCTGTCATGCCGCACCGCAGAAGGCGGCCTGGCAGTGCCTGGCCGCCTACCCAGGTTGTTGCGACCGGGCGATGGCGGCAATGACCTGCTCCAGCGCAGTCGTACCTGCCCGCTGCGCAGCGCCGGCATCGCTCTTGATATCGATGTGCGAGTTATTGAGGCCCACCGTCATTTCCGTGAAGCCCGCCAGCGCAGCCTTTGAGAAATGAGCGCCCGCCAGCGCCAGCGGCCAATCCGCTGGCGGCAGCACCGCCACGTCCACAGGCTTGTGGATCGTGGCCGACACCACGGCGGCCACATCGTGCGGGCTGTAGTCTTGGGGCCCGGTCAGCGTCACCGCACGGGTCTGCGTCCATTCTTCCTGCAGCAAGGCAGCGGCAGCCCTGCCGACATCCAGCGTGGCCACCATCGGAATCCGCCGTTGCGGTGGTGCCAAAAACGTGGGCAGAGTGCCGCTGCGCACCGCTTGGTGAACCAACGGCGTCCAGTTCTCCATGAAGTAGGCCGCACGCAGAAAGATGGTGGGCACGCCCGCGCCGCCCACCCGCTGTTCGAACACGCGGTTCATCCCGATCCACCCGATCTTGCTGTCGCGGTCTGTGCCCACCGAGGACAAGGCCACCAGCCTGGGCACGCCCGCTGCGACGGCCGCTTTGGCTACCGCGTCGGCCATCCAGGCAGCCTGCTCGAACAAGTCTTCGCGTCCATATGGCTGGGGGCAGACGACGTAGGCGCCCTGCACGTTGCGAAGCGCGCGCGCCATGGATGCCACATCGGTCAGGTCGGCCACGGCCACCTCTGCGCCGCGGTCGGCCCACGGTTGGCCTTGGGCCAGGTTGCGCACCACCACGCGCACCCGTTGGCCGGCCTGCAACAGCGCGTCGGCGGCGGCTGCGCCGGTGCGGCCTGTCACGCCAAATACGGCGTAAGGCAGTGAGGAAACAGTCATGCAAAAACTCCTATTCAAGATGAACAGGAATGGTGGATGATGGCCCGCAATGCATCAATGGCATGGAGGACATACCGAGAATGCGCCAAGTGGATTTGTCGATGGTCGACCTCAACCTGCTCAAGCTTTTTGAAGCCCTCGTGCGGGACCGAAGCGTGACCCTGGCGGGCCTGCGCCTGGGCTTGAGCCAACCCGCGGCCAGCCGGGCACTGGGCCGCCTGCGCCGCATGCTGAACGACCAGCTGGTGGTGCGCGGCAAGCTCGGTTTGGACCTGACGCCGCGCGGCGAAGCCCTGGCAGGCCCGGTGAGCAAGCTGCTGGACGATGCACGCGGCATCGTGTCCCCCGCAGTCTTCGACCCCGCCGCGGCCACAGGCCGCATCACCATCGCCGCGCACGACCACCTGAGCGTCGTGGTGCTGGCTGGCCTGGTGTCGCGCCTCGAGCGGCAAGCGCCCGCGTTGAGCCTGCACATCGCGCAGCCGGCCGGCGACAACGTGCGGCTGATCGAACAAGGCGCCGCAGACCTGGCGCTAGGGATTTTTGATGCGTTGCCCGGCAGCCTGCATCGGCGGGGGCTCTACAGCGACAGATTGGTGTGCGTGGTGCGGGCCGGGCACCCTGCGGCCCAGGGTGCCTTCGGGCTGGACCGCTATGTGGCCTTGCGCCACGTTGCGGTGACGATTTCTGGCGTGGGGGAGAGCGCTGTGGATGTTGCTCTATCGGCCCAGGGTCTTACCCGCCACGTCGCACTTCGGGTGCCGCACTTTCTGGCGGCTGCCATGCTGGTTGCAGACAGCGACATGGTCCTGACCTTGCCCAGTCGGTTCGCGCGTTTGATGGCAAAGAGGCTTTCTCTCGCTCTGCTGGACCTGCCGCTGCCAGTGGCACCGTTGTCACCGGCCATGATCTGGCACGAGCGCTTTCACGGGGACCCAGCGCATGCCTGGGTGAGGCAGCAGCTTGTGGATATCGCTGTGTCGTTGGATGGGGAGGCCTAGGCACCATGCGGTCGTTGGACCGTGCGCGGGTCTTTCTGCCCGTCAAAGTACTTTTGCAGCACCGCGTCGAACACACTGCCCGGCGCAGCAGACGCTTCGCCAAACAGCGTCATGCTGGAGCGCAGCTTGAGGTCGTCTGGCGTGCCCAACACATCCAGCGCAGAAGACGTCTCCAACTCCAGCAGGATCTGACAGCACTCGCGCAGGCGGCCACCGAGCACCGGGTGCGCCAAGTAAGCCTGTGCCTCGGCCAGCGACTCAATGGCATAGCGCTGGGCCATGTCGCTGTGCCCCAGCCCCTTGATTTGCGGGAACACAAACCACATCCAGTGCGTGCGCTTATGGCCAGCCCGCAGCTCGGCAATCACGCGGGGCCAGATGGGCTCCTGGGCTTGTAGAAACCGGTCGAGGACAGGAGGGAGCGGCATGCTGGGTGGGGTGGTGGGCTGGTTGGAACGGATGGTGACTGCGAACCCTGAGCAGGGCAAGAGTTGAACGGTGATGGCACGGAGGAGCAGGGGGTGATGTGCCCGTGACACGCCGCCAGGCCCCGTGCAGAATAAAACGATGAGCACTACCTCCACCTCCTCCTTCCAGTCCCACGCAGACGGCATCCAGGTCACCACCTACACCTGGGCCGAGACCTCCGGCAAACCCGTGGGAGTCGTGCAGATCTCTCACGGCCTTGCCGAGCATGGCGAGCGCTACGACCGGTTTGCGAAGGCCCTGAATGCTGCAGGCTTCATCGTCCACGCCGTGGACCATCGCGGACACGGGCGCACCGCCGGTGGCCGGCTGGGAGACTTTGGCAGCGCTGGTTTCAGCGGCCTCATTGCCGACGTGGCCCAGTTCGGCGCGTTGCTGCGAGCGCAGCATGCTGGCCTGCCGCTGTTCCTGTTCGCGCACTCCATGGGCTCGTTCGCAGCGCAGGCGGCCATCCTGGACCACGCCTCCACCTGGTCCGGCGTGATCCTGTCGGGCTCCACCGCCCTCGACCTGTTGGCCGCCGGTATGGCCAACGCTCCCGCCGATGCGCCCGCCGGGCTCGCGGCATTCAACGCGGGGTTTGAGCACCGCACCGGCTACGAATGGCTCTCGCGCGACGCTGCGGAGGTGGACGCCTACGTCGCAGACCCCTGGTGCGGTTGGGACATGCCGGACGACGTGATCCCTTCGCTCTTCGCGCCTGCGCCCCGGCTGGCTGACCCCGCGCTGCTCGCGCGCATCCGTAGCGACCTGCCCATCCTGATCGCGTCGGGCGATGCGGACCCGCTGGCTGCGGGCGGGGCGTTGATTGAGCAACTGGGGCAGCGGTATCGGGATGCGGGAGTGGCCGATGTGACAGTCAAGCTGTATCCGGCGGCGCGGCATGAGATCTTGAATGAGACGAATCGGGATGAGGTGACGGGGGATGTCGTTGGGTGGTTGAGGGCGCGTGTGGAGGTGGCGTAGTCGCAGCTTGACGCCGTCGCAGAATCTGGTCGATGCCTGCTCTAGGCTGAGTCAAGTCATTCGCGGACGGCGGCCTGGATGGTCGCTTCGATCTCGACCGGTTACTCGACTGGCTGTGCAAGGTATGGCCGCAGCTCACCTGACACCAGTCAGTTGCCTGTGGAGTCCATCTCAAGGCCTTGTCGAGAGCCACAGGTACATTCGAGAAAAGAGGACAAATGTTCTCCAGTCAGAGTGCATTTGTTCTCTATGAGCAAATCCAGCGATCGCAGGCGTCAAGTCTTGGCATTCATCCAGGCCAGAGTAGAGGCAGATGGGCGCCCGCCCACGCTAGACGAAATCGCTATCGCGTGTGGGTTCGCGTCGCGAAGTGCGGCGCAGAAGCACGTGCGCGCACTGGAAGACAGCGGCGACCTCCAAGTGACCCGCGGACAATCCAGAGGAGCTCGTCCTAAAAAAGGCAAGCCGACACCTCCAGGCGCTCAGCAACTTTTCGAAATTTCCCCCCGAGATGTCGCAGATCTGTCCGACACCGATCTTCGAGGCCTAGTTGCGCGTCTGTGCATCGCCCGGTTGGCTGACGCTGAAATCCCGCCGATACCGGTGACATGGGGAGGTGACCAGCGAGCACCTGACGGAGGCATCGATGTCAGGGTTCAGCTCTCCGACAAAGACGCCGAAATGTCCCACTTCGAGCGAAGCGTCGTCGGCTTCCAGGTCAAGGCGACCAAGATGGGGCTGAGCGAGATTCAGAAAGAGATGTGCCCAGGGGGCGTTCTGCGATCCTCCATACAGGAATTGGTCCATCGAAACGGCGCATACATCATCGCGACATCCGACACCGCAGCAGATGCCGAATACCAGCGGCGTGTCGCTGCAATGAAAGCCGCAGTGGCCAGCGAAGCCAAAGCCGCGACCGCATTTGTCGACTACTACGACGCACGGAGATTGTCCGACTGGACCAATCGGCATCCTGGCGTTGTCGTATGGGTCCGAAGCCAGTTGGGACGCGCCCTGCAGGGTTGGCGCCCTTACGGCCAGTGGTCAAACACGCGTGATGGCAAGACGCAGCCCTTCCTCCCCGATGAGAAACACCGGTTGTTCGACCCTCATGATCGGGAGAGAGGTCTCACGTTGACTGACGGCCTCAGCAAGATCAGGTCCATGCTCAGAACTGGGGGGAGCTCCATTCGCTTGACAGGCTTGTCCGGCGTCGGCAAGACGCGCTTTGCGCAGGCGCTCTTCGAAGAGGAGGCAGCCCCCGAGGCGCTCCCTCAGGACCATGCGATTTATACCGACACAGGGGAGGGCTCGAACCCAACCCCCTTGGCCCTGCTCGACGAACTGCTCGCCTCGCGCCGTAGAGCAATTCTGGTCGTTGACAACTGTGGCTCCGAACTTCACGGTCAGCTCACTGCGCGATGCAAGATCTCTGATCGCGTGAGCCTGTTGACGATCGAATACGACATTCGCGAGGACTTACCTCTTGAGACCAGCGTCTTCCAATTTGACGCTGCATCTCCAGAGCTCATCGCGAAAGTCATCGAGCAACAATTCCCGCAGATCTCGCAAGTCAATGTCCAGACCATCACCGATTTCGCAGATGGCAACTCCCGTGTCGCGATCGCGTTGGCCAACACGATGGGCACCAATGACTCGCTCGCCGGTCTAACCGATCGTGCATTGTTTGATCGTCTTTTCTGGCTCGGCAAGGAGGTGCATCACGAGCTGAAGGTCGCCGCCGAGGCATGTGCCCTCGTCTATTCGTTCGATGCAGAAGACCACGAAGGTGAGCTCAGTGCAATATCCGCACTCGCTGAAATCGCGCCCCTGACGCTATACCGGCATGTGAACGACCTCCAGCAGCGTGGTTTGGCGCAACGCCGAGGCAAATGGCGCGCCATCCTGCCTCATGCGATCGCGAACCCACTTGCGGCACGAGCGCTTGATTCCATTCCACACGCACTGCTGCACGCAAAGTTGGTGGAACCCCAAGGTCGATTGTTGCGCTCTTTCTCTCGGCGGCTCGGCTACCTGCACGCTTCGCCATCTGCCGAGAAATTTGCCAATAGCTGGCTAGCTGAGGGCGGTCTGCTCGGGGATGTAGCGAGCCTCTCCCCATTCCTGCTCGACGTTCTGTGCAACGTTGCGCCAGTTTCTCCTGCAGGAACTCTGTCAGCCATCAAGCGAGCCGTCGAGGGGCCTGCGGCAGCAGAGCTGCTGTCGGCGAAAGCACCCTCACGCACGCGTGTTGTTCGGCTGGTTCGATCAATCGCCTACGAGGCAAAGTATTTCGATGAATGCCTGTCTGTCCTCGTAGCGTTCGCTCGAACAGAAGCCGAGGATGAGCGCATGGATCCCACCCGATCCGTCATTGCATCACTCTTTACGCTCTACCTTTCGGGCACGCACGCTACAACGAAGCAGCGCGCGGACTGGATTCAAGGGGCATTGGAGTGTGGTGACGCAGTGCTGGGGCAAATTGGCTTGAAAGCACTTGCAGCCAGCATGGAGGCGTATCACTTCTCGTCCAGCTTCGAGTTCGAGTTTGGCGCTCGTATACGCGACTATGGTTTCACCCCGCGAGGGAAAGCGATCCGCGACTGGTTCGCAACCTTTATCAATCTCACTGCTGAAGTGGCCACGGGAAGCGGGCCATGGGTCTCCGAAGCGCGAGATCTTCTCGCGAGGAGCTTTCGACCGCTCTGGTCAAACGCGCGCATGGCGGATGTGCTGGAGCCGGTCGTTGAGCGGCTGGTTGACTCGGGTTGGGAACGCGGATGGCTTGCCATCCGGCAAACCATCCAGTTCGACGAAAAGTCGCTTCCCGCAGGCATTCTCAAACGGCTTAAGAAGCTGGAGGAGCGCGCACGTCCGAAAACGCTCGTCGCCCGTGTGAAGGCCACAGTGCTGGTCGACTATGCCTCCGGGCTGGACTACGCCGACGGGGAGGATGATGTGTCTGGCCACGAGCATGCTGAAGTGCGCGCAAAAGAGCTCGGCGAGCTCGTCGCCAAAGACCCGGCAGCATTCGATGCCCTTCTCCCCTTACTTGTCAAAAATCAGCAAGGTCGGCATTGGAGCTTCGGGGCAGGCTTGGCCTACGCAGTGGAATCGTTGAGCGCGTGCTGGGCAGCAATGACAAAGGCTTTTGAAGACACGCCTGCAGAGCAAAGAAGTGTTCAGATCCTCCGGGGGTTTTTGCATGCGACGCATGTCCGGGATCGAGACACATTCGAGCGCTGCCTCGATGAAGCGATAGGCCGCGCAGCTCTCGCATCGTGGGTTCCAGTACTTCAATTAAGCGCCCCTCTCGATGCGTCAGGGTGCAGTCGCTTGCTTGCGTCCATGGACAACCCGGCCGTGGACGCGTGGGCATTCCAGTATCTTGCGTTGGGCCGTGCCACAGAACACTTGGCGGACGATCTTCTTGCAGGACTGCTGCAGAAGTTGAGCATCAAGCCGGAGGGTCTGAGTGTTGCCATCGATGTTCTATATATGCACATACATGGCAAGGACCATCCGTTCGGCCCCTGCGTGACGGCAGTCGCTCACACGTTGATCGCAAGCGCGTCACTAGCCAAACAGCATGGTCGACTGGATCACGAGCTCTCCGGCCTGGTCAAAAAGTTCCTCTGCGGACCTGAGGGCGAATCGACTGCACGCACCCTGCTCTCGACGTTACGCAAGAAGTTCGACGACCACACGCTCTCGCGCTATGACCTCACCGAAACGATTGCTGCCTTGTTCAAGGTTCAACCGCACCTCGCCTTGGATGCGCTGGTGGGCGATGAGGGCGACACCGACAACTACTACATGCGTCGCTCCGCACTGGCTGGCGGCCGCAGGACCAGTGCATTGTCCGAGATTTCGATCGATGCGCTCATGGGCTGGTGTCGCGCCGGAACACCGCAGAGATGGCTTCGGGTCGCTCCGTTGTTGCCTGCGTTTGCCGTTGCGGAGGGTAACCAGGCACTAAAGTGGTCCGAGCGCGTCATGACGCTGCTTCAGAACTCACCTGATCCTGTGGCTGTAGGCGCCGTACTTGTGGGACTTGTTGAGCCGTCTGGATGGAGTGGCTCACGGGCGGAGGCCATCCGGAAGCGACTGCCTTTGTTGGATAAGTTGGCGGACGCACTGGGTCCCGAAAATGCCAATGCGGTCGCGAGTTGGAGAAGCCGTGTGATGCTCACGATTGACCGCGAGACGAGGCGGGAGCTCGAGGAGCATCAGGCGCGCAATGAGCGCTTTGAATAGAAAATCGGGATTGCTCCTGGCATGAGCTTGGCTTTACTCCAGCGATTTTTCACTCTGCTCTGCCAAGGTATCTGGGGCCTGCATTTTCAAGAGTGGCCCCTATCGCGAATTGCGAATCATGCAGATCAGTCGCGCGAGCACCACCAGCGACCGGCTTCCCGCGCCGGTTGACCGCTTCCGGATGGTCGAATTGGGGGGGGCGCTGGTTGTAACGGGTCTGCAGGGCGAGTTCGGCGAGGGAAACAGCTGTCACCTGCCGGGTGCCGGGCCTGATCCTGAGCTGACAGGATCGGCAGTACCTCGCATAGCTGCCACTCGGACCAGCGCAGGCTGCTGAATTGCCGGTCGGCTTGAGGACGCCAACCGTGAGTACGCTGTCCGCAGGCGACCGGCAGCTCCCGCTGCTAAGCAGCCAGCCCCCGAGCATCCAATTCCTGGGCCACTAACCTATCTACCTAACCCGCACCCCTCGCCCCCTCCGCGTAGACCCCGCGATCTGGCAAGCCCGCCGATACGCACGCAACGTCAACTCGGCACGCTGCATCACGGTGTCTTCCACCGCCGCAGCACGGTTGGCTAGCTCGTCGGCCTGGGCCTGCAGCAACTCCGCCGGGCTCATCCCCGACGCCTCGCCCGTCAGCAACGCAATCCCCTCGCTCACATGCCCCATGGTGTAGACATAGAACAGCCCTCGCTCCACCGCGTCCAGCACGGTGCGGTCCAGCATCAGGTGGCGCTGGTTGCGGGCGGGGATTAGCACGCCGTGTGTGCCGTCCAGCCCCGCCGCCACGCAGGCGCGAAACCACCCTTCGATCTTCTCGTTGATGCCGCCCACGGGCAGCACCTCGCCATGCTGGTTGAGCGCGCCCGTCACGGCAATGCCCTGGCGCAGCGGCAGGCCTGACAGGCTGGACAGCAGCGCGTACAGCTCGGCGCACGAGGCCGAGTCGCCTTCCACGCCGCTGTATTCCTGCTCGAACACGATGGACGCGTTGAGCGCCAGCGGCGCCACGTGGCTGAACAGCGCGGTGAGGTAGCTGTGCAGGATAAGCACGCCTTTGTCGTGGATGGGGCCGGACATATCGACCTCGCGCTCGATGTTGAGCAGGCCCTCTTGCCCGGCAAACGTGCGCGCCGTGATGCGCACGGGAAAGCCGAAGCGGTAGTCGCCCAGGTCGATCTGCGTCATGGCGTTGATCTGACCGGTGATGGAGCCTGCCAGCGTGATCAGGCGCTCGCCCTCGGTGATGGACTCGTGCAGCTCTTCTTCGGGCTGGTTGTGGCGCAGGGTGCGGGCGGTCTTGGCGGCCAACACGTCGGCCGCGTGCACCAGGGTGCCGCCGCGCGCCTTGCACAGCGCGGCGCTCTCAATGGCCAGCGCTTCGGTGTGTGCAAAGCGGGCGCTCTGGCGGCGCTGGTCGTCGGCTTCGCGGTGGGTCTGCTCCAGCAGCAGGGCCACCGCGTCGGGCGCAAAGTGGGGCAGGCCGCGCTGTTTGCAGAAGTGCGACACCAGGATGGCGGTGGCATGGTGCGTGGCGGGTGTGGCCGAAAACTGGTCTGAAAAATCCACCTTGACGCGAAAGCGCCGCGCCGCGTCGGGGTCGGCCTCTTGCATGGCGTAGTACTCGTCCACCGAACCGATGAGGACGATCTTCACGTCCACCTCCACGGGCTCGGGCTGCAGTGCCACGGCAGCGCCGGCACCGCCCCCGGGTTGCGATGGGCTGCCTTCCTCGATCTGCAGCCGGCCGCAGCGCAGAAAGCGTCGCAGCCGCGCCCACAGCCCTTCTTCGGCCGCCAGGTCGTGCAGGTGCAGCAGGATGAAGCCGCCATGCGCCTTGAGTAGGCTGCCCGCGTGGATGCTGGCATGGTCGGCCTGCACGGTGTCGCTGTCGGTGCCGTGCTCGATGCTGCCAAACAGGGTGCGCAGGGTGGGGTGGTCCTCGACCAGCACCGGTGCGGTGGTGTGACCGTGGTGGTCTACCACCAGGTTCACGCTGCAGCGGGCCAGCAGGCTGTCGAGCGCGTCCTTGCGGTCGTCTTCGGCGTCGGTGTCCTGTTCGTCGTCGATGCCCTCGAACAGATCTATGTTCTGCAGCACCGCGTGCTCCACCTGGTCGAGCCACTGGCCGAGCTTGGCGGCGTCCTTGATCTGTTGGGTGAGGCCCTGGCGGATGTCGTGCAGCGCGTGTTCGACCAGCGGCTTCACGGTGAGCCGGCGCAGCTGGGCCAGCGCGTCATCGCGCGCATGCTCCAGCGGGCGGGTGGTTTCGATGAAGCGGGTGATCTCGGCGCGCAGCGCGTGTTCGGCCGTGTCGATCTCGGCACGGCGCTCGCGGGGCAGGGCGTGGGTCTCGGCTTCAGACAGCGGTTGGCCGCCGGGGCCGAGCAGGGTGAACACCATCTGCCCGTTGTCGCGCGACAGCCGCACGTGGCGTGCTTCGGCAAACGCGTCCAGCGTGGCGAACGCACTGCGTTCCTGTTCTGCCCAAGCCTGCTCGATGCGTTCGGCATCGGCCTTGAAGTCGGGGCTGGCCAGCCGGCGCGGGATGTCGACCTGCAGGTTCTTGCCCATGTCGGCCATGCGCTGGCGCAGCACGCGGCCCTGGCCGGGCGGCAGGCGCAGGGCGCGCGGCCGGTCGGGCAGGTCGAAGTTGTGCAGGTAGCACAGGTCGGGCGGCACGGGCCGTGCGGCTGCTGCTGTCTGCATGGCCTGGCGCATCAGCGATGCGCGGCCGCTGCCCACTTCGCCCAGCACAAACAGGTGGTAGTCGGGCTGGTGCAGCCCCAGGCCAAACTGCGCGGCGGCCTGCGCGCGCTCCTGGCCGATCCAGGGCAGGGGCAGGTCTTGCAGTTCGGCGGTGCTGGCAAAGCCCAGCATGGCGGGGTTGATCGTCAGCCGCAGCTGGTGGGGGGCGAGGGCAGAAGCAGGCATCAGTACAGGTGTTGGGGGAGGGCAGGTCACCAAAGCGTGTCTGCCATCTCGGAATATGAGTCAAATTGGCCGCTAGCGCTTGATGGGTAAGCGCGAGCAGCTATAAAAACAGTAGTTGCCAGCAGTCAGTGCGCCACGGGGCACACGCCCTTGGGTGCGCCACCGGCCAGCGCATGGCTGCGTGCATCGGCCAGTGCGGCGGCGGTAGGGGCCTCGGTGGGCCAGCCCGCCAAGTGCTGTTGCGCCACGCGGCTCAGGGCGGTGATCCAGTGGTTGTTGTCGTTCAGGCAGGGGATGTAGTGAAACTCCTGCCCGCCCGCGTGCAAAAAGGCCTCGCGCACTTCCATGTTGATTTCTTCCAGCGTCTCCAGGCAGTCGCTGGTAAAGCCGGGGCACACCACGTCCACGCGGCGCGTGCCGGCCTTGCCCAGGGCCTCGATGGTGGGCTGGGTGTAGGGCTCCAGCCACTTGGCTTTGCCAAAGCGCGACTGGAAGGTGATGCGGTAGCGCTCCTCGCGCAGGCCCAGGCGCTCGGCCAACAGGCGGCCGGTCTTGCGCGATTCGCAGTGGTAGGGGTCGCCCAGGTGCAGGGTGCGCTCTGGCACGCCGTGGAAGCTCATCACCAACTGGTCGGGCTGGCCGTGGTGCTTCCAGTGCGTTTCGATGGTGCGGGCCAGCGCGTCGATGTAGCCGGGGGCGTCGTGATAGTGGTTGACGAAGCGCAGCTCGGGCACGTTGCGCGTGCGCGCGGCCCAGGTGTAGACGGCGTCGAACACGCTGGCCGTGGTGGTGGCCGAGTACTGCGGGTACAGCGGCAGGATGAGGATGCGTGTGGCGCCCTCGGCCTTGAGCGCATCAAGCTGGCTGGCGATGGACGGGTTGCCGTAGCGCATGGCGTGCCGCACCAGCACGGCGTGCCCCGCCTCGCCCAGCCAGCCGCGCAGCAGCGTGGCCTGCTTGGCCGTCCAGTGCGCCAGGGGCGAGCCCTCGGGCGTCCAGATGCTGGCGTATTTGGCGGCCGACTTGGCCGGGCGAGTGCGCAGGATGATGCCGTGAAGGATGGGCAGCCACACCAGCCGGGGGATTTCGACCACGCGGTGGTCACCCAGGAACTGCGCCAGATAGCGGCGCACGGCGGAGGCTGTGGGTTCATCGGGCGTGCCCAGATTGCACAGCAGCACGGCGGTGCGTTCGGCCTGGCCGTGGGTGAAGGGGGGTTCTGGCTGAAAAGAAGGCATTCGGCATTTTCACCCACGGGCCCAGCTTGGGCGAACTGAGCTTTTTGTGGGGCGCGCCGCGCGGGTTTTTCAGGCTATGGGGTAATCCCCGATGCGCCTATGAAACCGGTTTCATAAACTGCCCTCACTTTGGAATAACCCCAGATCACCGTGAATTACCAATTCCAGTTCGATGCCGTTTTTGCCGCGTGGCCGCTGCTCCTCAAGGGCACGTGGATCACCGTGCAGCTGTCGCTCACGGCCACGCTGCTCGGGCTGGTGGTGGCCATCTTTTGTGCGTGGGGCAAGACGGGCGGTCCGGCCTGGCTGCGGTTTTTGATCAATGCGTACATTGAGGTCATCCGCAACACGCCGTTCATCGTGCAGCTGTTTTTCTTCTTCTTTGCGCTGCCCTCCATTGGCTTGCGCTGGTCGCCCTACACGGCGGCGCTGACGGCCATGGTGGTCAACCTGGGGG